>CAYMDX010000087.1:0-9750 GCA_964389125.1 uncultured Bacteroidales bacterium
TAATAATCTAAAATAGTTAAATTCTTGTTGAGAAGCAAATTTTGATTGCTATGTTTGCTTTTTTGTATCTTTATCATCAAAGTGATAAACAAAAATAACAGAACTATGCGAATCTTTTATGTAATGATTACAATATTCTTAATGCTGACCTTCCTGATCTTTCCGGGTTTGGTCATGTCTGACGAGGCGCCTGAACAAACAGGTGCCAATATCCCTGAATGGGCACAAAATGTGGTATGGTACCAGATATTCACGGAGCGTTTCCATAATGCTGACACAACCAATGATCCTATTGCTGAGCGTGTTGGAGACCCTCATGGCTGGGACCTGGGCGCACCTGAAGGGTGGGAGGTTTCGCCATGGACAGGCGATTGGTATCAGCGTGCTGACTGGGAGCAGCGTATAGGCCCCGAATTTTACGATTTTGTGTACACCCGCCGCTATGGGGGTGACCTGCAGGGCGTGATCGACAAACTTGATTACCTGGAAGATTTGGGTGTAACGGCTATTTATTTCAATCCGGTGTTTGATGCGGTATCCTTGCATAAATACGACGCAAGCCATTACCATCATATTGACCGCCATTTCGGTCCGGACCCGGAGGGAGATATCGAAATCATGAAACAGGAAGACCCCAACGATCCGGAGACCTGGCAATGGACATCTGCCGATAAACTGTTCCTTGAACTACTGGATGAAGCCAGGGAGCGTGATATCCGGGTAATTATTGACGGGGTATGGAACCATACCGGCCGTGATTTCTGGGCTTTTCGCCATATTCGTGAGCACGGTGAGGATTCTCCCTACAGCGACTGGTACAAGATTACGGCTTTTGATGATGATCTGGATGACGGGTTTGATTATGAAGGCTGGTGGGGATACAAGGGCTTGCCCGAGTTTACGGAAAGGGAGGAGGATATTCACCCCGGTATAAAAGCACATATTTTTGATGTAACCCGCCGTTGGATGGCCCCTGATGGAGATGTGGAAAGAGGCGTTGACGGATGGCGGCTGGATGTTGTGGAAGAGGTAGGGAAAGATTTCTGGCGTGACTGGCACGGGCTGGTGTACAGTATTAATCCGGAAGCTTTGACAATTGCAGAGATATGGGATGAAGCCGCACGGGATTTTATCGCCGACGACCTCTTTGGCGTGGTGATGAATTATCGCTGGGCGTATGCCACCCATGCCTTTTTTATTCAGAAAACCCTGACTGCTGATGCATTTGGCCAAAGGCTTGATTCGTTGCAAAACGATTTTCCGCACAATGTTAATACCGCTATGCAAAACCTGATGGATGGCCATGACACCGAGCGGCTTGCCAGCATGATCGTGAATGATGAATTTGCTTATAAGGAAAACAGCAAGATACGGGATATCGATAACCGCTATGATGTGCGTGCTCCTGATGCTTCCGGGCGACAGTTGCAACGACTGATTTCCCTGTTTCAATATACCTGGGTGGGTGCCCCCATGGTTTTTTACGGAACGGAAGCCGGTTTATGGGGTGCTGACGACCCCGACGACCGTAAGCCAATGCTTTGGCCCGATATGGACTATGATGATGAGATAAATCACCCGTATTCCCGTCCCCGTCCAAGAGATACCGTTGCTTTTGATCACGACCTCCATCAATGGTACAGCACACTGGGTAACCTGCGGGCGGAGCATCCCGCCTTGCGGACAGGCACCTGCAAGCTGCTACCCAACCATGATGTCCCCGGCGTGATGGCCTTTGCCAGGTATACGAATGATGACCTGGTGCTGGTACTCATCAACCGCGACGAACAGGAAAGGGAGCTGGCATTGCCTCTGCAGGAGATAGATGACCTGCCGGCGTCCTTTACTGACAGGATCAGCGGGGAACATTATACCATTGATGACAATGTGTTGCGCGTAGCAATACCGGCTGTATCAGGGAAAGTTTTGACACCTTAGCCTTTCGGGCCATTGTTTTTAAACTCCGTTTCCCGGATAGTCTCTGTAAGGTTTTCCAGTGACCGATCGTATTCGACCAGCGTGTTGTAGTACTGTTCGTCGTTAAGCGACATTAGTGCCGGTTCAGGCGGATATTTTTCCCGGATCATTTTTCCGGGTTCATGACGCGCCCGGCAAACAAGATGCTTTGGTTGATATTGTCTTTGATATAAAACAGGAATGGTCTGTTTGCCCTGAAAACAGGCGGCTCATCCGGGTCGATGGCTGTTTTTCGTATGACTACAACCGCAGTGGCAGCGGCGGCTTCCGTACCCTCTTCTTCGACCTCTATCATGGCCTGGTGGATTACTTTGTCGATAACCAGTTCCAGATCACCGGTCATGCCCGAGAAATCTGCATCCCTGCTAAAGGGAAGCTCCATGCCCATGTTCATGAATATATCTTCCAGGTCTACCTTGGTTTCGCCTTCAAACTTGGGGATGAATGCTTTTAAGGCTGTTTCTTCCATGCTGTCGGTGAGACTGACAAAAGATTGTGCATCCAGGGTTGCTTCAATGTCCCTGGTTGTAATACCTTCCCGGGGCAGCACCATCATCATGGAAAAATCTCCTCCCGAATAGGGGATCTCCAATGCCTGCAAGCGCTCATCCTCATAATAGGGGAGGGTGTCTTCCCGGCTCATAAAATCCGCCATTACCGTGTCATCATTTTCCATAAAAAACCGGTCTTCTTTGGTAAGCTCAGGGTCAAACTCCTTCATCCAGGCACCCCAGAAGTGAATGGCATTAACCAGCACCAAACGTGTATCTCTGGTTAATACGCCAGGTGCTATCAGGTCTTCAATCTTTTCCCGGGTTTCATCATATACCCATCGGTTGATATTCTCCCGTATCTCTTCCCTGTTGGTTTTAAAGTCCACCTGAAAGGTTTCGGAATCATAGTTTTGCTGAACAATCTCAAAAAAGCTGTCCAAAAAATGATAATCCTCCTGTGCCCACAGACTGTTGGCAATATTTAACCGGATATCCTCCTCAATAAGCTCGCTTAAGGATTGAAGGTAGTTGCTGTAACCACGATGAAAACGGTCCTGGTCACGGTCAAAGTGCATAATTTCGGCCATCTGCTCCTGGGTTCCTTCACGGGCGCCCGCATAGGTCATGGCTATAGCGGTTGATATACTAAATGGAGATATCACCAGGTTTTCGTCTTCGTGAGGTAACTGCCCCAGGATATCAAAAGCGAATTGATTATTCCCCTTCGAAATGGTGGCTGCGGAGATGTCCTCACCGGCAGCTTCCTGTTGTCCGTTATTAGCTTCATGTGCGCGGTGTGTGCAGTTGTTTGTCATTATCATCAGGGCGATTGCAATTATGAATACTGGATTAACAGTTAAACGTGTCATCATGATATAGCAGGTTTTGGTAAAATGCAATACACTGTTTTTGATAAAAGATAGAAGGCGACCCATTGATCCGGTCTGCCAGTTAAAACCGGTAGATGTAATTTGCCGCCATGTACACTATGTACAAACTTACGATTATTTTCCCTAAAAGAAAAATGTCAAAAATTGTTAATGGTCGTGGCATTTTTCTAAATTTGTATAGAGAATCAGCATAGTGTTAAACAGGTAATAAAAAACTTACAGGAGATAAAACATAAATAGCCATATAGATAGGTTCATTTATTGTGTATACATTTGCATGCGAATAAACTTATAGCTTTAACAATAAAATAAATCAAATCATGAGTGATCAATCGGAGAAGGTAAAGTGTTTGATTGTCGGAAGTGGTCCTGCCGGCTATACAGCAGCCATTTATGCAGCCAGGGCGGACTTACAGCCTCTGGTTTATCAGGGCTTGCAGCCTGGTGGCCAGCTGACCATTACAACGGATGTGGAAAATTATCCGGGTTATCCGGAAGGTGCCAAAGGGCCTGATATGATGATGGATTTCCAGAAGCAGGCGGAACGATTCGGGACAGATGTCCGGTTTGGCATGGCCACCGCAGCAGATCTTTCTGAGCGTCCGTTCAAAGTAACCATCGATGATAAAAAGGAGGTGCTGGCTGAAACGCTGATCATTGCAACTGGTGCTGAAGCCAGGTGGTTGGGCCTTGAGTCGGAAGCCAGGTTTAACGGTTTTGGTGTGTCGGCGTGTGCCACCTGCGATGGATTTTTCTACCGGGGACTTACTGTAGCTGTTGTAGGCGGGGGAGATACGGCCTGTGAAGAAGCCTCTTATCTGGCCAAGCTCTGCAAGAAAGTATATTTGATTCACAGGCGCGATGAACTCAGGGCCTCCAAGGCCATGCAGCACCGTGTGAAGAAAACCTCAAATATTGAGATGGTCTGGAATCATATCCCGAAAGAGATTGTCGGTGACAAAACTGTCAATGGCGTTATTATAGAGGATGTTAATTCCGGTGAACAAACGCGTCTGGATGTGGAAGGTTTTTTTGTTGCCATCGGGCACAAACCCAACAGTTCTATTTTTAAAGGCCAGCTTGACATGGATGAGAACGGCTATGTAAAAACCGTTGCAGATTCAACCAGGACCAGTGTGCCTGGCGTTTTTGCCGCAGGAGATGTTCAGGACCACGTGTATCGTCAGGCAGTTACTGCCGCCGGTACCGGATGTATGGCTGCTATCGAAGCCGAAAGGTTTCTTTCAGACCAGAATTAGCGCTGCTTGTCAGCCATCCTGCTAGTTTGCCCCATCATACAGTAGATGCAAATGATGCTTTATAGCTTTCTTTCTTTTGTAACGTTTTTGCTGTATTTGCAGGCTTCTTTACATGTGTTCAGGTCAATGAAGCGCAATGACACCAATATGTCTTTTGGTGTGGCGACCATGGTGCTCTCGATCCTATCCTTACTATATTTTATTACCTCCATTTGTGATTGCCGGGGAACCCTGCAAATTGTGGATTCTCTTGCACAGGCCAGTTGGATCATTTTCCCGGCGGTATTGGTCTATTTTATCCAAAGCTTTACCGGAAACCCCTTTACTGTTCTAAGAAAATTGTATTTGTACGGGCAAATTCCGCTGGCTGTATTCCTTATCATCAGTTATAAATGGAATATACTTCCTTATTATTTGTTTCCGAGGGAAGCTGGGATGTTATGGCCTTCACCGGCAGCCAACTTTAGCGTCTGGTTCTGGCTGCTGGCTGTATATGTGCTGATTAGTTCGATACTGTTTTTAGGATCTTTGTTCTACTGGCACAGGAAACAAAACAATACCATGAACAACAAACAGCGCCTTGGATTTTATGTCATGGCCATCACCTGGCCCCTGGCTGTGTTCTTAGGGTTTTTACCTGATCTGCTGTTTTCCTTTCAGACGTTAAACCCGGTTACACCTATTCTCCATCTGGCTTCTCTTCCATTGGCAGGCATGGTATTCTATTTGTTGATCATTACAAATATTCACACCGACAGGTGGGATGAAATCGCTGTTTTGTTCTTTGAGAAAATCAGGCAGTTTGTTTTTTTCGTGGATCATAACGGAAAAATTACCTCTGTGAACAGGTTTTCAGAAAAAATGTTGCATTATTCCGCTGGAGAGCTAATCGGAAAAGACCTTGATTGCTTCTTTCAGGAAAGTGAATTCATCCGTGAGCAATTGTCTGCTGCCCAAAAAGGCAAAAATACGCAATCAGGGGTTTGTCTTCTGATAACCAAAAAAAGAACAGCATTTCCTGTTCATGTCTCTGTTTTGAAAATCCATGATAAGGCCGGACATATTGCCGGCTTTGTTCTTACCGGATTCGATTACCGGAACAGAATGGAATTATGTAAGCAGATCAGGGAACGTATGAACACTGATTTTGAATTGGTACAAAAGCGAAAGGAACTGGAAGGGTCTATAGCTTCCAGGAAAAAGGAACTTGAATATGCCAATGCGTCGCTGCAACGTGAAATACAGAAAAGCGATAACCTGGAACAGAAAAAACTAAAGGAACTTGAGACCAAAAAGAAAATTTTACGAGAGATTCATCACCGGGTAAAAAACAATATGCAAATGGTGGTCTCTCTTGTTAACCTCATGCATGGTCAAAAGAAGGTGTGTGCAGAATGTCGGACAATCTTTCGGGATATGTCCGTAAGAGTGAGAGATATAGCTGTTATACAGGAATATATGTATGAATCCCCCTATGTCACGCGCATTCATTTTGGCAACTTTATCGCTAAAATGACCAAAGAACTGAAAAGCAAAATTACTGCTCAGGAGCATGTAAGCATTCATATTTTAATGGCTGATGATGAAATTACCATTGAACATGCCATACCATGTGGTATTATTATCTATGAATTGCTTTCAAATTCGTTGAAATATGCGTTTCCACCTTCAATGGTTAATAGTCGAGGGTCTGTTGCCAGGTCTTTTGTAAATGTGGCGTTCAGCTGGTCGGATAACGGGTACTCCTTGACTGTTGAGGACAATGGTATCGGAATACCCCTCGACAATGATCAACCACTCTATAAACAGGTTGGATTGCAGATGGTAGACGTCCTTGTCAATGATTATATTCATGGTGAAATCTATTATAACAACCATGAGGGGACGCGTGTAACAATTGTTTTTAAGGAACTGGCAAGCCATAAACCCCCTTTATATCATGAGCCTGGTATTGTTGATTAGCATTGTTGCATTTGTTTTTTTTCTACAGCTGGGGTTTTATGTATCATTAAAAAGCCTCCACAGTAGCCTGAACCGGTCGTTCTTTTATCTGTCACTGTATTTTGCCTGCTGGTCATTGCTGTTGATCTTTTCTTATTTTCTAACCTATCCCGACTATACAGCAAGTTGGAATATCATTGTATATGCCGGTCTGGCTTTTGCCCCATTCCTGCTATTCAGATTTCTTGCCCTGCTCAGAAAAATCTCTAAGAAGAAGAACACCTATCAAATAGCTTATGTGGTTCTCATGCTGATTGGATTGTTTTTTTCCTTTTCGTTTATCATGAAAGGGGTCGTTGACCTAATATCACCATCAGCTACGGATGTCCACCTTAATGCTTTGTTTACCGTTCTTAATAGTATTTTCTTCGGGATAATAACCGCAACCGCCGTTTTTATTCCAGTCCTGTTTTTTATTTGGAGCGAACAATCCCTATCAAAAACGGACAAACGAAAAATGAATTTGAGCGTCTGTCTGACTGCAGCCTCACTGTTATTGGTTGTTATTTATGACTATGTTATTCCTGTTTTTCTAATCGAAATCTATGTTCGGATGTCTCATATGTTTTTCATGCCGGTTATGTTGGGTATGGCTTATGTGACATTACGCTATCCTGCTCATGGTCTGACCTATTTGCAGGCCGCACCAGCGCTGTTCAATGAAATAAGCAAAATCCTGGTGGTTTGTGATAAAGATGGTGAGATATTAAGATGTAATTCTTTCATCGACCGCTTGATTTGTAATGGTCAACATTCTCTGAAGGGAAGAAATATCTATACTTTTCTACATGAAAAAGACGCCGATGCTTTGATTAAAAAAGCATTAACCGATGGCCATGCTGGTCCTCATGAGTTGAAAGTTTTATCGCTGTCCGGGAAAAGCATTCCGGTAAGGCTCTCCTGCGACAGGCTGGTTGATTCTTTTGGCGATCTGTATGGTTTATTTTTTTATGGAGAAGATTTGTTGCAATCAGAACAGTTAAAAAAGGAGATACAAACCAGGACCGACAATGAGCAATCCCTGAAAGACACCAGCAACCAGCTGAGTAAAGAACTCAACATGCATACCAGAGAGATATCAGCTGCCAACAGAGCAAGAAGGTTGGAGATGACCCAAAGGATGCGGACGGAGAAAACCATTCAGCAAGAGATTGGCGAAATGGAGATTTTAATGAAAGAGATCCATTTCAGGGTATACAAGAACCTGCGTTTTATATTGTCCATATTGGAGGCAAGTGGTAAAAACGTTGATGTTATTGACGCCCATAAAGATATACGTGATTTATATCAGCGAATCAATACGGTGCTGATGGTTCATGAGCACACACAGATAGAAGGGGATTATGGCGAGGTTGACTTTAAAGATATGCTAAAACGTTTGATTGACATCATGCCTGATGATAGCCATAATCATCTGAAGCCGGAGGTTTTCCTGGATGCGGATGACACAAAGTTGACAGTAGATCTGGGTGTACCACTTGGGTTGGTTGCCAATGAACTCCTGACCAATGCTTTCCGGCATGCTTTTACCAATTGTGATACGGGAAGTAGCTGGCATCCGTGGATTCATGTTACGTTCAGGCGTGATCATCATGATCAGTTGAATTTGGAGGTGAAGGATAATGGTTGCGGTATGCCAGTCTCATCGGATGAAACCGAATCGGACTATATTGGTATGCAACTGGCCCATATGCTTGTTAAAGACCAGTTAAGTGGGGATATCTCTGTGGAGAGAGCGGCCGGTACCATTATCCGTGTTTGTGTTCCGATGGAATGATGTGACCATGGTTGGCCGTTTATGCTTCCGGTTGTTTTGTAGGCCGGCTAAGAATAACATGACCTAGTGAACACTGCAGGCACTTTTTGGGAACACAATACTGTTTTCTCAATTCCAGAAGGCCCTGGGTTTCTGCTGCATTTATTGGTGCCGGCACAATACGGCGCCATTCCCTGATGATCCCATTTTCTTCCGGCGGAAGCTGTTCAAGAAGGGATACCGCCCGGCCAATCCACCCTGACAGCTGCTTTTCTTTCCCATAGATACATAGTGCAGGCGCAAGGGTGTTGATAAAAATGCGATAGATTGTGGTTTGACCCAGTTGTTTATGACAGGTTGCCGATGGCTTGCCGAACCGGTAGTGCTCCGACCAGTATTCAGATGTACTTACCGCGAATAAATGATATATGTCTTCGGCAGATAAGTCCACGGATGCGGCCATAAACGGTCGTGCTTCTGTTTTATTAATGATTCCGGCCAGTTGGGCAATACGGATATCGGGAAAGTTGGCCGGACGCATCCTCGAATACTTCCACAAAGAAGGGGCAAGTGGGGCAGGTAAGGCGTATTTTTTTTGCAGGTAATGATGGTTGGTTTGCAAACGGCACACATATGGATCCTGAAAGGTCCCGCTCAGTAAACCGGCCTGGCCGAATAACAACGCTTCTACAAGCGGAAGCTGATCATGATTCTTGGCCAGTACATGCCAGGGGGTACGCTGGATAAGCATTCCAAATGTGCCTGCGTTGGCTTTCCCGCCAAGTGAACGGGCTACAGCAAACAGAAACGTCTTTTCCCAATGGTTATCAAAATAATACAAATACTGTTTAAGCTCATCGGCCTTTCTTGCCAGCCGGCCAACAAGTAAGCGTGTGAGCCAGTGTTGCAGGATAAAATTATCCACCCTGTTGATAAGCCGTTCGCAAGGGATCCATGACCGGCTGTTTAATAACAATTGATAGTTATGATGCAGCTTCGGGTCGTAACGCCCTTTGATTTCCAGATGCGGAATCGACTCATTGTTCTGCTTGCAAACCTCCCTGTCGTGGTTATGTACCACATGCAATATGATGTTGTCATAGGCTGGATCGAGATGATGCTGATGGCCATACCACATTGACGAACAAACATGCAGTTCCACGTTGCCCGCCCATAGCGTTTCACCAATGCGTACCCTTGCCGCCAGGAAATCCGGTCCCGAGTTGTTATTTTCCAGGCCAGGGTCGATGATTTCCACCGGTTCACCAGTGGTGGTTTGTAATCGATGCCCGTAAAGAAGGCGGTATTTCCAGAGCCAGGCTATGAAGTCTTCTTTCATGTGTTTGTATTTGTGTTAATGTTTGTATATCAGT
>CAYMDX010000088.1:0-9544 GCA_964389125.1 uncultured Bacteroidales bacterium
TACTTATACTTATACTTATAGTACTTGTGCTTTCATGTTTTAAAATTATGTTTAATTTTACACTACTATAATTCCCACGAAAAAACACCCTATGATCAAAAAGGTATTGGTTGCAAACCGCGGAGAGATTGCGGTACGCATTATTCGTTCATGCCGGGAGCTGGGTCTTGGTACGGTGGCTGTCTATTCGGATGCGGACCGCCGCGCAATGCATGTGCTGTATGCTGATGAAGCGTGGCACATTGGTCCCTCGACATCGGTACAGTCTTATCTGAATATTGAAAACATAATAGCGGCAGCGCTTTCGAGTGGTGCGGATGCCATTCATCCAGGTTATGGTTTTTTATCGGAGAATCCTGATTTCCCGGAGCGCTGCCGGGAGAAGGGCATTATTTTCATCGGTCCATCATCATATGCCATCGCCACCATGGGTGATAAAATTAAGGCACGTAAAACCATGACGGATGCAGGGGTTCCGGTTGTACCGGGCGCCGGAAAGGCGATCTCGACGGAGCAGGAGGCCCTGGATGTGATACATGAGATTGGACTTCCGGTGATGATCAAGGCATCAGCTGGTGGTGGCGGGAAAGGTATGCGACTGGTGAGTTCGGAAGCGGACATAACCCCATCGCTGCGGTCTGCCCGTTCGGAGGCCGAAACCGCCTTTGGAAATGACGCCGTCTTCATTGAGAAATATATTGAGTCGCCTCATCATATTGAATTTCAAATTCTGGCAGACAAGTATGGCCATGTGGTACACCTTTTTGAACGTGAATGTTCGGTGCAACGACGTCATCAGAAAATTGTAGAGGAGACACCCTCACCCATACTGACCCCTGAACGCCGTCAGCAGATGGGTGAAGCAGCCGTTTCAGCGGCCAAAGCAGTCGACTATGAAGGGGCAGGAACCATCGAGTTTATCGTTGACAAAGACCTGAATTACTACTTCCTGGAAATGAACACCCGTCTGCAGGTGGAGCACCCCATCACCGAACGGGTTGTGGGTGTTGACCTGGTGAAAGACCAGATTCACATCGCCAATGGCCTGCCGCTGACATATCGTCAGGAGGAGCTTCAACAGCAGGGCCATGCCATAGAGTGCCGGGTTTATGCCGAAGACCCCGGCAATAATTTTATGCCGGCCCCGGGTAAGGTTACCCATATTGACATCCCCTATGGTGTGGGTGTTCGCGTGGATGGCTCCATTTATGAAGGCTTTGAGATCCCGCTCTATTATGACCCCCTGATTGCCAAGCTGATCGTGTGGGGAAAAGACCGGCAGGAAGCCCTGGAGCGCACCCGGCGTGCTTTGCAGGAGTTCAAGATTACAGGGGTGAAAAACAATTTAAACTTCCTGGAGCGCATCATGTTAACCAGGGATTTTTCAAATGGTGATTATACCACCCATTTCATTGATGA
Organism: uncultured Bacteroidales bacterium; assembly: GCA_964389125.1. Taxonomy (GTDB): domain Bacteria; phylum Bacteroidota; class Bacteroidia; order Bacteroidales; family UBA7960; genus PUPG01. The sequence goes on from CAYMDX010000088.1 coordinate 1,420, forward strand.
AAATGAAACCTTACTCATAGAAGATGAATCCTGCGATGAGCTTTGCGAGGACATCGTCATGATTTCGGCACTCATGGAGTACCTGCGCAAAATTCGCAAAGCCAGTCCCAAAGAAATGACGGCTTTGAAAAATAACTGGAAGGACTACAGCAGGGTACGAAGTGTGCTCAAGTTATAACAACCGCTGCAGGTTGCCACCCCGTAACAAATGCATTCCACATTTTGCAAAAATTCTCTTAACCCTAAGATTGCCTCATCATGTCATACGAAGTAAAGCTAAAAGACCGTATTGCCCGGATTGATATCATAAGCCAAAATGGCAATGAGCTCCTTGTGTCTGTCGATGGAAAAGAGTATGCACTTGATTTCGTGAAGATCAGCAAAGGGAGTTACTCCATTCTGCACCGAAACAAATCCTTTAATGTTGAATTGATTCCCATTGAGGGCGTCAAAAAATACAATGTAAACACCCTGAAAAAAGGCTTTGAGGTGGAGATCATCGATGCAGAGTCAAAGTACCTGGCAAGCCGCCAGGTAGGTGAGGATGAAGCCGATTCCGTCATCAGCTCTCCTATCCCGGGCAAGGTTGTCAAACTCTATGTAGATGAAGGAGATCAGGTTGAGGAGGGCCAGACCGTAGTGGTCATTTCTGCCATGAAAATGGAGAGCGAGTTCAAGGCACCGCGATCAGGGGTAGTCAGTGCTATCAAGGCATCAGAAGGAGACAATGTAGAGGCACGACAGGGCATTATCTACATTGATTATACCTGATAGGCCATTGGCGGCCTTCCATCTTTTGATTTGAACCAACACACAATACATATGGATAATCCTAAAAACAACAAGAACGAAGAACTGGACAAACGTCACCGGCAAGCTGAAATGGGTGGCGGATCAGAGCGTATAGCAAAGATTCATGCCTCGGGTCGTAAAACAGCCAGGGAACGGATTGAACTGCTAATGGATCCCGAAACCTTTGTGGAGATCGACAAATTGGTGGTACACCGCAACCATGAATTTGGGATGGATCAGCAGCAGATCCCCGGCGATGGTATAGTAACCGGATATGGCAAGGTGGACGGCCGGCTTATATATGTCTTCGCCCAGGATTTTACCGTCTTTGGCGGTACCTTAAGTCGTGCCAATGCCGATAAGATCGTTAAGATCCAGGAGCTGGCCATGAAAATGGGTGCTCCCCTGATTGGGTTGAACGACAGCGGCGGTGCCCGCATCCAGGAAGGCGTGGAAAGTCTGGCAGGTTACGCAGATATTTTTATGCGCAATGTACGAGCCAGCGGTGTAATACCGCAAATATCCGCGATATTGGGCCCTTGCGCCGGCGGAGCAGTTTATTCCCCGGCCCTCACCGACTTCATTTTCATGACCAGGGAGAGCAGTTACATGTTTGTGACCGGCCCTGATGTCATCAAAACGGTAACCCATGAAGAGGTAACCAAGAATGAGCTGGGCGGCGCCAGCACCCATAACAGCAAGAGTGGCGTGGCACATTTTCGTGCCGAAGATGATGAGCAGGCCATAATGATGCTTCGGGAATTGCTCAGCTTTTTGCCCGCCAACAACATGGAAGATCCGCCGGTGAAGCCCTGCACCGACTCTGCCCATCGCACCGATGAAAAACTGCAGGATCTTATCCCTGACAATCCCAATAAAGCTTATGACATCAAGGAGATCATTTACAGCGTGGCGGATGACCATCACTTCTTTGAAGTCCAGCCACATTATGCACGCAACGTGGCCATAGGCTTTGGCCGTCTGAACGGTAAGCCGGTGGGATTTGTGGCCAACCAGCCAGACGCGCTTGCAGGGGTGCTCGATATTGATGCGTCAAACAAAGCCGCACGATTTGTCCGGTTCTGCGACGCTTTCAACATCCCCCTGGTCACCCTGACCGATGTACCCGGATTCCTTCCCGGCGTTGATCAGGAACATAGGGGCATTATCAAGCATGGTGCCAAGCTGATCTACGCTTATGCGGAAGCTACCGTCCCCAAAATTAATGTCATCACGCGTAAAGCCTACGGGGGAGCATACTGTGTGATGTCGAGCAAACAGCTGGGTGGCGATGTCAATTACGCCTATGCCGGGGCCGAGATTGCCGTGATGGGGCCAGAGGGGGCCGTCAGCATTCTGTACCGGAATAAATTATCAGAAGAAGAAAAGGCCGAAGCGGTAACCGATTATCGCGAAAGGTTCTGCACACCCTACAAAGCCGCCGGCCTGGGATATCTCGACGAAGTAATTCACCCACGCCATACCCGGCTGAAACTCATCCAGGCACTTGAAATGACCGAAAACAAAAGGGAAAACCTGCCGCCGAAAAAACACGGCAATTTGCCGTTGTAAAAATCTTCAAGCCCAGGCATATCATAATGAACTATAATCATATCAAAATAGTGAACTCTTTCATGCCTTGTTTTGTTTATGTATCGTTAAGCAGCTGTTTTATTGTCGATTCAGAAAACAACAACTTAAACAAAGCAGGCATTGGAAGAACTTTTGAAAATTTTAATCTATTTTGACGTGTTTTCCTATCCGCTCACCGCGGATGAGTTGTTCCGTTATGCAGGTGTTAACAATCATAAACGAGAGGGGTTGGAAAAAGAATTGCACGGACTCGTCCGGAAAGGTCTGATTAATGAACATACCGGCTATTTTTATATCGGAGAGAAAAAAGATACCGTAAGGCGTCGTAAAGAAGGAAACAGGCGGGCAATAAACCGAATGAAATCCGCCCGTCGCTATTCACGTATCATTGCAAACTTCCCTTATGTCAGGGGTGTTTCTATTTCGGGGTCGATTTCAAAGGGGTATGCCGCGGAAGATGATGACATCGATTACTTTATTGTCACCAGTCCGGGCCGTTTATGGCTTACACGTTCGTTGCTTATCCTGTTTAAAAAGCTATTTCTGGGGAATTCCTACCGAAACTTTTGCGTAAACTATTTCGTGGACACAAATCACCTCAGGATCCCACAACAAAACAGGTTCACGGCTACTGAAATCGCCTTTTTGCTTCCTACTTTCAACAGCGACATCCATAAAAGCATTATGGATGCAAACACCTGGATAAAAAGCTATTACCCTGGTTTTTCAGAAAACGGAGAGCCTGTAAATAACAAAACGTCTGCTCTCAAGGTCCTTTTTGAAAAAATCCTGAACAATGGGTTGGGTGATCGATTGGAAAAGAAGCTGTTCAAGCTATCCGGTCGCATCATTCGAACAAAATACCGGCACATGGATGACAACAAATTTGCCGGCAGTTTCAGCATCAAACCCCATGAACTCAAATACCTTCCGAACCACCAGCAATACAGAATTATGAAAAGTTACTACCAGAAGCTTGCCCTGTTTGAGTTGCAAAATGGCTTTGATCTTATCAATCATCAATCGCGGTTACAGCTTTCCGTAAGCCTGCCGCAAAGCCCGTTAAGTGGTTATCAGAAGGATAAGACCGGCTATAATTCTGTTCTAATACGTTATAAAACCCGAAAACGACAGGTCGTTTTTTAAGCTCAACCATTTCAGCCACCACATGCGAAGCTCCATATGCTATGTCACAGTATTATGACCGTGTAGAAGACTATTACGATGGCGATGCGGAAGATTTCGACGCCCGGTACTGGAAGAACCCTGTTCTTCAACGTATGCGGCAGGATTTCCGTGAAGAGGTCAAGCGCTATCCTTTCCGGAGTATGCTGGAAGTCGGTTATGGCAGTGGCCTGGACATGGTACATTTTGGCAATACCCACCCCGGTTGCCGTGTGACAGGAATAGACATTTCCGTTGCCATGCGGGACCTTGCCAGGCAGAAGATCGCAGCAAACGGACTCGACAATGTTACTGCAGAAAAAGGCTCTGTGGAAGACCTGCAGGAGCTGTATCCCGGACAGCAATTCGATATGGTCTATGTCTTTTTTGGTGCCTTAAATACTGTAGAAGACCTCAGCATTGCTGCTGACAGCTTATGGGAGGTTACCAGACCCGGTGGAAGATTGGTCTTATCCTTTGTGAACAAAAACTACGTTGCCGGCACCCTGATTGAACTTCTCAAGCTGCGCTTTCGTGCCGCTTTTGCCCGGCATAAAAAAGAATGGGGAGGCTACTCCCCCACACAATACCTTCCCAGCAGGTGTTACAGTCCCGGAAGAATACGTACAGCCTTTCCCCGCTATTCTTTACTTACACAAAAAGGTTACAGCATTCTGCATCCGGCGTGGTACTACCACAGACTAAACAAGCTCCTGCGAAAGTTCAGTCCCTACCTGTGGAAAGCTGATAAGCTACTGAACAAAACCTTTCTCTGGTCGTGGGGAGAATACACGCTTTTTGTCTTTCAGAAACCCAGGCACACCTGATCCCGGCAAAAACAGTCAATTATCCCTTGATTCTGTAAAGTTCGTGCCGTGCAGCATCCGCGTCTTCCGCAATCTCATTCTTCAGCGCAATAATTACAACCGCGAAAATATCCAGATATGATGATCGCCTTCTCAATGATTTGGCTCGTTCAGCACATCTGAAATAAGTTCTTTATGGTCCTGAAATCGAACCCCAGCCTTGTCAGCAACTTCAGGATAGGAACTGCGCAGGGGAATAGATGTTGTCAGGGCTTCGGCGGCTGTTTTCCCGTATTTCTTTTTGGATGCCCGCAAAGGATATTGCTGTGTTTTCACACCGCCTAAAGATGCCAACATACCAGCAAATTGCTTCTGCTGAACAGGCTTACCGGTGAAGATGTTCAGGTTTTTCCCTTTTGCGCCGTGGCGAGCCAGGGCGTCGATCATCCTGGCACAATCTTCCAGATGAATCAGGGACATCAGTTGCAGGCCATCTCCATAATAAGGTACTTTTCCGTTGTTTATCATGGGTTCGTAAAAGAACCTGATGAACCAGGAGGAGGGGCCAACGATCCATGCCGGTCTGGCAAAACGTACATCCAGGATATGGCTTTGCTGGGCTTCGAGCCATGGCTTTTCGTTGCGCTGATAGTAGCTGGCGAAAGCCGCCGGTGCAAGTGGGCTTTCCTCATGGGCTGGATCATCATCAGGCCTTTGGCCATAAAGCAGGGATCCGGAAACGTATACCACCACAGGAGGCTTTTTAAGCTGTTGCAATGTCGTTGCAAGCCGCCGGTTGGCTACTTCCCCGCGGTGGGCAGCCCACAGTCTTGTCAGAGATCTGCTTCCCGCTGGTCTGGCCAGGTGGAAGACCACATCGGGAGGATACCTTTCAAACCAGCCAGAATCCATATCTGAAAGGCTGCCTGTAAAGGTATTATGACGCTCAAGCTCCCGGTAAGGTGTCTTCCGGTGAATCAGAAGATGAAGTCTGTTTGAAGGATCCTTTTCCAGGTGTTTAACGAGGGCTGTCCCAATAAAGCCCGTGCCACCCAATATCCAGATATTTCTTTCAGCCATGTACAAATAATTTAATTCGTTCCCATTTTTTCAATCAAACTTGACAAAAAAGCATGATAGAACAGCCATCATTTTTAAGGCGCCCATATTGTTCTTCTACAGCCTTATATCAAACAGAAAACCTTGTATCGTTAGCTTTATCTTTTTGATTATGTACTATGTTTTCCGGTACGATGGTACCTTGCCACCAGGTAGGCTGCTGTGCCCCAGAACAGAAAAGCAAATTTGTCAGTCGTAAGAAAGTTGTTCACCAGCGCATGGAAAAAATAGGTGCTTAATGCCACAAAAGCTACAAACAACTGTTTTCTGTTGGGATGAAAACGCCAATGATGCATCGTTAACCATGTCCATCTGCCAATAAGCAAAAGAAAGCCGATAAGTCCAAAGATGCCTGCTTCACTGAGCAATAGCAGATACTCCGAGTGGGCGGTGCCACCACTTCCATCAGGGGGATTCCAGGGGTCGGTCACCGTAAGCCGGTTCATAAACTGCTCCTCCTGGTAAGGGATATACACGAATTGGTAGGTACCCGGTCCGAAACCTGTCAATGGACGTTCCTTAAACATGCGCCAGGCAGATACCCATCGGTTAAGCCGCTCCACATTTGACACATCGGTGGTGATATTGGCCACCGACCTGGTGCGGTCGACCATCCCTGCTTCCCTCTCGTATGACAGGGTTTCTGTTTGCTGCACCCGTTCCGAGACAGATGGATACAAAAAATAACCTGCCATCAGCATCACGACCAATATAATTACCGTATATATGGGTTTCGGTCTTACCGCAATGAACGTAGCGACAAGTAACGCAATCAGGAGGCTAAGCATGGCACCCCTGCTGGTACTGTAGAGTACAAGCGACACAAGCAATAAGGCTGCTGCCCAGCCTATCATACGCCATACCATCGCCTTTGAACGCATCGCCATTCCCACGGAAAGGACAGCCAACAGAGCGGCCGAAGCCCCAAAGATGGTGTGGTCATTGTAAAAAGGCTTAAATACCCCCCGCATCACCAGGGGGTCCCAATTATATTGCCAGAATTGATAGGCCGACCACAAGGATATTAACAGAAAGCCCATCCCGAAAAGGACCAGCATATCTTTAAATAAACCGGGGTATGTTTTATACAAATGCACAAGCAAGACATAAAAAACCAGGATATACGCTATGTTTACAAACGAAAACTTAACGGAGACCAGTGTCATTTGAGAAAAAAGGCTAGTGGCCAGGTATACAGCAAAAAGAGGCAACACAAAAGCAATCTCTTTCCAAACAATGTTTCTGTTTTGCTGCTTTTCATAAAGAAAAAAGATGGGCAAAGCGATCAAAGCCAGTCCTATTACAGGCTCAGCGGGTATACGCAACAAGGAATCTGAAAAAAACGGAACTGGCACCGAGAAAGGTAACAGGAATGCCAGGATCTTCATTAATAACGGCAGGGCCTCGAGGCGCACAACAAGCCATGCACTTAGGAGGGCAAATACCAGAAGCACCGGCAAAGCCAGCATGTAATGGGATGCGAACAAGAGCGAAGCAATCGCCACGACAGCAACCACGATGATGCTGGTTACAAGCGGGTAATATGTGTTACTAATTTGTTTGCGCATCTTTACGGATCAGTTCGACGGCAATCATGGCCACGGCAAAAAGGATGGCAGCAGCCACAGCAAGCAGGAGTCTGGGCGGCCAGTAGGCACTGTGTTGTTCGACAGCCGGCGATACCACATAGCTTTTGGGCAATGCCACTTCAAGGCTCTTTTGCAGGGTTTCATATCGGTTTCGGCGCTCAGTGAGTTCAAGAACCTGTGCCTCATAAGTAACATGGTCACGGTAAGAGTCAATAGAGTGACTGTTTTCATGGGCATCCGGCAGATTATCCAGTGTCTCCATTTGGCGTTCGAGCATTTCAACCTCCTCAAGTTTTTGCTCGTAAAGGTCCCGGGCAAACTCATAGGCTGCCAGGCGGTTTTCCAGCAGCAGGTCTTCTTTTATGATATCCCCAAGCTCTACAATAGCATTCGCCATAGATGCGGCCCTGGCGGGATCCGCATCGGAAACCTGCACAGCAACAGAATTGTATCTTGTTTTTTCAATATTAATACGGGCTTGCATAATGTCATAGAGCATCTTTTCACCGCCGGGCGAGTCCTTGTCAACTTCATACGCCTGATCCAGGCGATACCGGGCAGCCAGGCTATCAAGCAGCCGGGTTGAATGAAGCATCTGGATATGACCATCGATCTCAGCATCCGAGGCAAAGCCTATACCCTGCTGGTCAAATTGTTGGGAAAAAAGAGTGAGGGGGACAAAAATCAGGGCCTCCGACTTATACAGGGGCTGCATAAAGAGAGGTGCAGTAAACAAATAGATTATGATAAAACTTCCAACGGATCCTGTCAGAAGCCATTTCAGGAAGTTTTTCCTGAACAGGTAAGATGCGTTCTTTTGCGGCATGGCAGGCATTATTTTCAGAATGTACTTATCTGGTTTAAATAAGTAAGAGTAAAAGGCAAATTTTACTTAAAATGTTCATTCTTATGGTCTGATAGGCCACTGGCAGTTTAGCCACAATTTTTGATGGGAAGTAAATCTAAATTATATATCTTTGTACCGCCTATCGGGCAAATCGTCTTTGGGGGCGTTAGCTCAGTTGGTTCAGAGCGCATGCTTGACAGGCATGAGGTCGCTGG
>CAYMDX010000089.1:0-9524 GCA_964389125.1 uncultured Bacteroidales bacterium
GTTCGACAAAAAAATGTTGTTAAGAATATAACAACATATAAAGAAATAAGTTGGTTATGTTGTTATGAGTTGTATTTTTGCATTAAAGAAAAATATCTCTATTTGCATTTCCTTCCTCGGTGAGGGTGCAAAAGCATGTCAACAAGCAACAGAAGAATAAATACGACGCATATGAAAGAGCAAAACAATAATGGTGCTTCATCGCAGGTGCCTAACCCGACGCTAAGACGTTTGCCGGGTTACCTCAGCTATTTCAAAGCATTGAAGATTAATGGGATCAAACGCGTGTCATCCAGTCAGGTTGCATCAACATTCAAAATGGATGCCACCCTGGTAACCAAAGACCTTTCTTATACAGGCATAAAGGGACGCACAAAGGTCGGGTACGATGTGGACCAGCTCATCGACACCATTATTGATTTCCTTGAATTTGATACCAAAGAAAATGCGTTTCTCTTCGGCGTTGGTAACCTGGGCCGCGCATTGATCAACTATGATGGTCTCAGGCAATACGGACTGGAGATCATTGCCGGTTTTGACGTTGCCCCCGGTATCATCAATACCTCCATAAAAAATATCAAAATACACAGCCTGGATGCCTTCAGAGACCTTTCGCGGAAGCATTCAGCCCGAATAGCGATTATTACCACACCCGACAATGCAGCCCAGGATGTGGCGGATCTTGCCGTTGCCTGGGGCATCAAAGCTATCTGGAATTTTACCCCCCAATCAATTAAAGTCCCCGAACACGTTATCGTCGAAAATACCTCCATATACTCAGATCTGGCCGTCATTCTCAATAAATTAAATAATTGAACGGTGTAAAAGCTGGAAGCTCGAAGCTGGAAGCTCGAAGGAAGTAAGAAGAAAAGCCCGAAGCTGGAATAAAGATGTGAAAAAATTCACAACTTTATTTGTTTTTTGAATTGTAAGTGTTTATTTTTGTAACAAATTTTGCTAAAAGAACAGGTCGGCAGGGTGGAAGGGATTACATGACCCGTTAAACACAAGGATTATGAAGGTAAATGACATTGTTCAGAAATTAGATGCAACGCTTGTTTGTGGAGGCAACACAGATGCCATTCGCATTGAAGTGGCATTTGCATCCGACCTGATGAGTGATGTGCTTACCCTTAAAGATAACAATGTGTTGCTGATTACCGGTCTGGCAAATATGCAGACAATACGGACGGCTGAGATGTCAGATATACAATGTATCATCTTTGCCCGCAACAAAAAAGTGACACCGGAAATGATTGAGCTGGCGGAAGAAAACGGGATGGCCATTATTCAATGTCGTTACTCCGTATTTAAAACCTGTGGCCTGTTGTATCAGGCTGGTGTAAAGCCCATATTTTAATGCGCCATGTCTGAAAAAATGCACTTTGAATACAATGTTGATGGCGGCAACTTTACCAGGGCAGGGTACGCCTCCAGCGACATCAAAAAGATCCTTAAAAAGCTGAACGTGGATATTGCCATCATCAAGCGAACGGTGGTGGCTACCTATGAAGGGGAAGTCAATATTGTGGCACATGCCTACAGTGGTACCATCTATGTTGATATCGATACCGAACGGATAAAGATCACCCTGAAAGATGAGGGGCCGGGCATCGCCGATATCGAACAGGCTATGGAGGAAGGATATTCCACAGCCAGCTCTGAAGTCAGGGAGATGGGGTTTGGCGCAGGGATGGGATTGCCAAACATGAAAAAGAATGCCGATGAACTGAATATTACCAGTGAAGTAGACAAAGGAACCGTGGTGGAGATCACCATGTTTCTCCATAAATAAAGATACACGCAATGGCTGCTTTTTTTCATCATGCTTTGAAGTTTCGTAAGGAGGTCTGCATCGGATGCTCCCACTGCATGAATGTATGCCCCACCGAAGCCATTCGTATAAAACGTGGGAAAGCCGAACTGATTGACGACCGCTGTATTGATTGTGGTAAATGTTATATGGTTTGTCCGGTGGGAGCCATTATTGTAGAGCAGGATGATTTTAACCACATTTTTGATTATGAGCACCGTGTGGCTTTGATCCCCAACGTACTGCCAGGTCAGTTTCCACCAGGAGTGTCGGTTGCCCAGATTTGCAGCGTGTTGATGGAGATGGGCTTCACCCATATCTTTGAAGTAGAGCATGGAGCCCGTATCCTCAAGGAGGCCATGACAGGTGCGGTTAACAATAAGGATATCCGTGGTCCGCTGATCTCTACGTTTTGTCCGGCTATCGTACGCCTTATCCAGGTGCGCTTCCCGATGTTTACCGACAACCTCTTGTTGTACAAAGCACCATTGGATATTGCCGCCATGTATTACCGGCAAAAGCTTGTTGATGAAGGAGCCGACCCGGAACAGACAGGGGTGTTTTATATTACACCCTGCCCTGCCAAAATAGCCGCCATCAAAAGCCCGGTAGGAGAAGCAACGTCACCCATAACCGGTGTTATCAACATGGACTTTATCTACAACAAGTTATATACGAAGGTCAAACAGGGGCTCAGCGGAAAAAAATGTTGTGCGCTTCCTGCCATACAATCGCTGAACCCGGACGAGGTCCTATGGACACTCACTGACGGTGAAGCCGCCAATATGCCCGGAAGGGCGCTGGCTATCGATGAGGTGAATAATGTGATTGAGTTTTTGGAGAAGCTGGAAAATGAGGAGATCAGTGACATTGACTTTCTGGAGCTGCGTGCCTGCGATCAGAGCTGTGCAGGTGGTATATTAACCAGCGGGAACAGGTTTTTCACCGTGGAACGCCTCGGCAAACGCGCAGGAGAACTTGCCAACGGCGATGAACGCGTTATCCGTGACACTTCGGGAGCCAGCATCATGGATCATGCATCGTCCCTCAGGGGTCGCCTGAAGGTTGATCAGATCCGGCCCAGGGCCATGGATAAACTCGATGAGGACATGGGGGTGGCCATGGAAAAGATGAAAAAGGTGCAGGAAATACGAAAAGACCTGCCGAATGTTGATTGCGGAGTTTGCGGTTCGCCAACCTGCAACGCATTGGCAGAAGATATTGTCCAGGGAACAGCTGCCATCGACCGGTGCATTTATGTACAGAAACGTCTGGAACAGGAAGGACAGATGGAAGCGGAGGAGTCGCTGGCGATCATGAAAGATATTTGGGGGGCGGAGAAATTTTCAGGTTCGGCAAAGAAAACAGAACCACAGGATAAGGAAACATTATAATTAAATCATTATTATTGTAAGCTATACGATCATGAAAGTAACAGATATCGTTCATACGCTCGGTTTGACAGTATTCAGCGGCGAAGCCGGCCTGGATCATGAAGTTACCGGTGGTTATGTCTCCGACCTTTTGAGTGATGTGATGGGGCGTGCCGATGCCGGTCAGGTGTGGATCACCCTGCAAACCCATAAGAACGTGATGGCCATTGCATCCCTGAAAGACCTGGCAGCAGTGGTACTGGTTAACGGTAATAAGCCAGACGAGAATACCGCCGAGCAAAGCCGGGAAGAAGGTATTCCCATATTGGGAACAACCATGAGCGCTTTCGACGTTACCGGAAAGATCTATGAACTGATTCAACAACAATGAATAAATATCGCGCCGACCTGCATGTGCATACCGTACTCAGTCCCTGCGGGAGCCTGGAGATGAGCCCGGCCAACATTGTGGAAACGGCAGCCCGGAAGAATATCGATATCCTTGGCATTGCCGATCACAACAGCACGAAGCACGGCGCACTGATAAAAAAAATGGCAGCAAAAGAAGGGATCTTCGTCCTGACTGGTGCTGAAGTAGCCACCAAAGAAGAGATCCACTGCCTGGCGTTCTTTGAAAACAATGAGACCCTGGTAAGCTTTCAGGAATATCTGGATGCCCATATCTCACCCGTCATCAACAAACCCAACGCGTTTGGTCATCAGGTGGTGGTGGATGAGGAGGAGATGATCATCGAAGAGATTGAAAACCTGTTGATATCCGGCCTGGATCAGTCAATTGATCAGGTAGAAGAGATGGTGCATAGCCTTGGCGGGATGTTTATACCCGCGCATATCGATCGGGGAAGCTACAGCCTGTTCAGCCAGTTGGGTTTTGTGCCACCCGGTCTGAAGGCGGAAGCCCTTGAAATATCGAAGCAGGCTACGCCCGATTCGATCCTGGCACAGTTTCCGGACCTGGCCACATACACCTTTGTGCAGAGTTCGGATGCACATCATCCGGAGCAGCTCGGGACCGGTGTCAGCAACTTTGAAATGAAGACGCGTAGCTTTGAAGAAATCCGGATGGCCCTGAAAGGCGAAGGTGGAAGAAAGGTAAGCCTTGAGCATTTACATTAGTAAAAGTAGTTGTAAGCAGATTGATAACGCAAATATAAACAGATGAAGGACCTGTCACTGCATATTTTGGATATCGTGCAGAATGCCATCACGGCCGATGCGGGGAGTATCTGTATAAGCATAATGGAAGATACGGCGGCCAATACCTACCGTATCAGGATTGAAGATGATGGTCACGGTATGAGCAGGGAAATGGTTGAAAAAGTGACAGATCCCTATTATACATCACGCACCACCAGGAAGGTGGGATTGGGGATACCACTATTCAAACAAAATGCAGAACAAACGGGCGGACGCTTAACCATTGAGTCAACTCCTGGTGAGGGAACAACCATTGAAGCGCTGTTTGTTCATGACAATATCGACCGGCCGGCGGTTGGGGATATACCCGGTGTGACAGGAATGCTGATCGGCGGAAACCCCGATATTCGCTTTCGATATGTGCACCGGAAGGATGACAAGGATTTTGTGCTGGATACCAGGGAAGTCAGTGAAGCACTTGACGGCATGCCTGTCAGTGATCCTGCGATTGTTCGTTATCTCAAAGAGATGATACAGGAAAACCTGCAGGATATGGATGCCATCTAAGCATATTTATTATTTAAAACAATACGATTAATAACAATTAAAGGGAGAACCAATCATGACAAAAATCAAATCGTTGGCAGATCTTAAAAAGAAGAAAGATGATCTTCAGTCAAAGATCTCCCTTCGGGAAAAGAGTGATAAACCCGAAGGCCGGGTGCAGGTAAAGGTGGCTATGGCTACCTGCGGCATTGCTTCCGGAGCAAAAGACATTATGGCTTATTTTTCAGAAGAGCTGGATAAGCGAAACATCGATGCTATTGTAACCCAGACCGGCTGTATGGGCTACTGCTATGCAGAACCTACAGTGGAGGTGACCATTCCCGGTAATGAGCCGGTGGTTTATGGATACGTGGATGAGAAAAGAGCAGATGAAATCATCGAAAAATATATAAGAAACCAGGAGTTGGTTGACGGTATCATTCCTGTCAATTATAAAACCATTGATCAAAATATAAATAAGGAGGAATAGCGAAATGGCAACATACAAGATGCATATGCTGGTTTGCGGGGGTACCGGGTGCCGTGCCTCAGCCAGCGACATGCTGTACGAAAATCTAAAAAAAGAAACCAAGGAGCAGGGCTTGCAGGATGATGTCCAGGTGGTTACAACCGGGTGCTTTGGCTTTTGTGAAAAAGGCCCCATTGTGAAGGTGATCCCCGACAATACGTTCTACGTGTCTGTAGAGCCCGACGATGCCAGGGAGATCGTCGCTGAGCACGCCGTGAAAGGACGCCGTGTGGAGCGTCTGCTCTTTGTAGACCCGGTTGAAAAAGAAACGATCCCCGACTCCCGGGGCATGGATTTTTATAAGAAGCAGATCCGCATTGCCCTGCGTAACTGTGGTTTGATTGACCCTGAAAATATCGAAGAGTATCTTGCAGCCGATGGCTATGAAGCCATGGGGCGCGTGCTGACTGAGATGAAGCCTGAAGAGGCTATTCAGGAGATGATCGACTCCGGCTTGCGCGGACGCGGTGGTGGCGGCTTCCCGGCCGGCATCAAATGGCAGATCGCCAGCAAGGTATCCGGCGAACAGAAATTTGTGGTCTGTAATGCCGATGAGGGTGACCCCGGTGCCTTCATGGATCGCTCGATCCTTGAAGGTGATCCGCATACCGTGCTGGAAGCCATGGTGATTAACGGATATTGCATCGGTGCTTCCCGCGGCCTGATCTATATCAGGGCAGAGTATCCGTTAGCCATTCATCGTTTGAAAGTTGCCATCGAACAGGCACGAGAGCTCGGTCTGCTGGGTAAGGATATCATGGGTAGTGGTTTTGACTTTGATGTGGAGATACGCTATGGCGCCGGCGCCTTTGTTTGTGGTGAGGAAACCGCGCTGATCCATTCCATGGAAGGCGAAAGGGGTGAGCCTACCTTCAAACCGCCATTCCCTGCACAGAGTGGTTACCATGGTCATCCAACCAACGTAAATAATGTGGAGACCTTCGCCAATATTCCCGTAATCTTCAATAAAGGGGCCAAATGGTTTTCCAAAATCGGTACGGAAAAATCCACGGGTACGAAAGTATTTGCCCTGGCCGGTAAGATCAACAACGTAGGTCTCATCGAGGTTCCCATGGGCATAACCCTGCGGGAAGTGATTTTCGAGATCGGCGGTGGTATCAAGGATGGCAAGAAGTTTAAAGCCGTTCAGACCGGTGGTCCTTCCGGTGGATGTTTGACCGACAAACACCTGGATACTCCTATTGATTTTGATAACCTTGTGGCGGTCGGCTCCATGATGGGCTCAGGCGGTATGATCGTGATGGATGAAGACGACTGCATGGTATCGGTATCCAAATTTTACCTCGATTTCACTGTCGAGGAGTCGTGCGGCAAATGTTCTCCCTGCCGCATCGGCAATAAGCGCCTTTATGAGCAGTTGGAAAAGATCACCAGAGGTCAGGCTTCCAAAGAGGACCTGGATAACCTCCGGAATCTCTGTGGCGTGATCCGTGATACCTCCCTTTGCGGTCTGGGGCAGACATCTCCCAACCCGGTACTTTCAACCATGGACAACTTCTATGAAGAATATGTTGCGCATGTTGAAGAGGAACGTTGTCCGGCGGGTGCATGTAAAGAGCTGATCCGCTATGAGATCATTCCCGAGAACTGTGTGGGATGTACGGCCTGTGCCCGTAACTGTCCGGTAAACTGCATTTCCGGTGAAAGGAAGCAGGTGCATACCATCGACCAGTCACTGTGTATCAAATGCGGTGCCTGTCTGGAGAAATGTAAGTTTAACGCAGTAACAATCATTTAAAAACATTAAGAACAAGAGATAATGGAACTGATCAAATTAACTATAGATAAAAGGACTGTCGAGGTGGAAAAGGGGACAACCATTTTCCATGCAGCCAGGAAGCTGAGTATTGAGATTCCCACGCTTTGTTACATGAACCTCGGCGACTTAAATATTGAACATAAGCCCGGAGGCTGCCGGGTATGTGTGGTCGAAGTGGAAGGGCGCCGTAACCTCGCACCTGCCTGTGCCACTGAATGTCAGGACGGCATGGTGGTGCAGACGCACAGTGTGCGTGTGCTGAATGCACGCAAGACGGTGCTGGAGCTCATCCTTTCCGATCACCCCTTCGACTGTCTGATTTGTGCCAAGAGCGGGCATTGTGACCTGCAGGACATGGCCATCAAGATGGGCGTGCGCAGCATCCCGTATCAGGGCGAGAAATCGACGTATAAGCCTGACTTTTCACCGGCAATCATCCGCGAGATGGACAAATGCATCATGTGTCGCCGTTGTGAGACCATGTGTAATGATTTCCAGACCGTTGGTGTGCTCTCGGGTGTGAACAGGGGTTTTGAAGCCGTTGTGGCGCCTGCTTTTGAGCGGGATCTTGACCATAGCGAATGTACCTATTGTGGCCAGTGTGTGGCTGTATGTCCCACGGGAGCGCTCACAGAAGTGGATCACACTACACAGCTGATTCGTGATCTGGCTGATCCGGAGAAAAAGGTGGTGGTTCAGACAGCACCTGCTGTACGTGCCGCACTTGGTGAGGCATTTGGCATGGAGCCCGGCTCCCTGGTAACCGGCAAGATGGTGTCAGCCCTCAGAAGCCTCGGCTTCGACTATGTGTTTGATACCGACTACGCCGCTGACCTCACCATCATGGAAGAAGGTGCCGAGCTCCTCGACCGTCTGACACGCCATCTGGATGGGGACGAGTCGGTGAAGCTGCCGATGCTCACTTCCTGCTGCCCGGGATGGGTCAACTTCTTTGAATACCATTTCCCGGATATGCGCGACATTCCGTCTACGGCACGCTCGCCACAGCAGATGTTCGGTTCTATCGCCAAGAGCTATTTTGCCGAGAAGATCGAAACGAAACGGGAAGAGATGGTCGTGGTGTCGGTGATGCCCTGCGTGGCGAAAAAGTATGAGAGCGCCAGAGACGAATTCAAGGTAGATGGTAATCCGGATGTGGATTATTCAATCTCCACCCGCGAGCTGGCCATGCTGATCGGACGCAGCAATATCGACTTTGAAAGTCTGCCGGAGGATGATTTTGACAAGCCCATGGGTGAGTCAACCGGAGCTGGTGTGATCTTTGGTACAACAGGTGGTGTTATTGAAGCTGCCGTAAGAACGGCGTATGAGGTCCATACCGGCAATAAGATCGATAAGATAGCGTTTGAGCAGCTACGTGGCATCGAGGGAATTCGTTCTGCCACCGTTGATTTCAACGGAACAGAGATCAGGATCGGTATTGCTCACGGCCTGGGTAACGCCCGAAAGTTGCTGGATGACATCAAAGCCGGAAGGAGTGATTTCCATGCGATTGAGATCATGGCTTGTCCGGGTGGTTGCATCGGTGGTGGCGGCCAGCCATTGCACCATGGTAATCCTGAGATTATCACAGCACGGCAGCAAGCTATTTACAAGGAGGATGCCGGCAAGAAGATCCGCAAATCGCATGAAAATCCATCCATCATCAAGCTTTATGAAGAGTACCTTGGTGAGCCGATGAGCGAGAAAGCGCATCAGTTGCTGCATACACATTACTTTGATAAAAAGAGAAAAGATGTATTGCTTGACTAAGGATTGTTCTGAGAATAGCTGTAGTTGTAATCATAAAAAAATAGTATAATAATGACTTCTGTAAAAGTAAAACTTAAAGACAAAGAAGTGCAACAGTTGAAGGAAGTTGCCAGCTCATTTAACAATGACCCTAATGAGCTGATCAACGTTCTTCATAAGGCCCAGGATATCTTTGGGTATCTTCCCGCGGAGGTGCAGGAAGTTGTTGCCTGGGAGTTGGATATGCCTGTTGCCAAAGTATATGGTGTGGTCACATTCTATTCCTATTTCACCATGTTGCCCAAGGGCCGTTATCCCATCTCCATATGTACGGGTACGGCCTGTTATGTGCGAGGTGCCGAAAAGGTGCTGGATGAGTTCAAGCGCCTTCTTGAAGTTCCGGTGGGGGAGACCACGTCGGACGGAAAGTATTCGATCACCTGTTTGCGTTGTGTTGGTGCATGTGGTTTGGCGCCTGTTGTGATGGTAGGTGACAAAACCTACGGTCGTGTTACCACCGACGGGGTGAAAGATATTTTGAAGGAATATGAGAATGAGGAGTAAGGTGGGAAG
>CAYMDX010000090.1:0-2608 GCA_964389125.1 uncultured Bacteroidales bacterium
CCTGAAGGGGCAGCTTAAAAACTTAAAAACGGCAAGCCACAATACGCTGTAATACTGAAATAAACAAAATTATAAACAGATGAAAATGAACAAAACATTAAAGATAGGGCTGATCATTCTGGGGGTTCTCCTGGTGGTGATCATCATTGCCCGGAGCGCAGGCTGGGTTGATACCAGTGATGTGCAGTTCGTTTCAGCCGAAGAGGCACAACGTCGTGATGTTTTGGAGATCGTGACAGCCAATGGCCGGGTGCGACCGGTGACCGAAGTAAAAATTACACCGGATGTCTCCGGGGAGATTATAGTACTGAATGTGGAAGAAGGGGACTATGTCCGGAAAGGCCAGCTGCTGGCACGCATCAATCCGGACATCTATGAGTCTGTCCTGGACCGTGCGGAGGCTTCCCTGAACACCGCAAAAGCTAACCTGGCCAACGCCCGTGCCCGTGCCCTGCAGGCTGAGGCCCAATACAGCAATGCCAAAGCTACCTATGAACGAAACAAACGGCTTTTCGAGTTGGATGCCATCTCCGCCTCCGAATATGATAACGCCCGGGCACAATACCTCATGGCTGAAGCCGACGTGGAAGCCGGCAAGCAAAATGTTGTATCCGGCGAGTTTCAGGTGAAAAGCGCGGAGGCAAGTGTGCGCGAGGCACAGGATAACCTGGAGAAGACCAACCTGTACGCCCCGATGGACGGAACCGTGTCGCGGCTCGACGCAGAGATTGGTGAGCGGGTTGTCGGAACAGCCCAGTATGCCGGTACCGAGATCATCCGTATTGCCAATCTCAATGAGATGGAAGTGCTTGTCGATGTGAATGAAAATGATATCGTCAGGGTCAATGAAGGCGACACGACGTTCATAGAGGTGGATGCCTTTTTCGGTGAAACCTTTACAGGGGAGGTGACCTCTATTGCCAATTCCGCCGCTGGTGACGGCCTGGATGTTGACCAGGTCATCAACTTCGAGGTACGTATCCGCATGCTGCCGTCTTCCTACGAACATCTTCTGCCTGAAGACCGGCCACACATGTCCCCCTTCCGTCCCGGCATGTCAGCCACCGTGGACATACAGACACAACGTGCCCGGAACGTAGTTACTGTTCCCATTCAGGCGGTGACCACCCGTGAAGGGATACATACCGGCAATGACGATTCATCCGGCGAGGAGGATGGTACTCCCGGCAGACCCAAAGAGTTCGTTTTTCTGTATGATGAGGGTGTGGCCAACATCACGGAGGTGCGTTCAGGAATTCAGGATAACCAATATATTGAGATTAAAGAAGGTCTGGAGGAAGGACAGGAAGTAATTACCGGACCCTACCGGATGGTGTCACGGGAGCTGGCAGATGGTCAGCAGGTAGAAAAAGCGGCGCGGCAGGACCTGTTCCGTTAATGAATTGGACACAGCCCGCTTCTGACCTTTTTTACAGGATATGATGAGATAGCCGGAGAATGCGGCACATGTATTGTCGGTGCAGGCAGATGCGGTCATCTGAAAGTTAAACATCATTTATCAGGATATCATGGCATATTTGCTGCATATTGAGACCTCTACCATGGTCTGTTCTGCCGGACTGTCGAATGACGGGGAGATGATTGCTTACCGGGAGGACAAAAGCGCGTCGTATGCGCACTCCAGACGGTTGTCCGTTTTTTTGGGGGAGCTGTTTGAGGAAGCCTCCATCAAACCAACCGACTTATCTGCCGTGGCTGTCAGTCAGGGCCCCGGTTCCTACACCGGACTCCGGATCGGTGTATCCTCCGCAAAAGGATTGTGTTATGCCCTGGATATTCCCTTGATTGCGGTTGATACCATGCTTGTGCTATCCGTCAACGCCCTGGACCATTTTTCCGGGCAGCAAATCCTTCAGAAAAATGATCACGGGGAAACCCTGCTTTGTCCGATGATTGATGCCCGGCGCATGGAAGTCTATTATGCCCTGTTTTCGCCTGCGCTGAAGAATGCCCGGCCGACACAGGCACAGGTTGTTGACCAACAGACCTTCGCTGACTTGCTGCAAAGCAACCAGGTCATTTTTTTCGGGGACGGTGCCGCTAAATGCCGGACAGCCATCACCGGACCGAATGCTGTATTTCTCGAAGACGTTTGGCCAACCGCCAGCGGGATGGTCGCCGAAGCGGAACGCCTCTTTCATCAGGGCGAATTTGTTGATGTGGCCTACTTCGAGCCTTATTACCTTAAAGACTTTCTTGCCGGAACACCAAAGGTGAAAGGTCTGTACACATAATTGCTTATATTTGTAGTAAGTCGGTGCATTATGTGGCAAAAAATACTATCCATCCTGCGAAACAAATACGTGCTTGTGTTCCTGGCGTTATTTGTATGGCTTTTGTTTTTCGACAACCATAGCCTGATTTTGCAGTGGCGCATTCAGCAACAGCTTAATGAGTTGCGTCAGCAAAAAGAGTTTTACCAGGAAGAAATCAGGCAGGACAGTATGGCCATTGAGCGCCTTGAAAATGACCCTGACGCCCTGGAGCGTTATGCCCGTGAGAAGTATATGATGAAACAGGAGGGGGAGGATGTGTTCATTATCGTGGATGATGATGATGAACAGGATTGATGACCGGTCTCACGGCC
>CAYMDX010000090.1:2708-9484 GCA_964389125.1 uncultured Bacteroidales bacterium
AAGATGATTCTGACCGGCTGCCACTCTCTCTCTTTTTGAAACCGTTCAGCAACACCCTGAAGCTTTTCTTTGTCGGATGTAAGTCGCGGACTGCGATCCAGTTTTACCAGGCTGTTTTTGATGTATTGATTACGGATCCTTGCCACCACCGGGTATTCGGGTCCCAGCACCTTTTTGGGGAACACCTGCCGGATGCGTGCGGTTAGCTCGTCGGCGGCACGGTTCAGCAGATCCGGGTCATGATGTAACACCGTCACCAACACCAGCCGGGAGAATGGCGGGTAATGAAACTGACGCCTTTCCGCTATTTGCTGCTGATACATGCCTTCGTAGTCATTTTCGGTGACCTGCCGTATTACCGGATGGTCCGGGTTGTACGATTGTATGATCACCTTCCCTCTTTTTTTAAAACGACCGGCCCGGCCACTAACCTGTGCCATAAGCTGAAAAGCGCGTTCATGGGCCCTGAAGTCTGGGAAGTTCAACATGTTATCCGCATTCAGGATGCCCACAATACCAACATTGTTGAAGTCCAACCCTTTGCTCACCATCTGTGTGCCGACCAGGATATCAATCCGGCGCTGTTCAAAATCCTGAATGATATGTTTGTAAGCATGTTTTGAGCGGGTGGTGTCCAGGTCCATCCGGGCAATTTGGCTGTCCGGGAAAAAAGAGGGCAGCTCTTCTTCGATCTTTTCCGTGCCAAAGCCTCTCATCCTGATTGAGGTAGATGTACAGGAGGGACATTCTGCGGGCGGTGTGGTGGTGTAGCCGCAGTAATGACACTTCAGGCGGTTGATTTTTTTATGATAGACAAGGGTTACATCGCATTGATGACACTCTGGCAGCCAGTCACAAACATCACATTCCAGCCGTAAAGAAAAGCCCCGTCTGTTCTGGAACAATATCACCTGTTCTTTTTCTGCCAGGGCTGTTTTCATGCTGTCGAACAACAGGGGAGAGAAGTGTGACTTCATGGCTTTCTTTTTGGTGTCCCTGCGCAGATCGGCGACCTGTACTTCCGGCATGAGGACGCCGCCATGGCGTTTATCTATGCGGGCATATCCAAACTTTCCGGCCCGGACATTGGTAAACACTTCGAGGGAGGGTGTTGCGGAGCCTGTCAGCACCTTGGCGCCAAACATCGACGCCAGGTAGATGGCGGCATCACGGGCGTGGTATCGGGGGGCAGGATCATGCTGTTTGTAGCTTGGCTCATGCTCCTCATCAATGATGATCAGGCCCAGGTTCTGAAACGGAAGAAACATGGCCGACCGGGGCCCCAGCACCAGGTCGTAACGGATAAGCTCATTGCCGGTTTGAATGCCACCTTGTAGCAGGTTGTTCCACACCTCGGTACGCTCCATCGGATTAAACCGCGAATGGTAAATGCCGGCGCGGTTGCCAAAATGGCGCTGCAACCGGTTAATGATCTGGGCAGTCAGGGCAATCTCCGGCAACAGGTAGAGGACCTGTTTGCCCTGCCGGATGGTTTCTTTGATCAGTTGTATGTAGAGCTCTGTTTTGCCGCTGGAGGTCACCCCGTGAAGCAGCGTCACATCATGCTGCTTAAACCCCTCCCGGATATCGTGGAGGGCTTGTTCCTGTTCCTCATTGAATACGATCTCCTGTTCCCCGGCCGGCGTATGGTCGAAATAGCTGACTTCTTTTTCATATACTTCAAAAACGCCTTTTCTGACAAGGGCCTTTAAGGCCTGCGGGCCACCCTTGATTTGGCCGGTTAATTGCTGCTGGCTGACATCCCGGGGTTTTTGGCCAAAAGGTTCCGCCAGCCTGATATAGTTCATCAGCACCTCCAGTTGGCGGGGTGCTTTTTTTTCTGTCTCATCAAATATTTCTTTGAGATGCTCTTCATGTCGAAAGTGCTCAGACAGGCGCACCTGTTTGACACGTTTCGGGCGCCACGGGTTTTCCAGCTCTTCTTTTGTGACCAGTATCCCCTTGTCTATCATGGTTTTGATGAGGGGAAGGACCTTGGGCAGCGCCGTGGTGGCTGAAGCTTCTTTCAGTGTCATCTGTTTCTTGCTCCTGAGGGCCTCCACCAGGGCCTGTTCTTTTTCTCCCAGGCTTTCATCGTCATCATGGCGGGAGGGGTTCAGTGCCAGACGGGTTTCGCCGGCCAGCTTCATGGCAGGCGGCAGGGCTGCGTTCATGACGTCGCCTTCGGTGCAGAGGTAATATTTGGCTATCCATTCCCAGAAGGCAAACTGGGTGGGGGTAACCACATGTCCTTTATCGAGAATGTTGTGCATATACCTTGCCTGGAACCCTGATGGGGGCTCTTCGTGAAGGTCTTTAACCAGTCCGGCATACACCTTGTTACGGCCAAAAGGGACAACCACCCGTTGTCCCCGGCAAATAAGGTGATTCAGTGCGTAGGGTACCCTATAGGTGAAACAACCCCTGAGTGGCAGGGGTAGAAGGATCTCCGCAAATAGGGTCTGGCGTTTCACAGTCAGGTGTTTGATTACGCGGGAACCTGTTGCTTAATCACCCATACAAATACCGACACCTCTGGCCGACTTGACCAGATCGGAGTCCGGGTTTACAAAGTTATAATGGCTGATGGCTTCTTCAAAAGGTACAGGGACAATACGGGGGTGGTGATAGGCTACCATCTTACCAAAGTCCTCACGCAAGACCATCTCGAATGCTTCCACACCAAACTGGGTGGCAAGAATACGGTCGTAAGCGCTTGGGGTTCCGCCACGCTGCAGGTGACCCAGAACGGTTTCGCGAATGTCTGTCTCCAGCCCGGCATCTTTCAGTTCAGAGATCAGCTTGGAGGCTACGCCGCCCAAGCGTTTGTTTTTGTAACCCACCTCCTTGCTTTCTGCATAATGTATATCTCCCCCAATGGGTTTGGCTCCCTCGGAGACCACCAAAATGGCGTAACCGCGATCGTGATGGAAGCGGGAGTAGATCTTTTCCAGGACATTATTGATGTCATAAGGGATCTCAGGGATCAGGCAAACGTCGGCACCACCGGCTATGGCGCTGTGGAGACCGATCCAGCCTGCATAACGCCCCATCACCTCCAGCACAAACACGCGGTTGTGGCTGGCTGCCGTGGTTACCAGTTTGTCTACAGCTGTTGTGGCCTCCTGTACCGCAGTCTGGAAACCGAATGTAAAGTCTGTGGCAGAAAGGTCGTTGTCAATGGTTTTGGGAACCCCGATGATGTTACATCCTTTTTTGTACAGGTTTTGAGAGATTTGCTGGGATCCGTCACCACCAATGTTGATTACCGCATCAACACCAAGGTATTGCAGGCGTCTCAGCATCTCATCAGAACGGTCGGCTGAGCCCCAGGTGCCATCCTGGTTTTTGATCGGCCACGCGAAAGGGCCGCCTTTGTTGGTGGTGCCAATGATGGTGCCTCCACGTATGTGTATGCCGGCCACGGCTTTTTCATCCAGAACCATGATCTCGTTAGGCTCATTCAGGATGCCATCAAAGGCATTGATGCTGCCGATGACTTCCCAGTTTCGTTCCTGCTGTGCCCGCATCACGATGGCACGGATCACCGCGTTGAGTCCGGGGCAGTCTCCACCACCCGTGGCAACCAGTACGCGCTTTCTCATTGAACTTTTCATGCTATTCTCGTTTTTGTGTGATCAATATATGTTTCCTGACAACGCTGTTTGCATTTCATGCGTTCATACGCATGGCGATCGTCAGGCTTCGGTCGCTTTCTTTTCTTTATGGTTTCCTTTGAACAGTTCGTATATGTTAAATGTGCAGGGCAAAGGGCCATTGTAAACCGGAAATTTTTGTCTGGGCTTCAGGCCGATGTTTTTGATGGCGTTGAGCTCCGAGCTGATGATGCCGGCCTGGTAGCCGGCATAGCGTTGTTTCAGTGTGTCTCCTATCCGTGTATACAACTCCTTTGCATCCCTGAGCTTCATGCGTTCTCCGTAAGGGGGGTTCATCAGGAGCCATCCTTCTTTGTCAGGCGGGGTATAGGTAAAAAAGTCATTTCGCTGTATTCGTATGCTTCCCATAAAGCCCGCATTCATGGTGTTTTGCCTGGTGTTGTCAAGAGCCCCGCCCCTGATGTCGCTGGCAATGATGGTGGCCTGAAGGGGTTTCTGCAGGTTTCGGGCGCTTTCTTTTTCCTGTTGAAACAGGTTGTCATCGTAAGATAAGAGATGCGAAAACCCAAAGGTTTTTCTGTCAAGGCCCGGTGCCATCTCTGCCGCCATCATGGCTGCTTCTATGGCAACAGTGCCACTGCCGCACATCGGGTCAATCAAAAGGCTTTTCTTGTCCCAGCCCGACAATGCAATAAGTCCGGCAGCCAGGACCTCATTCAGCGGCGCCTGTCCGCCTGCCCTGCGATACCCTCTCTTGAACAGGGGTTCACCACTGGTGTTCAGCGAAACAAGGCAACGGTTCCCATGAACATTAACAACAATTCGTGCCTGTGCATGTTCAGTGTCAACAGCGGGTCGATCACCGGTATGTTCTCTAAAATGGTCAACGATGGCATCTTTTGTCAGTTGGGCCAGGTACAGGGTGTTGTTGAACACAGGTGAATCGTTGGCGATGGCATGGACCGCGATGGTTTTATCCGGCTGAAACAGGTCCTGCCAGGCGATGGTGCGCATCTGATCATAAAAAGCATCCCTGCTGTCAAATCCGAAAGAGCCCAGGTGCTGCAAAATATTTAATGCCGTGCGGCACCGGATGTTAATCCTGTATAGCAACTGCAGGTCGCCGGTAAAGGAGACTCCGCGCCGCAGCTGTTGCACATCGTGTGCACCCAGCGACCGGAGCTCACCGGCCAACACATCCTCCAGACCGGAAAAGGTCTTGGCAATGTACGTCGTGTGGTTGTTATGCAAAGGGGGTTTCTTTAAAGAACGTTATCTTACTGCAATTTTCCGTCTACAATGACCTGATGTACCTTGTCGCTGCCGTAGGCATAGGGTAAATATGCGTAGGTCGGAATACGTTTCGTTATGATCAGGTTGGCTTTTTTTCCAACGGCAATGCTGCCGAGTTCGTCTTCCACGCCCATCGCATAGGCCCCATTAAGGGTAACGGCATGGATCACCTCTTCGGGCAGCATTTTCATCTTAATGCTTCCCAGCGACATCACCAGCTGCATGTTGCCTGATGGTGAAGATCCCGGGTTATAATCACTTGCCATGGCTACAGGCAGGCCGCCGTCAATCATGTTCCTGGCAGACGGAAATTCCAGCTCCAGGAAAAATGCAGCGCCCGGAAGCAGGGCCGGCATGGTCTCACTATCTTTAAGGGCACGGATTTCCTCTTCACCCGTAAATTCCAGGTGGTCTACGGAAAGGGCATTGTGTTTGACCCCTACCTGTATGCCGCCGGAAAAGTCAAGCTCGTTGGCATGTATCTTGGGTTTTAATCCGTGTTTGACGCCTGCCATTAGGATACGGTCGGTCTCTTCTTCGGTAAAGAAACCACGGTCGCAGAAAACATCAATATAGTCGGCAAGGTCTTCACCGGCTACCATCGGGATCATTTCCTGAATGACGAGGTCAACGTACTCGTCCTGCCGGCCTTTATAATCAGGTGGCACGGCATGTGCACCCAAAAATGTTGCCTTGATGGTTAAGGGACTCATTTCCTTGAGCCTTCTGACCACCCGCAACATCTTGATCTCGCTCTCGGTCGTCAGCCCATAGCCGCTTTTGATCTCCACGGCCCCGGTGCCCATCATCTTGATCTCTTCAAGACGCTCATACGCCTGTTCCACCAGTTCATCCTCGGACGTGTCCTGCAATCTGCGGGCAGAGTTCAGGATGCCGCCGCCCCGCTTTGCGATCTCTTCGTAGCTCAGACCGCGTATCTTATCAATATACTCAATTTCACGGCTGCCGGCATATACAATATGGGTATGTGAATCACAGAATGAGGGCATCACCATACGTCCGGATGCGTTAATCTGCTCCACATCCTTACTGTCTTCATATCCGGCAAAAGGACCATTGTGAAAATCATCCATGCTGCCAAATCCCTTGATGACCCCTTCATCAATAAACACATAGGCGTTCTCTATGGTTGGCAACTCCGACATGTCCTCGCCTTTGACCATTTTACGCGGCGCTTCTTCGGTTTGTAACAGGGATTTTATGTTTTTGATTAAGATTTTCATAGCGCTGTGTTTTTAGTAGTCATCGTCCTGTGGTTTCCTGATTAACAACCATGTGTCATCATACTCCGGGTAATTGGTTCTGATTTGCTGTATACGCGTCCTGGCCGGAGTTTCGTTGTCATAAGCATTGACAGACAACCTGTGAAAGCCTGTTTCCGACATCAATATCACCGGGTCGAAGCCCAGGTCACGCAGTGTCTCTTTAAAATCTTCGGCATTGTCTTTATGGATAAAGCTTCCCATGATAACAAAATAGTCACGTTCCTGGTGGGAGGCTTCCTCTGCTTCCGTTTCGAAAGAAACACGTTCTTCAACAACCCGGATATCCCTGCCATCTGTTTCGGGTTCCGGCTCCGGTTGAGGTTCCACCTCAGCGGTTTCTTCTTCAGCCGGGGAGGGTTCGGGTTCCGTAGCGGTTTCCTGTGATTTGCAGGCCACCATCAGCATGCTGACGGTCAGCAAAAGTATCATTATTCGATTCATGTTTTTATGGTTTTTATGAATGCTGTATATCAATGTGTTGTAGTTTTGTTTTTCGCTGATGCTCCCAGAGGTCCCCATTGATAACTGGTTGCTCAAGCTGTTGTATTTTAGCTCATTTAAGCTGCCCCTTCAGGGCGCA
>CAYMDX010000091.1:0-9366 GCA_964389125.1 uncultured Bacteroidales bacterium
ACAGTGAACAGTGAACAGTGAACAGTGAACGGCGAATAGTGAACAGTGAGCTGAGAGTTGAGAGCTGATAAGACGTGAGGGCTTGAGGGCGAGAAGACGCGAGGATGCGAAGGCAAGAGCTTCGAGCTTCTATCTGTTCACCGTTGACCCTTTACCATCTTCGGATCCACCATCGGAACCTTACAATTTTATGATATTTTCAAAAAAATACTGAACATTTTGCTGTATTTTTTGTCTACCATATAGAATATTTCACAAAACCCCCTAACTTTTTTGTAAAATCGAAAGAAACAAAAGGGGAATGCTTTAAAAATATTGTTTATAATTAGTCTAAATAAAATTAATAACCATAAAACTTTACTTGTTATGAAATTCGTAAAAATAGCCGCTTTATTTATGTTCACTATTGGTTTAACCCTTTCATTTGGCCAAACTTATGGCAATGATGTTCTGGTATTTGAAACACCTCAGGGAGAAACATTAACACTTGAGATTCGTCAGGAAACAGAAGAGGAGATTCCCTCCTTTGTGAAGTCTGAGACAGCCAGGCCAAACATTGAACCAATGGATCAGGAGGCCCTAAAAGAACTGCTGCTTAACCTGCGTAAACCTGAGCAGGAAGAAGCCGTCCCTTTCTGTCTGAATAAATAAAAATAGCTCCTTTTTCAATGAAGGGCAAATGACCTGGTTCAAAAGGTTGTTTGCCCTTTTTTTGTCATGCCGGGAAATTCTTGCAATATTATACATATATTTACGTCGTTTTTGCATAAACAAGGCATATTTTTGCCATTCTTTTCTTACATTCGCATCTTTAAATTCTTTAAAGCTGAAGAGATTAAAACAGGAAACAAGCCATGTCAACGCAGGACAGTCGTACCAGGTATATCTTTGTGACCGGTGGCGTGACATCGTCATTGGGTAAAGGGATTATATCGGCGTCCCTGGCCAAGTTGCTGCAGAGCCGGGGTTATTCGGTTACCATTCAAAAACTGGACCCTTACATCAACATTGACCCGGGCACCCTGAATCCATATGAGCATGGCGAATGTTATGTTACGGAGGATGGCGCCGAGACCGACCTGGATCTTGGCCATTACGAAAGATTTCTAAACGTATATACCTCTCAGGCTAATAATGTGACCACCGGAAGAATATACCAATCGGTTATAGAAAAGGAGCGTCGGGGCG
Organism: uncultured Bacteroidales bacterium; assembly: GCA_964389125.1. GTDB lineage: Bacteria > Bacteroidota > Bacteroidia > Bacteroidales > UBA7960 > PUPG01. Next base: position 1,189 of record CAYMDX010000091.1, read on the forward strand.
ATTACCTGGGTGAAACGGTACAGGTCATCCCCCACATCACCGATGAGATCAAACACCGTATTCAGATATTGGGTGCGCAGGAATTGTATGATTATGTTATCACTGAGATTGGAGGTACTGTCGGTGACATTGAATCCCTTCCTTACATTGAGGCCATCAGGCAGTTAAAATGGGAAATGGGCGACCGCAGCATGGTGATACACCTCACCCTGATACCCTACCTGGCAGCTGCCGGCGAATTGAAAACCAAGCCAACCCAGCACTCTGTGAAAACCATGCTGGAGTATGGCGTCCAGCCTGATGTATTGGTCTGCCGAACGGAAAAACCCCTTAATGATTCTATTCGAAATAAGATAGCCTTGTTTTGTAACGTGAAATCCTCTGCGGTCATTGAATCCATAGACACCAACAGTATTTACAAGGTACCCTTATTAATGCAGGAGGAACGTCTCGACATGGAGGTGTTAAAAAAGACCAGGATGCCGGCCAGACGCAAGCCGGAGATGAAACAATGGCGTTCATTCCTGAAGAAGCTTGAAGCCCCCAAAAGTACTGTTGACATTGGATTGGTGGGAAAATATGTGGAGCTGGTTGATGCCTATAAATCCATTATTGAAGCGATGATCCATGCCGGAACGGAGAATGACTGCAAGGTGAACCTTCACCTGATCCATTCTGAACAGATCACCGCGGAAAATACCGAAGAGAAACTCCGGGGCATGTCCGGGTTAATCGTAGCCCCGGGATTTGGTGACCGCGGCATTGAAGGTAAGATTGCGGCTATCAATTATGTTCGCCGACATAACATCCCGTTTTTTGGAATTTGTCTGGGTATGCAATGCGCCATGATCGAGTTTGCGCGCAATGCATTATCACTCCCCGATGCCCATTCTACCGAAATGGTTGCGGACACACCGGAACCCATCATCGACATTATGGATGAGCAGAAAAAGGTATATCTCAAAGGCGGTACCATGCGACTCGGGGCCTATCCCTGCACTATTAAAAAACCATCCCGTGTTTATGACATTTATGGTAAAAAACATGTCAAGGAAAGACACCGTCACAGGTATGAACTGAATAACAAGTATTTACCCCGCTTCGAACAGGAAGGCATGATTGCCAGTGGGATAAATCCCGATACAGGCCTGGTTGAGATTGTTGAGCTGCAAAACCATCCCTGGTTTATTGGGGTTCAGTTCCATCCCGAATATAAAAGTACGGTTGACGCACCCCATCCGTTTTTCATTGACTTCGTAAGGGTTGCAAAAGCCATATCCGAACAAAGCAGCTAACCAATTGCCAAATGTAAATTTATGAGGCTGAATTTTACTTCGTTCTGCTTAGACAGTTCGGTCATTTACACTATCTTTGCACTCCGAAAATCAAACATATTTTTTAGATGACGAGAGATAACATCATCGGCCTGATAATCATCACCGCCATTATAATCGGATACAGCATATGGATGGCTCCCACTGAAGAGGAGCGCCGGGAAGCTCAGAGGATCAGGGATAGCATTGCCGCAGCAGAACAAGTGCGGGAAGAGGCCCCTGGTGAAGAGGAGCCTGTTGCAGAGCCTTTGCCTGAAGATCCGGTAACAGAAATGCCGGCAGAAGACCCGGAATCATTGGATGAGGATGATATAGAACAACTCAGGGAAAGCATGGGTCACTTTGCCGCTTCAGCCCTGGGAGAGGATACTTTGTATACCATTGAAAATGAAGAGTTAATCATAAAAATAAGCAAGAAGGGTGGCCATGTTCATTCGGTTGAACTTAAAAATTACACAACCTACGACCAGGACCCTTTGAGGCTGTTTACCGGGGAGCACGATCATTTCACCTTTAACTTTTTTACAGGGCATACCGATGTCTCAACGGAGAACCTGTTTTTCGAGCCATATATCAATGGACGTCCGCTCATAGGTGACGAAAGTATGGTTGTAGCCGGCGAAGATAGCCTTTCCTTTTCGATGCGGGCCTACAGTGACTTTCACAGTGCAGATAACCCCAGCTATATCGAGTTCGATTATGGCCTCAAAGGAGGCAACTACATGGTGGATTTTGATGTGCATTTTATTGGCACGCGGGAGGCAATCGCGCCGAACACCACTTTCATCAACCTTGACTGGCGGGCTAAACTGCCCCGTCAGGAAAAAAGCAGGGATAACGAATTAAACAACTCCACGGTTTATTATAAATATCTAAATGATGATGTATCCCGTATAAGACCTACCAGGGATGATGAAGAAGAGCTTGCTACCCGTGTCAGGTGGATCTCCTTTAAACAACAGTTTTTTTCGTCGGTGCTAATCTCCGAAGACGGGTTTACCAATGCCGATATCGCCAGCAACACGGTGGAAGAAGAGAACACTGACTTTCTCAAGGTCATGGATGCATCTATCAATATTGATTATGATGCTCGGGTAGACAACACCTTCGACATGCGCTGGTATTTTGGTCCGAATCAATACCGGTTACTATCGGGTTATGACCTTGAATTGGAGCGCCAAATACCGCTTGGATGGGGCTTTTTCCTTACTTCCTGGATAAACCGCTATGCCGTCATCCCGGTCTTTAACTTTCTTGACAGCTTTGCATTGAATTATGGTGTGGTGATCCTGATCCTGACCTTTCTGCTCAAGATCGTCCTGCTACCGATCGCCTACAAAACATACATCTCACAGGCTAAGATGCGTTTGCTCAAACCGGAGATTGACGAGCTCAACAAAAAATATCCCAAGAAAGAGGATGCCATGAAGAAGCAGCAGGCCACCATGAGCCTCTATAAGAAGGCGGGCGCCAATCCAATGTCCGGGTGTATCCCGATGCTGCTTCAGCTTCCGATATTGATCGCCCTCTTCCGGTTTTTCCCGGCCTCAATAGAGTTAAGGCAAGAGGCATTTCTCTGGGCGGACGACCTGTCATCCTACGATTCCATATTCAGTCTCCCGTTCTCCATCCCGTTTTACGGAGACCATGTCAGTTTATTCACGCTGCTGATGGCGGGTTCAATGATCATTTACACCCGTATGAACTCCCAGATGATGAGCTCCAGCAATCAGATGCCGGGTATGAAAACCATGATGTACTTCATGCCGGTTATGCTGCTGGGTATCTTCAACAATTTTGCATCGGGCCTCAGTTATTATTACTTCCTGGCCAATGTGATCACATTTGCTCAGATGTTCATGTTCCGCAAGCTCATCAATGAAGATGCCTTACATGCCAAGATAGAGGCGAACAAGAAAAAGCCGGTCAAGAAATCCAAGTGGCAGCAACGCATGGAAGACCTGGCCAAACAGCAGGAAGAGCAAAAAAAGAAGCGCAAAAAAGGGTAAGCCGGTCATAACCGGATAGCCACGCTAACATAAACACAAAAGGTATGCAAGGTCTTTCCTGTATCAATCCCGTCGACGGACGGTATCGCCAGACTACAGCACCGTTGCAGGCATTTTTTTCGGAAGAGGCGCTGATCCGTTACCGCATCTATGTGGAAGTCGAATACTTTATTGCATTATGCCGCCTTCCCCTGCCGCAGCTCAGCAACCTCACCAGCGACGACCTTAAGCACATACGGGGCATTGCCACTACTTTTTCACAGAATGATGCCGTCGCCGTCAAGGAGATTGAAAAAGAGACCCGGCACGACATAAAGGCAGTCGAATACTTTATCAGGAAAAGATTTGATGACCTGGGTTATGGTCAATACAAGGAGTTTGTCCATTTCGGGCTGACATCCCAGGACATCAACAATACGGCATTTCCGCTTTCCCTGCAGGATGCGTTGTCGGAAGTAATGTACCCCGCCCTTTCAGCGCTTTTGACTTCGCTGAAACAGTGTGTCAACGATTGGCTGGACATTCCCATGCTTGCGCGTACACATGGACAGCCGGCCTCTCCCACAACAGTGGGTAAGGAATTCATGGTGTTTTATGACCGCCTTCAAACCCAGATCAAAAACCTTCAGGATATACCCATGCCCTGCAAATTTGGCGGTGCCACGGGAAATTTTAATGCCCATCATGTCGCCTATCCTGATATTGACTGGATCGCTTTTGCCGACGACTTTACCGAAAACCTCGGACTCAGGCGCTCGGCAGTTACCACGCAGATCGATCACTATGATCAGCTAGGGGCCATCTTTGACACCCTCAAACGACTGGCCACTATCGTAACGGACCTTTGCAGGGACTGCTGGTCGTACATCTCCATGGATTATTTCAAGCAAAGGATCACCGCCGGGGAAGTTGGATCCTCGGCCATGCCACATAAGGTGAACCCCATTGATTTTGAAAATGCTGAAGGGAATGCCGGTATGGCTGTTGCCATCTTCGAACACCTGTCGGCTAAACTGCCGGTCAGCCGGCTCCAGAGAGACCTTTCAGATTCTACGGTGCTGCGGAATATCGGTGTTCCGGTGGCTCACCTGCTGATTACCCTTACATCCACCGTGAAAGGGTTGCATAAACTGCAGCTCAATGAAGAACAGATCAAGCAGGATTTGCAAAATAACATGGCGGTCATTGCGGAAGCCATACAAACCGTGTTACGAACACTTGATTACCCCGAGCCGTATGAAGCGTTAAAAAACCTTACCAGGCAAAACAAGCCCATCACCGAAGAGACATTAAATGATTTTATCGACGGGCTGGAAATTGCACAAGAGCAAAAAGAGCGGTTAAAAAAGATCACCCCGTTCAATTACACCGGGATCAACCCAAAACCCATTGACTAACCCGCAACCTGCGTCGTTATAATGCATAGTTTCCGAAAAATAATAACCTATATTTTTCCCTATTGGGTAAAGGTTGTTCTAAACATCCTTTTTAACCTTTTTTCGGTGATATTCTCCCTGTTCAGCCTGACGATGGTGATCCCTTTTCTGACCATTCTCTTTCAGACCCAACAGGAAACATATGAGCTGATGCCTTTCAGGTTAAGTTATGATGTGGCCATCAACAACTTTTACTACTACCTTGACCTGTTGATCCAGACCCATGGTGAAGTGGCAGCCCTGATCTCCATCAGTATACTGGTGGTTGTCACCAGCCTGCTGAAAAACGGATTCAGGTATCTGGCGTTGTATCATCTGGCTCCCGTGCGCAACGGCGTTGTAAGGGATATACGGAACGACATCTATAACAAATCGCTCGAACTGCCCCTTTCCTATTATGCGCATGGGCGGAAAGGAGATATGATATCCCGGATGACCAACGATGTTTACCAGATAGAGATGAGCGTGATCAGCTCCCTGGCCATGATCTTCCGTGACCCGATGACAATTGTCATATATATGGCATGGCTGATGATCATGAGCACCCATCTGACCATCTTTGTATTAATACTGCTGCCGATTGCCGGCCTGCTGATCGGCTGGATCGCGAGATCGCTGAAAGCAACGGCCATGAAAAGCCAGCAAAAGCTTGGATTGCTCCTGTCCGTCATGGAGGAAACCCTTTTTGGCCTTCGGATCATCAAAGCCTTTAATGCGGAGAGAAGGATGAGTACCTATTTTTTCAATCTGAACAACCTGTACACCCGGGTAATGAATAAAATGTACCGCAGGAAAGATATGGCATCTCCCCTGAGCGAATTTTTGGGTACGGCCGTATTTATTATCATTTTGCTTTATGGAGGGTCACTGGTATTATCGGGAAATACCACATTGACACCCGAGGTATTCATCGGCTACCTTGCGGTATTCTCACAGATTATCCAACCATCAAAAACTTTTTCAAAAGCTTATTATAATATAAGACGAGGGCTTGCCTCTGCCGACAGGATCGACAAAGTGATAACGGCTGAGGTGAACATCCGGGACGCACCGGATGCAAAACCCAAACAATCCTTTGAGTCAGACATCCGTTTCCGGAATGTCAGTTTTAAGTACGATGACACCTATGTGTTAAAAGATATCAACATTGACATCAAAAAGGGGCGCCGAGTCGCCCTGGTTGGGCAGTCAGGAGCCGGCAAATCAACCCTTGTAGACCTGATACCCCGATTGTATGATATTCAGGAGGGGGACATTTTGATTGACGGAGCACCGATTCAGTCAGTCAAAATCAAAGACCTGCGCGCACTCATGGGTAATGTGAACCAGGAACCCATTTTGTTTAATGATACCATCTTCAATAACATTGCCTTTTCGGCCTCCAATGTAGTGGAAGAAGACGTGATACAGGCCGCCAAAATCGCCAATGCACATGACTTCATCATGGAGATGCCAGAGGGCTATCATACGAATATCGGTGACCGGGGCAGCAAATTATCGGGTGGCCAGAAACAGCGAATAAGTATTGCACGGGCCATCCTCAAAAACCCGCCGATACTGATCCTTGATGAAGCAACATCCTCGCTGGATACTGAATCTGAGAAACTGGTACAGGAGGCACTGCTGAATGTAATGGAAAACCGCACCTCCATCGTGATCGCACACAGGCTGTCGACCATTATCAACGCAGACCTGATATGCGTTATGCATGAAGGACGCATTGTGGAATCCGGTAACCATGAAGAGCTATTGCGGCAAAATGGCATTTATAAAAAATTACACAGTCTTCAGATGTTTTCTTAAGGAGGGAATAATGATTAATCCTTATTTTTGCAGGCTGCATCATTAGATAACGATAAACGAAGCATCAAAAAGATATGGACTTAAGCAAGATTATGACAATTTCAGGGAAGGGTGGTCTCTACAAGGTTGCATCGCAAACGCGCAGCGGCCTGCTGGCAGAGTCACTCACCGACGGGAAACGCGTACATGTGTTTGCCACCGAACGCTCAAGCACCCTGGAAGATATCAGTATATTTACAGATGAAGGGGAGTTGCCTTTAAAAAAGGTGCTGTGGCGAATCTATGAAAAAGAAGAAGGAAAGCCAGTCAGTATCTCCAAATCGGATGAAAAAGCGCTCAAAAAGGCTTTTGATGAGGTGATCCCCGAATACGACAAGGAGAGGGTTTATCCTTCTGACATCAAAAAAGTATTTTCCTGGTACAACATCCTGCTGGAGAACGATATGATCAGCAAGCCTGAGGAGGAAGAAGAATCGTCGGCCGATGACAACGCCAAGCCCGGGGCTGATGAAGATCAGGATGACCAGCAGCAAGACAAAGAATAGCATGCCGGCCAACCGCTGTTACCGTCGCTTTATCCGACCCCTGCTATTTTTGTTCCCGCCCGAATTTATTCACAAGGTCATAGCAGGTGCTTTGCCATTGTTATTTCGCATTCCGGGTACCACGCCACTTTTTCACCATTTTTTTCTCAACAATGAGACTGCCCTTGAGCGGGAAGTGTTTGGCCTTCGTTTTCCGAATCCGGTAGGTGTTGCGGCGGGCTTTGACAAAGAAGCCAATTTATATAACAGCTTAGCCAACTTTGGCTTTGGCCACGTAGAGGTAGGCACGGTAACGCCACGCGGCCAACAAGGCAACCCACGCCCCCGGCTGTTCCGTTTACCTGAGGACCAGGCCCTCATCAACCGCATGGGCTTCAATAACCCGGGGCTCAATCATTTCACCGCCAGGCTGCGACGAACCTCCCCAAAAGTCATTATTGGCGGAAACATTGGAAAAAACACCGACACACCAAATGACAAGGCCACAGAGGACTACTGCCGCTGCTTTGAGCAGCTATACCCACTGGTCGACTATTTTGTGGTTAACATCAGCTGCCCCAACATCAAAGACCTAGACAAACTGCAGGACAAACCCGCACTGATTGCGTTACTGCATGCCATACAAACACGAAATCACGCCAAAGAAAGGAAGAAACCGGTACTCATCAAAATTGCACCTGACCTTACTGAAAAACAGCTTGATGAGATCCTGGAGATCGTTGAAGAAACCGGGCTCGACGGCATTGTCGCCACCAATACAACCACCGGCAGAGAGGGACTTTCACGTAAACCTGAGGATATTGCCCGGTTCGGCCAGGGCGGCCTAAGCGGCAGGCCTCTTAAGGATTTGTCTACAACAACCATTGCCTATCTGCACAGAAAATCTGCCGGAAGAGTACCCATCATCGGTGTCGGTGGTATTATGAACCCCCGCGATGCAAAAGAAAAACTTCGTGCCGGTGCATCTCTCATTCAAGTGTATACCGGATTTATTTATTATGGACCTTCCATCGCAAAAGACATTAATAACACCCTCTTAGCTGAATACCAA
>CAYMDX010000092.1:0-9348 GCA_964389125.1 uncultured Bacteroidales bacterium
GCCAGCCGGGGGAGGGGAGTTGTTTTTCGTTTCAATTGCCGGCGACGGGTTAATTTCCCAGCAACTTCACCGAAAACAGCCACTGCCCCTGCGGCTTCTCTCCCGATTCGAACATCCGTGCATAACCCACCGACCAGGTGGTCTTCAGGTACGAAAGCAACACCAGCTCAATGTCTGTCTGTAAGCCGGCGTTAAAGATGTTGCGGGTATGCTCTGACCGGTCGGGGTCGGTGAGCAGGTGGGTGCCGAACACCGACGTATAAATGGATGTGGGGTACAACCATGTGGTGCCGGCATTGCGTGTGCGGATAGGGCGCAGGTTCAGCTCGCCCATCGTACGTATATAGTTGTGGGCGGGGATGGCGTCGATAGCTGCACCGGGAAAAGCCAGACTGCTGCGGTACTGACGGGGCTCCTGCCAGTCTACATAGTTGTTCCTGAAGCCACCAAGGTAATAGTAGGAGAGGGGGGATGCCTTGTCTCCAAACGACTGACCAACGCTGTTGCGTATCCAGAAGCTGGTGTTGCGGATACCTGGCACCAGAAACCCTATATCCTGGTTGGATTTGACGGAAGGGTAAAAGTCGTCGGCGGCATAGAATGTGGAGGCCGAAATATTCCATTGGTAGCCTTTTTCATTATCCACACCACCCAGGGTGGTACGCAGCTTCGACAAGCCGAAGCCGGCATTGGCCGCATGGATATCCCTAATGGGTGTTGCAATATTCTGGTGGCCTGGCAGCACTTCGAGGTCGCCGTACGTATGCAGGCCGAAGTTGTATGACCAGCGGAACGGCGCCTGCAGACTTCTCCTGCGCTCATGAGCGATCCCGATGGCATAGCCGGCCCGGCTTCTCTGAAACGGACCAAACAGGTCGTAAAAGTCGGTCTTGTTCCAGGAGGCTGACAGGTTCCAGTTAAAGTATTGCCAGTCCAGGTCGGCATGGAATTGTTGTTTGTCTTCGTAGCTGCTCCAGGGCGATGCGCCCACAAAGAGGTTGAGGCGGCTCACGCCGAGCGGATCACGCAGCAACATCCGGTACCCCGCTGCCACCGTGCTTTTATAGCCTGCAATGTCGGGCCACGCATTGGCCATGAACATCTCGCCCGGCGGGAAGTATGCTTTCTCATCCACTTTGGCGGTGTCAACCGGCTCGGATGGTGGCAACGACCAGTCGACCACGCGGGGCTCCTGCCTGACGATCCTGTTCCCCATAAATTCGATGGCGTTGGCTTCATGCAGCACTTCCATGGGGATGCGGCCCGGCATCATGCCGTCGCGGTAAAACTGCAGCACCAGCAGGGAGTCGGCATCCTGCTGCACCGGCATGAAAAAGCCGGTTTCGGTGTTCGACAGCAGGTCGAACGAGCCGTCCTCCAGCCCGAGGCGCCACACATTCGACACGCCGGTATAGTACGATGTTCCGATGAGGTATTCGTCGTCCGGCGAGAACTTGAACTGTGCCAGCGTATTGTCTTCCAGTTGATGAATTGTTCTGTAGGAGGGATCGCCGGCTTCCAGGGCTTCAATGTCAAACACCACCACCTCCTGCTCTCCCTTGATGCCAGTTATCGTGGCGGATAGCATTTTGCCGTCAGAAGAAATATCCAGGTCAAAGATGGTCTGGCCAAAAGGAGCCTCGAACATGCGTTCGATGCTATCGTAGGGTTCGGGGATCTTTACCAGGGTGGCGTGGCCATTGGCAAACCGGATGCCCCAGATGCTATTGTCGGCCCGGTTATACACCAGGTCGCCGGTGCGGGAGAATGGCATGAGCGTCTTCTGCTCGCCGGTGTCCGCATCGACCATCTCCAGGCTGCGGTACTTGTTGTTCTGATCGCTGTAAAAAACACGGTTGTTGTCCGGATCATAGGCCAGGTGGGTGGAGTAGTAGAGTGCCGGCGCCTCCAGCTCGGCCAGTTTCCGGATATCGCCGCTGCGGGTATCGATCTCGGCGATCTGCGAGATGATGCCGGGATGGTTGATGGCAGTGTACATTTTTTCTGTGTCCGGATTGTATCGGAAGGTGGACACATTTCCGAGCGGCTCTTCGGTGATGGGAGAAAAGGACGTTAGCGGATATTCACGGATCCTGTTGAGGTTTTGGGTCTGAAATGTCCGCTCTTTCCCGATCCAGTCCGCCCAGGCATCTTCCACCGACTTGTCATAAACCTGTTTGAATTGCCTTCCGTAAAATGCTTTGCTGTCTTCCGACCGCAGGAAAAAGTCCCGTAGCTTGTCGATGCCATATTCAAGGGCCAGGTAGGTGGTAAACCGGGCGCCATAGAGATAGGCATTGGCCCCTACCTGGAAATCTTCGGTGGTGCCTGCTGTTTCCAGTCCGACCACCGAGTAAATGGGTTGATCTTCGTTTACGATGCTTCGGAAATACATCTCATCGTAGTAGCCGGTTGTACGGCCCAGGCCACCCGACATCCAGGTCTCCATAAAGATGGCTATGCCTTCCTGGTACCATCGTGGGGCGTACCACCTGGGTACAGTCAAATAGCTCCAAAGGGCAGAAAGCGGTTGCTGTTGATTACGCCGTATCTTACCAAAAAATGCGCTGCGCCAGAATTCGTCCCGGCTGTTGGCTTTGTCGGTCATGACCACGTGGGTGAGCTCATGGTTAAAGAGCCACTGAAAGCGTTCGTTGGCCGGTACAATGCTGAAGGCATGATTGTAGGGACCAATACCGATAAACACCTGGTTGAGCGGCATGGTGACAGCGCCACCGGTTCCGTAGTCCTGAAAATCGTTCAGCATCACATACACCTTCCCCGGATCGTATTCCCAGAGCCCCTCATGAAAGTTCATGGCGTTGTTATAGCTACGCAACAGGTGTGGTGTCAGGTAACGGTAACCATCGCCAAAATACACCAACTGAACACGGTCGGTGTCCAGTTGATGTATGTTCTGTGACGCGATTGGCGTTTGTATCCAAATTCCGGCAACGATGCTCAGTAAAAGTATTATACGAAAGATCATACGATGAAGACGTTCAGTGTAAGCTTATCCAGATTATTATTGATCAAACAACAGTAACAGGATGTCTGTTAACGAATAACCATCTGAAGCTGATCGGCCGTATTACTGAACGCGTTGAGCTGCTCCGCATCAAGTGTGCCCTGTAGTTGTTCCGAATCTAATAGAAGGCCTAACTGTTCTGTATCAAAAAATGCTCCGAGGTTCTCAGCGTCCATAATGGTGATGTTGAGCTGTTGCATATCCAGGAAACCACCCGGTCCAGATAGAAGTGCTTCATTGTCAAACAAAATATCTTGTAGCTGTTCCGCATCAAAAAAACCTAGCTGTTCCGCATCCATGATAATGAGATCTTCTAAGGTTTGGGCGTCAAATAAGATTTGGGCGTCAAGCTGGGCCAGTTCACCTTCTTCGTCCATCAGCTCTTTGGCCAGCAGGTGTTCGAGGACGGGGCGGTTTTCATTGACCATATTGATCTGGATCAGGTTAGCAAATAAGCGGTCGTGCGCATTGGCCAGGTCGGGATAATCGGCTTTGGAGGCGGTGTCAAAAAATACTTCCACACCATTCATATAATCAAACAACACATTGCTGCGAAAAACTGTTTGTGCCATGGCGTTTCCGGCATCGTTCAATATGCTTCGAATGGCGATTTTGTCTCTTTCTTCAATCTGATCGAGGGTGCCGATGGCTTCCAGTATGCGCAGACGTGCATTGTCCAGGAACATGGCATAATCTTCCAGCTTTTCCAATGTTCTTCTGTTGGCTGTGGCAAATTCCCCGGCACTTTGAGCCGCATTGATCGCATGGCGAATATCCTCACCAAGTCTGATATTATTGCCATACTCAAAAGTCAGGTACTGTTCATAAGCTTCTCGCATTTGTGCATCTTCCAGCAGGTCATTGCGCAATTCAATATCTTCTTCCGTGATCTGGATATTGCGGTACTGGTCTATGCGTCCGATACTGCCGGTTGCTTCACGAAGACTCATGCCGGGATTGGTCAGGGTAATACCTACCATGAGTCCAACGGCGAAGGCGATAATCACACCGAGTAAAACGGGTACTAGATTTTTTGCTTTCATAAGTGGTTGGTTTTTGAGGGTTTTAAGTAATCAAATTTAGAAATGTTTTTATCTATAAATACACGCTCGTTAACAAAAAGTTGGTTTTTAATCAATAAAAATCTCACTTTGATAAATGGTCCTGTTATCCTGAAGCAGGCTTACCTGTACAGGTCCTGTCATACCTGAACGTTGGTTCATTACCAGTTGAAACATCACATCACCGGTAGCGGGAAATGCTACAGAACCGGCATTGGAAGCGGGAAGCCTTTCAATATCACCTTTCAGGCTTTTTGTCCTGACCAATTGGTAAATGTCCGGGTTGAAGGACATGTGCACCTCCAGGTCCGATTCGGACTGCAGTGAAGCTATGAGGATGACGGCCTCATTCATGACCATGGGGTTGATTTGCAAGTGCCAGTCTTCCTGTCTGATGTTCAGGCTCTGACCTGAGCGTGCAGTCATGGTGGCACGCATGTCACCTTCGTCAACAAAGACGGTTTCGGGACGGATAAAGAGGATGGAAGCTGCCCCGATCAGTAGTCCGATAATCAGGACTGCCGCATAGCGAAGCATGGTTTGTCCGGGCGGAAGAAACCGCTTTTGCATGCGGACCTTCCCCGACTGTTTTTTATCCGGTCCGGTTTGTTGTACATGCTCCATGACCTCCCGGCTTACATCCGCCGTTTCTTTTTCCTTACCTGCTTCCTGAAGGGAATGATCCAGCATTTCCATCTGCCGGTAATAGGTGCGGACCTTTTCATCGTCAGATAGCAGGTCGTCGAAACGCCGGGCCTCGGCTTCTGTAAGCTCACCGTCAATCTTTTTGTTGATCAGGCGATATATATTTTCGGAAATGGTTGACATGGGTTCGGTTATTTAAAGTAGTCACTTTTTTCAAGATGGATTTGTAACATGCGCCGGGCATCATAAAGTCTGGACCTGACTTTCTTTTCCGGGATTTCCAAAACCTCTGCAATCTCTTCGTAGGAAAGGGCTTCATAGTATTTTAACATAATAACTGCGCTATAGTTTTCTTTCAGAAGACTGATTGCATGTTTCAGCAGCTTGTCCCTTTCGTTTACCATGATGGTTGCTTCAGTCTGATTGTCCTTCATGTCAGGCAACTTATCCGGGTGTACATACCGCTTTTCCTTTTTACGGTAACTGATGGCTGTGTTGATGGCCATACGGTAGATCCAGCTAAAGAACCGGCTTTTGTAATTGAATGATCCCAGGTTCTCATAGGCTTTAATAAAGACCTCCTGGGTCAGTTCTTCTGCCGCTTCCGGTCGATACAGCATTTTCAACAACAGGTTATATACAGCCCCCTGGTAACGCTTTACCAGTATCTCATAATCCCGCGTCCTGCCTGTCTGTATATTCTTAATAAGGGTGTATTCATCTTCCTGCATTATATATTACTTTACATCATGAAAAAAGTTGGTTTATTTCTGAAACTGGTTTAACTGCCAGAGGTCACGGTATCGCATTCGCACCAATGGGGATAGTGCCATTTCACCGGATTTGCCAATCTTTTTCCGGAGGGTCTTCATTTCAACCAGTTTATCCCTGATGTCGGGTTCGATCATGACAGGAAATCCGTTTTCTTTGAGCATCATGTTGCGCTTGGCTTTGATCGATAATTCGAGGTAGAGGCTAAAAAAACAATACATGTCTACCAGGGTTTCCGGTGAAAAATAATCTTTCAGGGATGCCAGGTAGCGGCCCGCTTTTGTGTCTTTAAACTGGCCCTTGCGCATCATGCCCAGCATGTCGACCTCGTTACTGAAGGCCACTTCAAGCCACTGCTGAAGATTGTTGCCGGCGAAGGTGAATACCAGTTGAAAGCTAACCGGCAAGATGATCAGGATGAGGATGGTCTGGAGCAGCGGATTGAAAAGGAAGTGGTTAAACAATGAATGAAGGATGATGGCGGTCAGCAGACCGGCTATGGCGCCGGGCCATGTTTTGTCGGACCGGTGCACGCTTTCGATCAGGATGATGCCTGCGACGGCTACAACACCTCCATGCATCAGGGCGGTGCCTAAGCCCCTTACCGCAGCCAGGATGATATGAAAATCAGCACCAAGCTGAAGGTAATACCAGGTATTTTCTGCCAGGGCGAAACCAGTGCCTATGGCAAAGCCATAGATGGCGGCATCGATCATAAAGCCTATCCGCTTTTTGGCAACAAGTGCAAACAGCAGGAGGAGTTTTAAAAGCTCTTCCACAACGGGCGCGATGTAGCGCGAAAGTGTGCTTTCGTCTGCGCCCATAGCATCTGCCAGTCCGGTGTTCAGCAGATAAGAAAAGCCGGCGGCCATCACACCCCATAGCAGACAAACAGACAAAAGCCGGACGGTTACCAGTTTGAAGCTGTCAAGCAGATACAGGGACAGCAGGAAAAGCAATACCGGTAAAAAAGCCAGGATTACTACCATGCGGTCAGTCTTTTAAGGCACTGTCCAGATCGTTGAAAATGTTGAATATCATCGAAAAGCCCGACATGTCGAACACTTCTTTAATTCCGGGTTGCATGCTGGCAACTTTGAATGTCCCACCGGTGCCCATCATCTTTTTCTGCATAATAAGGAAAATACGAAGCCCCGAGCTGCTGATATAGTTCAGCCCTTTGCAGTCAAGGATGATCTTTTTGTGCCCCTGCTGGAGGATCTCCATCATTTTCTTCTCAAAACCTTCTGACTGATTGGTGTCCAGCCGCCCCTCCACAGAAACTACCAGATAGTCATTCAACTGTTGTTCGGTTACATTCATTGGTTAAGCTTTTTTTTAAGTGTTAGGATATTTTTGTCGTTATTGCGTGCGTATTGTACGTCATCCATAATTTTTTTAATCAGAAATACACCCAGTCCGCCAACAGGCCGTTCCGGAGCTGACAGCTCTATGTCCGGGTCCGGTTGTCTTGTCGGGTCATAGGGTGTGGCGTCATCCGTTATGGATATGGTGAGCTGGTCATAATCGAAGGTGAACACCATCTCAATCTCGTGATCGGTATTGTCGTTGTAGCCGTAGTTTACGATGTTGGTGAAAGCCTCTTCCAGGGCCAGGTTTACCGATATTCCTGTCTCGGGCGGAATGGCCCATTTTGCTGCCAGCTCTTCCAGTGTGTCGCGGATCTTATCCAGCTCACTGAGTTTATTGGTTAGCCTGAGGGTATAGGTTTCCATACGCTATTGATTAAATGAGACGGTCAGCATGGTGATGTCATCAGATTGCGGGTGTTTTTGTACGTGCTTTTCTACGGCTGCGGACATCACCGTGACCAGCCCCTGTGGGCCTGCCTCCCTGTTCTCCCTGATGATCTCCATCATACGGTCTTCACCAAAGAGCTCATTCTGTGAATTCTCTGCCTCACTGATTCCGTCGGTATAGGCGAATATTTTGTCACCGGGCGTTAATTGCATACTTGCCTCTGTATAGGTAAAATCCTCAAACAGACCCAGCGGGATCGTTCCCGCAGGTTCAAAGGCGTTTATACGTTCATCCTTGCTGATATAAACCGGCGGATTATGGCCGGCATTGGCATATTGAAGGGTACCGTCACTGAGGTCAAGGATGCCGAGGAAGAATGTCACGAACATATTGGATTCGTTGTTAAATGCCAGTGACTTGTTGAGGGTGTTCATGATGGATGCCGGTGACTGTTCCTTGTCGGCAATGGTACGCAGCAGGGTACGGGTTACAGCCATGAACAGGGAGGCCGGCACCCCTTTACCCGATACATCCCCGATGGCAAAACAGAATTTGGTTTTATCCACCACAAAAAAGTCATACAGGTCACCACCCACCTCTTTGGCCGATCGCAGGGTGGCGTAAAGGTCAACCTGTGGCAGGTCGGGGAAGGGCGGGAAGGTGTGGGGGATCATCGACATCTGTATTTCCCGTGCAATACGCAACTCACTCTCAATCTTCTCTTTGGCCGCGGTGGTCTCTTTCAGGTTTTCCATGTAGGTGGCCAGGTCTGCCTGCATTTGTGAGAATGCATCATGCAGCTCTTTCATCTCATCCTTGCTTTTAACCGTTGGCAGTTTGGTTTCAAAATTGCCATCGGCGATGCGGCGGGCTGACCGGGCAAAATGTGTCAGCGGGGCAGCAATGCGGTTTACACCGTCAACCGTAAATATCGACAACAGCACCAGGCCTGCCAGTGTAAGAAAGATCAGCAATGTGGTGATGCGGTTCAGGGAAGCATACATCTCCTCATCCGGGAATACAACCCCAAGCGACCATTCGCTGGAAGGCAGTGGGGTGTGGTATATCCATTGTTTGCCGTTGTGATCCAGGGCATGCTCCCGGAAGCGGCTCTCCCCTGCAAGCATGTCCCTGCCGATCTGCCTGAGCTCCGGCAATCCCTCTTCTTCGGCAATGGAGAACAGGCTCTCGTTCATGATGTTTTCCGGGTTTGGGTGGGTCACAGCTACGCCATTGCGCGACAGCAAAAACGCATATCCGGTTTCGAAAATCTGAATGTCCGACACTATTTCGCGCAACCACTCCAGCGACAGATCAACCGTGGCAATGCCGCTGAACTTCCGCTCACCGTCAATGTGGGTGTAGAATGGCACGGAATAGGTTGACATCAGCATCTCGCCACCGCCTTCATCATAATAAGGCTCTGTCCAGTAGGTTTGATCCAGCACTTTGGGGATCTGGTACCAGTCCATATAGAAGTATTCGTAATGCTCGCCACCTAGTGTCATGGTGTGAATCGCATTCCCGTCGCGATAAGCAAAAGGCGAGAAATACCGGCCCTTATCCGGAAAAAAGTGCGGTTCGAAGGCGATGGCCGATCCATATACATTATCGTTTTGTTGCAGGATCGTCTCAACAACTTGAAAGAGGGTGTCCTCATGCAGCGGGTCAATCTCCATCAGGGCAGCAACCATTTCCGGAATTTTTTCCAGTTGCTGCATTTCCTTTTCAATCTCACCAACGGTATTTTCTGCTAACAACGCGGCATTTTCCCTGGCAGATTCCTGGATGGTTGTACGGGCAAAATAGTAAAACAGGGACAGGATGACGACAAAAAGCAGCAGGGTAAACATCAATACCCGCCGTATAATGCGAAAGGAGAGGCTGTTTTTTTTGATCATAAATAGCTAACCGGTTTTATTGAACGCCCGGCAACACCGGCATAAAAAAGTTGTTGTAGCCCCATTCTTCACGCTCTAACATACCACGCTCCTGCAGGATGTTGACGGCCATCCGGAAATCGTCGGGGTGCAGCTCTCCGGGAACAACATCTTTGTCGCCGGGTTGTTGCATTTCCAGCAC
>CAYMDX010000093.1:0-9238 GCA_964389125.1 uncultured Bacteroidales bacterium
AACGGAATGGGAAGAGGCGCAGCTCGCCCTGGAGGAGCTGAACGGTGAACAGTGAACTATGGCGTCAACACATCCTCATAAGCTTGCCGGTTACCAAGTATTTCCAGGGCTTCTTCCACATCGGGGTCGGTATCCAGTGAAACAATGACCTGCCCTTTCTGGTAGTAGTAGCGGGATACGATCTCTGCGCGAAGCCGTTGTTCGATTTCCTCACGAAATGTAACAAAATCCCGTCCTTTCTCCTGCCTGATGGTTTCCTCCAGCCGTTTGATCTCTTCTACCACGGCATCGTGGTACTTTTCTTCAGCAGTGACATCCTGGAGCTCTTTCAGGAGTTTTTCGCTTTGGGTATCATAATCGAATCCTTGCCTTTCGACGAAATCGAGAAAATCTTCATAAATATCATCATCGATCACAAAAGAAGCCGGTTCGGGGATGGTATCATGCTGGCGGTAAAACTCGGACGCATAGTCAAAGATCATATATTGTCTTATCAGGTTTTGGGTAACCTGCGCCGGCTCCGGCTTTTCAACGTCGAGATCCGGAGCAATGCCTCCGCCGTCATATACGATTCTGCCATTGCGGGTTTCATACGCTTGCTTGAGGGAATCCGGTATTTTAGCCACACTGCCATCCTCACGCCTTTCAGCATAATCAATAGCCTGAATGCTGCGACCACTTGGGATCAGGTATTCTGCTACCGTGACCTTCAGCCGGGTATTATAGCTGAGCGGCAGCACATTTTGCACCAGGCCCTTTCCAAAGGTCCGGTCACCAATAACCACACCACGGTCATAATCCTGCATGGCACCGGCTACGATCTCTGAAGCAGAGGCACTGGCGTTGTCTACCACAATGGCCAGTGGAATTTCGGTATCTAACGGGTCATTGAGGGTGTTGTGCCGGGTATTACGCTCTTCGATCCTGGCTTTGGTATTCACCACAAGCTGGTTTTTGTCAATGAAGAGGTTGGAAATATTGACAGCCTCATTCAACAGACCGCCACCATTTCCCCGAAGGTCAATGATGACACCTTCTACATCATTTTCTTCCCTGAGCTCCTGAAGCGCATCCCTGACCTCAGGGCCGGCATTGCGTGTAAAGTTGGAGAGTTTGATATAGGCAATTCCGTCGTCCAGTATATCGTAATGGGGGATGTTGTCGACCTGCACAACTTCCCGTTCAATACGAAACTCAAGAGGTGTCTCCTCTTCTTCCCTTTCTATCAGGAGGTCTACAGAAGTACCCGGTTGTCCGGTAAGCAAGTTTCGGGTTTCATCTGAATCGAGTCCTTTTACCGACTGCCCGTTGATCTCCAGGATAATATCTCCGGGGATCAGGCCTGCCTGATGGGCTGGAAAACCCTGATAAGGCTCGACGATCATCATATGATCATTTCGTGTCCGAATCACGGCACCAATACCTCCATACTGCCCGGTGGTCATGAAGCGCACATCTTCTATCTGCGATTCGGGGATGAAGGTCGTATAAGGATCGAGGGTTGACAACATCCCATCGATCCCGGATTTCATCATATCAGACACATTCACTTCGTCCACATAGTTTACAACCACCTCCTGAAACATGGTCGAAAAAATATCGAGCTGTTTGGTGATTTCAAAGTTCTTGTTTCCGGCAGCTGTCAAGAAAACGGCAGAAACACTGATTGCAGCGATCCAGGCTGCAAGCCGGAGTTTTACAGATAGTGATTTTCGTTGTTTATTCATGGTTACATTTTTTTCTTAAGGAACGGGATCATGGCCGCTTCCGCCCCATGGGTGACAGGAAGCGAATCGTTTGACGGTAAACCAGCCACCTTTCAGGGCCCCATGTTTCCTGAGTGCTTCAATGCCATACTGTGAGCAGGTAGGGGAATAACGGCATGAAGGAGGCAGATAGGGGGATATGGCACCCTGGTAAAAGCGGATGATCATGATGAACAGCCAGCTAAACCCTTTATTCAATACCTGCATCAACTGCTTCATAAATATATGTTTTATTTCCCTTACCCTAACAGGTTGTATGATCAGCGGCTATTTGTTCCTTTATGGTTTGCATAGCCGACTGAACGGCCCCTTCAATATCGCGGTAAACAGGCATTTTAACTGAGGTATAGATAAACGCCATCATACATACGCATTCTTTCTCTTTGAGAAACGCATAGTAGCCGCTTTTGTTTTGACGGTAAGCCTCTCTGGTCAAACGCTTTATACGATTGCGGCGGACAGCTTTTTTCATTTTTCGGCGTGACACCCCGACAAGACATTTTGCGGGGTAGTCGAATCTGGCATTTGAAGCAATTCTTTTCCTGCCGTCAAGCCATTGACTGAGATCGTCCTGCGGGCTGCAGAGATAGATCACCAGGAAAGGATATTGAAAAAAATGCTTCCCCCGTCGAAACAAAATATCTCTCAGGTAGAAGTTCGCCAGCCGCTCGTTCTTTTTTAAGGTATCCATGCCGCTTATAAGGTCTGGCTGTTTGTCAAAGAACCCCGCCCGGAGGCCTCATTATTTTTTCGAGTCTTCCAGATATTCTTCAAGGGCCATTACCATGGAAGGAGCTGTTTCGGTAGGCGCTGCTATCTGTATATCGAAGCCTTCCTTCTCCGCTGCCTTTTGAGTGGCTGTACCAAAGGTAGCCACAATGGCATCACCCTGCTTATAATCCGGGAAATTGTACCGCAATGACTGGATACCATTCGGGCTGAAGAATACCAGCAAATCATACTTGTCAATGTCAATGTCTGTAAGGTCCTCAGGAACTGTTCGGTATATAGGCGCAGAAGTAAAGCGGATCTTGTTTTGTTTCAGCAGCTTTGGAATATCTTTTTTGTGGTTTTCCGCACAGGGGAAAAGGTATTTTTCGTCCTTGTGTTTTTTGATCAGATCCAGGAGTTCAGAAAAATCGTTGTTCGCAAAGAAGATCTTTCGTTTGCGATACTGCACATATTTTTGCATATAGAGGGCGATGGCCTCGGAAGTGCAAAAATATTTCATCTGTTCGGATATTTGAACCCGCAACTCTTCACAAAGGCCAAAAAAATGGTCGATGGCGTTCTTGGAGGTAAAGATGATCGCTGTAAAATCGGGTATTTGTATACGATGTTTGCGAAACTCCTTGGCACCAATGCTCTCTATTTTAATAAACTTCCGGAAACAGACCTCCAGGTTGTGTTGTTTGATAAGGTCGGCATAAGGAGACTTATCGTTCTCCGGTGGCGGTTGTGATATTAGAACTTGTTTGATTCTCAAGGTCCGACTCCTCTCTGTTTAATTATTCAACAAATATACGGACACCCCTTTGGCAATGAATAGCAATGGGGCTATTTCGACACCGCAAAGGTACAAAAATAAGTAATACCCTGAAAAACCCGAGGCTTTGAAACCGTTCAAGCTACCCCTGAAAACTTTGATCACATTTGCCACAATCACTACCAGCCAGGATATATAGAGACCGTAAGCGTCCACATTCAGTGCATGATAAAATACCAGTGGCAGCAGAATAAGTCCGGTAAAAAAATTAAAAACAAATATATTTTCAAGATAAATAATCGTTGCCCGCTTGGTGCTGAACACCCATGCAAGAAACATAACTGCCATAATTTTTACCACATAAAAGACCAACAGACAACAGAAAATGATGGCACAAATCAAGGCAGGATGAACATGCATCCAGTCGTCTGTCAGACCAAAATAGTCCAGCGTTTGGTAAAGCAATAATGAGGTAACCAGCAGGAAATTAAGAAAAAGCAGGTAAGCGGGTGTTTCCCGAAATAGTGTGCTTTCTCTGTCAAGCAGAGAAAAAGAACGCTGGGAAAGCACAGCTTTCAAAAACATTTCTATACGACCGGGAAAATAAAAACGCGCCAATGCCAAAAAAGAAAGCGTAATGAGAAGCAGCAGGCCAATCCAGGTATTATCCGTTTGAGGTGACAAAGGCAGAGGTTTGTAAGTTTTATCCCGGGGAACAAGGTTATGTGTTGTATTGAAAAAATCCTGCGTGGTGGTTTCCTTTTCCTGTATGTTGTCTTCGTTCACAACCACATCAGATCCGGACTGCTGACCGGCCATGGCCTCCGGAATCACCGGAAATGCTGCCGGAAATAAGCCGCACATAAAAAAGAGCAGGCCTATTGTTGCTGCCAGGGTAACACGCATATATTTTTTTTGCAAAGGTAGCCATTTTAAGGAATACGAGTCACATACGACCTAATGTTCATGGCCATATTTATATGGCTGTTTTACCGGGTTTACGTCTCGCAGGTTTTTGAGCTGGGCGCAAGGGTAGATAGCAAATTTGCTCAAATCACTTTGGTGAAGATCAAATAAATAGTAATTTTGTCACACTTTGATATTCAAAATATTCTATAAAACACATAACCATTCCATGCAGTTACTTGAAACGATCAAACAAAAGGCTAAAGAGCAGAACAAAACCATTGTCCTTCCGGAGGCCCTTGAAGAGCGAACCCTGAAAGCGGCGGATCAAGTATTGGCTGACGAGATTGCACAGATCATTCTTCTGGGCAACCGTGATGCCATATTCAAGTTGGCCGGGGATTACCAATTGGGCTCCATTGAAAAGGCGACCATTATTGACCCCAAAGAATTTGACAACAAAGCGCATTATGTTGAGCTATTGTACCAGCTTCGCCAGCACAAGGGGTTAACGAAAGAAGAGGCTGCCGGACTGGTTGAGGACCCGTTGTATCTGGCCACCCTTCTGATTAAGGATGGCGTGGCTGACGGTGAAGTTGCAGGTGCCATGAATGCCACGGGCAATGTGCTTCGTCCGGCCTTTCAGGTTGTAAAAACCCTGCCAGGCATCAGTGTTGTTTCGGGGGCTTTTATAATGATCATGCCCGACAAAAAGTGGGGTGAAGACGGCATACTTGTTTTTGCTGATTGCGCGGTTCATCCCGATCCGACGGCTCAGGAGCTGGCGGAGATCGCGGTGATGACCGGTAAGACTACCCGCGCTATCATCGGGATTGAACCACGGGTTGCCATGCTCAGTTTTTCAACCAAAGGGAGTGCCAGCCATGAGATGGTTGACAAAGTGGTTGAGGCCACCAACATTGCCAGGGAAAAAGACCCTGATTTATTGATTGACGGAGAGATGCAGGCAGATGCCGCTATCGTGGAAGCCATAGGCAAAAGCAAAGCTCCCGGCAGTCAGATTGCAGGAAAAGCGAACGTATTGGTGTTCCCGAGCCTTGAGGTTGGTAACATCGCTTATAAGCTCGTTCAACGGCTTGCAGGCGCGGAAGCTGTTGGCCCGGTATTACAGGGCATGGCCGCACCCATCAATGACCTGTCAAGAGGGTGTTCGGTAGATGACATTGTAAATCTGGTCGCCATCACAGCCAATCAGGCAGCAGCCAGATAAAAAACTCCATCTTTTCTTATATTCATTAAAATTATATCAAAACCCAGACAAACAAATGAAAATTCTAGTTCTCAATTGTGGAAGCTCATCCATCAAGTATCAGTTGATCGACATGGCCAACAACGCAGAACTTTTGGCTAAAGGGCTGCTGGAGAGAGTGGGCCTTAAAGACAGCGAGTTCAAGCATCAGCCCAAAGGTAAAGAGCCATATAGGCTGATTCAGGATGTCAAAAATCATGAAGTTGGGATTGACATGATCCTGAAAGCCCTGCTGGATAAAAACCATGGCGTCATTGCAAGTGTGGACGAGATTATCGCTGTTGGCCACCGGGTAGCCCATGGTGGGGAAAAGTTCAGCGCTTCTGCCCTGATCACCGAAGATGTAAAAAAGAACATCGAAGAGGTCGTCGAATTGGCTCCCCTGCATAACCCGGCCAACCTGAAGGGTATCGTATCTATGGAAAAGTTGCTGCCCTCCGTTCCCCAGGTGGCAGTGTTTGATACGGCCTTCCATCAAACCATCCCGCCACATGCCTACATGTACGGGCTTCCTTATGAACTCTATGAAAAAGATAAGATCAGGCGCTACGGATTTCACGGCACAAGCCACAAGTATGTGTTTGAACAAGCCTGTGACGCCCTGTTTATGCGCAAAGACCATGTAAAGGCCATTACCTGTCACCTTGGTAACGGAGCATCGTTAGCAGCCATTAAAAACGGTAAGTCGGTAGACACATCCATGGGACTCACACCGGTAGAAGGACTTATCATGGGTACACGTACCGGAGACCTTGACCTTGGTGCCTTGCTGTATATCATGAACAAAAAAGGTTTAAGTGTTGATGAAGCCAACAACCTGATCAACAAGAAAAGCGGCGTGTTAGGAGTCAGTGGTTTATCCTACGACATGCGGGATATTGAACAGGCTGCCTGGCATGAAGGCAATAAAAGGGCACGGCTGGCCCTTGACATGTATATCTACCGCGTTAAAAAATACATAGGCGCATATACCGCAGCTATGGGAGGTGTAGACCTTATTGTATTTACCGGCGGCGTCGGTGAAAACGGCCCCGAAACCAGGGAAGAGATCTGTAAAGGACTGGAATACCTCGGACTGTCATTTGATGTAGCCAAAAACACCGGTCTGCGCAGCAAGCTGGAGATGATCTCCGAACAAAATTCCAAGGTAAAAGTGATGGTGGTACCTACCAATGAAGAACTTGTGATCGCCCACGATACCCTTAAGATCGTTTCGCAGCATGACAATAACAACAATGACGCATAAGACCCGACAATAACAGATGGCTTTGCTCATTTGCAAAAAAAAGAGGTTGTCTTGATATGACAACCTCTTTTTTTTGAAGCCGGAATCGTATCTTACACTTGCGGATATTTCTTCAGCAAGTCAAACGGCTTCATCAGCATATCGACATATTGTGCGCGATGGTATGCATAAGGATCTTTTACATTGGCTTTGGCAAGCTTACCACGGAACGCATCCAGGCTTGCATACCCATTGGCATCCATCCATTCTGAAAGCTCTTTCAGCATCTGGGCGATATGCGCCACCTTATGTTTATAAACCGCACTCACCACCTGCACGCAATCAGCACCGGCCAAAAGCATCTTCACCATGTCTTCACCGGAGAAAATGCCTGTATTACCACAGATGCTACCATTAATTTCTTTATGAAGCAAACCGGCAAAGCGCAGTGGCAGTCGGTAATCCATCGGTTGACTCAGATTAAACGGAAACTGGTGTTCCTCTTTTTTCGTATCAATATCGGGTTGAAACAACCTGTTAAATAATACAAAACCCCCGGCACCGGCTTTATCCATCTGCCTGATCACATGCAGCGGGTTAGAATAAAACGGACTTAATTTGACCCCGACAGGTATATTCACCTTTTCCTTTACCGTTTTCACTATCTGCTGCTGTTCCTCTTCAAGCTGCCCTGCCACGGCATCAAAACTCTCCGGACTGGTATAAAAGTTCAGTTCCAGGGCATCTACGCCGGTTTTTTCCATTTCCACAGCATAGTCAACCCATGTATCCTTGTTTTCACAATTGAGGCTGCCTATCAGAGGGATATTCAAAGCCTCCTTTTGTTTGCGAAGCTTTTCCAGGTGCTCTTCCGGACCTGCATGTTTAATCCCGGGAAACATACTGATCATCTCAGCATGCCGCTCTTCATATTCATGCAACTCCTCCTCCATCTGCAGGCTTTCCAGGTTTACCTGTTCCTCAAACAGTGACTTGTATACGATGGCTCCGGCACCGGCCTCCTCCATCTTTTGCGCAATATCCTTTTCCATTGTCAGGTTACAGGCGCCGACAATCAGAGGGCTTTTAAGCGCCAACCCCATGTAAGTAGTAGTTAAATCTGCCATATCTGTTCGGTTTGTGGTTACTGGTTAATATAGGATTAAATATAGAAATTTATTTTTATGTATGCAACAGGCTCAACACATAAACCTTCGAAAAACCTACGGGAGTTTGTGGATATTATATTTAACATCCAATATGTACAAGGGCTGAAGATATGGATTTGTTCAATACAGGATGGATATATGTAGAGGCAGGCTAATGTCGTCCGGAAAATTTTTATTATCTTTATTGATGGAAACCAATGCATTATCCTTTAAACTAACACTATGTTTAAGCACAACAGACGTCGATTCCTGCGTACACTGGCACTTATGCCGGCAGCGGCAGCAACCGGGGACCTTTTACTCAAAGGTGGCTTTGCCCATGCAGGCGTCTCAGAAACCAATCATACCATGCGTACATCATATACCCCGAAGTATGTTGCATTACACGAAAGTGGTGAACTGAAAAAACGTGCGGATATTCTGTATGACAAAATGCGGCGTTGCAATATCTGCCCCCGCGAATGTGGAGCTGACCGTCTGAGCGGAGAAAGAGGTGACTGTAGTGCCAATGCCACCCTGGAAATATCATCAGCCAACCCCCACTTTGGAGAAGAGAACGAATTGGTAGGTGACAATGGCTCCGGTACGGTATTTTTTTCAAACTGCTCGTTGCTTTGCGTGTTTTGCATAAATTATGAGATCAGTCATTATGGCCAGGGCAGGGAGTACGACACCAATGAACTGGCAAATATGATGCTGGGACTGCAGCGTATCGGGTGTCACAACATCAATGTGGTTACCCCTTCCCATTATACACCACAGATCTTGCGTGCACTGGATCATGCGGCCTCCAACGGGTTACGCTTACCATTGGTATACAACACCTGCGGATGGGAGAAAAAAGAGATTCTGGATATGCTGGACGGTGTGGTAGACATCTACCTGGCAGATTTTAAATATGATGACCCGGAAGCTGCTGCCAAATACTCAAGCGGTGCTTCAAGTTATCCGGAGATTACCAAAGAGGCCTTGCTGGAGATGTACAGGCAGGTGGGTGTTGCAAAACCAACGGCCGAAACCGACATTATCCATCAGGGGTTGATGGTCAGACACCTGGTGATGCCTGAAAACGTGGCCAAAAGTGATCAGGTTGTCCAATGGATTGCCAATCATCTGCCCAAAGACACCTACCTCAACATCATGTCGCAATACACGCCCATGTATAAAGCACACGATTATCCAAAAATCTCCAGACGTATTAACCAATCGGAATATCAACAGGTGGTTACTGCGGCCAGAGAAGCCGGCCTGACAAACCTGAGGCTCCAGATGCAGTAAATGCAACGTATTTGTTTCGTTTTGTGAAAATTTGGTGCTTTACTTTTTGGCAAGAAGAAAAGCCAAACGGTGAACAGTGAACAGTGAACGGTTTGTCAGGATACAAGAGTTATTTGACCGTTCCTGTAGCCCTGAGAT
>CAYMDX010000094.1:0-5219 GCA_964389125.1 uncultured Bacteroidales bacterium
TAATCCGCTGAATCACCTTGTCCTGAAACGGGTCGATATTGAGCAGCGTTAAATTGGAATTGTCCCTGGTATTTTTGATTGCTACCATATTTTTTGTTATTTTACCTTGCGTAATAAAAGAGGACTATTGTAATACATTACTTTTTATGGGGGCGCGGTTTTTTGCAGGGGTCTGTGTTTTTATTCTTGCATGTTGCACACTTGGTGCTCATGGACACCTTTATGCACGCGATCATCGTGGGCGCCTGTTTTTTGGTACTCAATACCACCATCAGTATTTGTGGGCGCACCGTGAAGAAATGCGTCCGCATCTTGGGAATCCCGTTCATGCCTTTGAACTCAATTTGGGCTGGCAGACCTCCGGGGATATGCAATGGCACAGGGCGTACAATATGCCATCGTTGGGGTTGGGCTTTTTTTACGCCGATCTGGGAAATCCGGATGTGTTTGGCGACGTAAGGTCCGGATTTATTTATATGGACTTCATAATGGGAAAAACAGCATCTGTTCAACGAAGATTCAAAGTTTCGCTGGGTCTTTCCAATTTTAGTGAATATTATGATGCTGAAACTAACCCGGAAAATGAATTTATCGGTACCCGGTGGAATGTCCATGTCAACTTCAATTATAAGTTTCATTATCGAATAAGCCAGCATGTTGAGCTTACGCCGGGTGTCTCTTTTACCCATTTTTCGAATGGTGCATATCAAAAACCCAACAGGGGGCTGAACCTTTTCGATGTTAATCTTGGCCTTCGATATAACCTGGGTGCCTCTGAAGAAACCTTTCAACCGACTCATGATGATAACTTAGAATGGCCTGTTGGTGAACAGCGACTGCTGACCAGCTATGCTATAGGCTTCATGCAACGTAACATAGGTGATCCACATTATCAGGCCCACACGCTTACCTTAAACCTGTTGAAGAGAGGCTCCTATCGAAGTCGCTGGGGGTTGGGAGCTGACTTTTTTTATGATGAACATGCCAAAGAATGGGTCCGGTTACAGCAGGAGCAGACATCCTTTGCCGATTATGTTCGTGCAGGTGGTTTTGTCTCTTATGACCTTGTATTTGACAGGCTATCTTTGTTACTAAACTTAGGGGTATACTACTACTATGGTTATGAGCCAGAAAACCCGGTATATAAGCGTATTGGGCTGCGATATTTTATCACCTCCAATGTGCTTGCACATATGGCGTTGAAAGCCCATTTCGGCCGGGCTGATTATGTAGCGTGGGGGCTGGGGTACGCTTTATGAATGCCTCAAAAACCTGCTAAAGGTTACATTTGAGTCCGTCGCAGGCAAGGGCGATATTCCCGGGAAGCTTTTGTTGTAGCTCTTTTTGACGTCCCATCTGGTGACTCACATGGGTGATATACCCTTTCTCAGGAGCCAGGCTTTGCAGCATGTCAACCGCTTCTTCAAGCGTAAAATGGGATATATGTTGTTCCTGCCGTAAAGCATTAATAACCACGATCCTGGATCCTTTCATCTTATCAAACTCAGTAGGTTCAATGGAGTTTGCATCTGTCAGATACGAAAAGTCACCGATGCGAAAGCCAAATACCGGCATTTTGTGGTGCATCGCATGGATGGGTATCAGGTGAATGTCCCCGATCGTAAATGGCTGACCGGTAATCGTATGAAGGTTTATGGATGGCGCACCCGGGTATTTGTCTGCCTCAAAGGCATAGGCGTATTCCCTTTTAATGGCTTCAAGAACGGAATCACGGCCATAAAGCTCCATGGGTTTTTGCTGAATCCAGTTGAACGCCCGCACATCATCAATGCCACCTGTATGGTCTTTGTGGTTGTGGGTGACAACAACCGCATCCAGTCGTTTAACGTTTTCCCCGAGCATCTGCTGCCGGAAGTCAGGACCCGCATCAATAGCGATAGAGGTCTCATCGGTTTGTACGAGCGCCGATGTGCGCAAACGCTTATCACACGGGTCATCGCTCTGACAAACATGGCATTCACATGCCACCACCGGTACCCCCTGGGAGGTGCCCGTACCCAGTAAAACGACCTGCATACCTGACATATATAGGATATTTGGAGATTTATAATCAGTTTATCTATGCAAATGTACTCATGAAATAGAACCTTCTGATTATTTTCATAATTTTTCCTTAATTTGCACTTGTTTTATAAACTTTCACAAAGGTACCTGCTAATGGATAAGCTATTTAATAAAATTCACCCGAAAGACATCAAGGAGAATATTTTCAAGCTGATCGGGGATGAGTGGATGCTCATTACCGCCGGTGCAATTGATCATTATAACATGATGACGGCCAGCTGGGGCACTGCCGGTATTTTATGGCGCAAACCGGTGGTGTTTACCTTTATCAGACCGCAGCGTTATACCTACGAATTCATGGAAGAGCACGCCCACTTCTCCCTCTCCTTCTTTCCGGAGGAGCATAAAGATTTGCTAAACCTGTGTGGCACCACTTCCGGGAGGGATCTCAACAAAATGAATATTGACGGTCTGACAGCCATGGAAACACCAAACGCTACCATAGGTTTTCAGGAAGCAAAGTTGGTGCTCGAATGCCGGAAGATCTATTTTGATGATATAAAACCTGAATTTTTCCAGGTTTTTGACATTGAAAAAGTATATCCACAGAAGGACTATCACCGTCTGTATGTCGGAGAAATTTTACAGGTCTGGGAGAAAAAGTAAAACTTGTTCGCGCCGTTTTTCCCGGTATGAATTCTACGGAAACAGGAAATTCGTTGTACATTTGAACCAGGTTTTATGCTGGTTTGATTGTCTTTCCAGTAGTTATCTGTCGCCCGTTATGGGACAGATTGACATTGGTCATCGCTTCAATAGGGGCTTAAACATGTCAGGCAGTGGTTATTCTGAATAAGATCATACGATGGCTTCGGTTGTTTTTATTGCGCCGGGCTATGAAGTCGGCCAAAAGGCAGCGACAGTTTATGTCGTATGATCAGGCCCGGGAGATAGCCATTCTGTTTTTGCTGCATGACACCGAAGAGCGGGATGCTATCCTTCATATTAAAGATGAGCTGGAAGCGGACGGAAAACGTGTTAGACTGCTTTGCCTGGTGAACAAAAAATCAGATCCTGAAGCGTTACAGAATCTCTCCGATGATCAGATCTGTTATCAAAAAGAATTCGCCTGGACTATGCGTCCAAAAACTGACCATCTAAAAGGTTTTATTAACAATAGGTTTGATGTCCTGCTGGATTTATCGCCAGCCACAGCTTTCCCTCTGAAATACCTTGCCGTGCTGTCACCTGCCTCCTATAAAATAGGCCCTTATCACTCTGATTTTCTGGCTATATATGATTTATTTATTAATGCCGGAGAAGAATGCCCAACGACAGAGCTGGCCCGCCATGCTGTGCATTATCTGAAATTAATCAAAACCCCTGACAACAATGATAAATAAATTCAAAGGTACCGGAACAGCTATTGTAACCCCGTTCCATAAAGAAGGGAATATCGATTTTAAATCTTTTCAGATTCTGATCGATTATCAGATCAATAATGGTGTTAACTACCTGGTTTTCCTTGGAACAACCGGTGAGTCAGTTACACTTAGTCCAGATGAAAAAAATGCCATCATCAATTTTGCCGTAGAGATGGTAGATAAAAGGGTGCCCGTGGTGATCGGCATCGGTGGTAATAATACGCGGGCCATTACCAGTTTAATTTATCAGACGTCCTTCGAAGGGGTTGATGCCATTTTGTCTGTCAGTCCCTACTATAACAAGCCGCAACCGAGAGGCCTCTTCTACCACTACAAAGAAGTGGCCTCGGCATCACCCGTGCCAGTTATTATATACAATGTGCCCGGACGAACAGGCTCTAATATTAATGCCGATACCACTCTGCAGATCGCGCATGATATCCCTGACGTGATCGGCGTCAAGGAAGCCTCCAAAGACCTTGAGCAGATCGGACGTATCATTAAAGACAAGCCTGATGATTTCCTGGTGATATCCGGTACGGATGAGCTTACCCTGCCTTTTATGGCCCTGGGTGGTGACGGGGTAATTTCCGTCATCGCCAACGCCTTTCCGGCTGAATTTTCTGAAATGGTCAGGCTCTGTATGAACAATGAGTATCAAAAAGCACGCGAGATTCATTTATTCCTGCTGGACATTGTTCAGGCGATTTATGAAGATGGCAACCCTTCAGGCGTAAAAGCCGTATTGTTTATGAAAGGGCTTTGCAAAAATGCACTGCGGCTGCCTCTGGTGAAGGTAAATAAAAGCCTGCATAACCGTATGTCCAATATCCTTGAGGCGATGGAGCGTTCATCATTATCATAAAAAACATTTTTTTGTCTGGTTAACATATTATTGTGGATTGAAAATAGTATTATTCCTTACGCAAATAGTATTGATCTCGTTGCAGGCAGTATCTCAACAACCTCCTGCCACGCATGATGCCGCTCATTACCTGGACGGGAGAAACGAGGTGTATTTTTCTTTTCAAAAACCGGGGCAGGACACATTGGAGAATCTGAATACCCGTATCTGGATTGATCATGTGGATGACAAACAGGTCTTTGCTTATGCCAACACCGAAGGGTTCAGGTATTTCCTTGACCAGGACATCCCTTATGCCGTTCGGCAGCATCCGGGGGATGTGGACTTCGACCTGAACATGAAGACCTGGGAAGATCTTCAGCAGAAAGACCTTGCCGAAAGCTGGGATTTCTATCCGACCTATGAGGCCTATGTATCCCTGATGGAAAGCTTTGAACAGGACTTTCCGGACATGGTCGAGATTGTCAGCATCGGCGAAACCGTTATGGGCCGGGATATGCTGTTTGCGCGGATATCCCCTGGTCTTGACGACAACCGGCCTGCACCACAGTTTATGTATACATCTACCATCCACGGTGATGAGACAACCGGTTTCATTGTCTCCCTGCGCCTTATTCATCATCTGCTTCATCAGTATGGTGAAGACGAAGAGATTACGGCGCTGCTGGACAATGCCGAGATATGGATCTGCCCGAATGAAAATCCAGATGGCACCTACACCAACAATAATTCAACCGTATCAGGTGCCACCAGGGGAAATGCCAACGGTGTAGACCTTAACCGTAACTATCCGAATCCGGTGAATGACCCCACGGATGATGAACAGATAGAAACCACCAACATGATTAACTTTACCGATACCATGAACTTTATCATGTCGGCCAACATGCATGGCGGTATTGAGC
>CAYMDX010000094.1:5319-9155 GCA_964389125.1 uncultured Bacteroidales bacterium
ATACAGAAATTGTCATACCCGGTTATGATAAGGATAACTCAGAGGTGGTAACATCTATGCCTTCAGGATATTACAACCGTCCACTGCTGGCAGGCACCTATGATTTTCAATACAACGCTTATGGATATGCATCCCTGGATGTGGATAACATCGCTGTGGAAAATTACCAGACAACACCATTAAATATTGGCCTTGGCGAAGGGGTTTCCGGCGACATCGTTTCTGTCAGCATTGATAAGGATGGAAAAGGTACAGTTAGTCCATATGTAGGCACGGAGCTTTTTAATCAGGGCGCCAATGTGTTCCTGGAAGCTGCGGCTGACGAGCATTGGGAGTTTGAACAATGGGTGATTAACGGGGAAGATTACCAGGAATCCTCTATTACCTATGCCTTGGAGGAGAATACCGATATCGTTGCTCATTTTGTTACATCCCTTACCCTCGTGTTGTCTGCTGATTCAATTAATTTTGGTGGGGCTCTGCCCGGGGATACCCTTGATGAACAGCTTACAATCTCCAACTATGGCAATATGCCCCTGACCATTGAAGACGTTGATACAGGATGCGGACATTTCGATTTTACCGGCGATTTCCCGGATACCCTCGACCCGGAACAGGAAAAAACCTATACAGTCAGCTTTTTACCGCAATCTACCGGAGATTTTGAAACCGTTGCGGTGATTTTCAGCGATGCGGCTAATAACCCCGAAGCCGAACTCTACCTGGCAGGTACGGGTTTGGATCCCACGTATGTGACCCGACCAGATGGTCATGTGGCTAACCTTGAAGTGTATCCCAATCCGCTTTCTGCACAGTCGATTGTAACCCTGGAGATAGATTCCAGGCAGCACGTGACCATGGCCATACATAACCTGCAGGGGCAAAGGGTGGACATGCTGTTTGAGGGTCTGCTTGACGCCGGACAGCAACGCTTCGGGCTCGGAGATCTTTATGAACAGCTAAATCCGGGTTTTTATATCTTGTCTGTAAGATCAGAGAGCACAAGGAAGGCAGTAAGGATGCTGTTGACAGACTAAGTCCCTTCAATAATCACTGAATATCCTATCTTAAAGCGGAATGACAACTTTGGGTTGTCAATAAAAAAGGGCATCAGACATGCCCCTTTTTATTGATGGATCAATATGTTTACGCCATTTTTCGCAGGCGCTCTATCTGATCTTTAATAACGTTGATCCTGGAACGTGCATCCTCCCGCTTTTTCTTTTCCATGGCAACCACTTTCTCCGGTGCATTGTTGACAAACTTTTCGTTTGACAGCTTTTTGTCGATTTTTTCCAGGAAGCCTTCCTGGTAGTGGAGCTCCTCTTCGAGCTGGGTTATCTCCTTTTCCGTATCAACATGCTGGTCTAGCGGGATGTGAAGCTCGGTTGATTTTACGATGACCGAGTAAGTGCCTTCAGGGCTGGTTTCTACATAGTCCAGCTTACTGATGTTGCACAGTTTTCTTACAATCCCGTCAAAAGTAATGTCAGGTGACTCCTGGTTATTCTTCTTAATAAAAACATCAATGGATTCTTTTTGTGGGATGCTCTTTTCCTGGCGCATATTCCGGATGGCCATAACTACCTGCCTGGCAAATTGAAACCGCTCTGTCAGTGACGCATCATATTTGGCGGATTGCGGCATGGGAGCGATGGTAATACTTTCTGCATCCTCCTGTTGCCGGATACACTGGTATACTTCTTCTGATATGAATGGCATGAAAGGATGTAGGATTCGCAACAACCTGTTCAGGAAGCCGAGGGCTTTTTGATACGTTTCGGTGTCGATAGGTTGCTGGTAGGGTGGCTTGATCATCTCAAGGTACCAGGAGCAGTAGTCTTCCCATATGAGCTTGTATACCGTCATCAGGGCGTCAGCGATGCGGAACCTGGTAAAATGATCTTCGATGGTGGCAAGCGCTTTGTTGAGGTTGGCTTCAAACCAGTCTGTGGCCGTCCTGTTATCCGCCGATTGCTCCATGGCACTGTCAACGGGCCAGCTTTGTGTCAGACGGAATGCGTTCCATATTTTGTTGCAGAAATTGCGTCCCTGTTCACAAAGGTTTTCATCAAACAGCAGGTCGTTACCTGCCGGGGACGAGAGCAACATGCCTATTCTGACACCGTCAGCGCCATACCTGTCCATCAGACCGATGGGGTCAGGGGAGTTGCCCAGCGATTTGGACATCTTCTGGCCATGCTTATCCCGAACAATGCCGTGCAGGTAAACGTTGTGAAACGGTATTTCTTTCCTGAACTCAAGACCTGCCATGATCATACGGGCCACCCAGAAAAACATGATCTCCGGAGCCGTCACAAGGTCGTTGGTCGGATAGTAATAGCGGATCTCTTCATTGTCGGGCCGGTTGATACCGTCAAATACCGAAATGGGCCACAGCCATGATGAGAACCAGGTATCCACCACATCTTCGTCCTGTTGCAGGTCTTTATCTTTCAGGGAAGCATCGTATTTTTCACGGGCTATGATGAGGGCTTCATCGCGGTTTTCCGCTACAATAAATTGTCCGTCGGGCAGGTACCAGGCGGGGATGCGCTGTCCCCACCAAAGCTGGCGGCTGATACACCAGTCGCGTACATTCTCCATCCAATGCTTATAGCTGTTCTTGAATTTTTTGGGATGAAATTTTATGGTGTCGTCCATTACTACCTCCAGGGCCGGTTTCGCCAGGCTGTCCATATTAACAAACCACTGCAGCGACAGTTTAGGTTCTATCACCGCATCAGTGCGCTCCGAATAGCCAATGCTGTTGGTAAGCTCTTCTACCTTGATCAGATGACCATTTTCCTCTAAGTCCCCGGTAACTTTATTCCTGGCCACAAAACGGTCTTCTCCGATATAGATTTCAGCTTTCTCACTCAGCGTGCCGTCATCGTTAAAGATATCGATCGTATGCAGGTCATGCTTCAAACCCAGGTTATAGTCGTTGATATCGTGTGCCGGCGTTACTTTAAGGGCGCCTGTCCCGAATTCACGGTCAACATACTCATCAACAATAAATGGTACAGGTCGGTTGATAAGCGGTACCAGTGCTTTCTTGCCGATCAGGTGTTTGTATCTTTCATCTTCCGGGTGGATGCATATAGCAGTATCACCAAGAATGGTTTCCGGCCTGGTGGTGGCAATGGTGACATATTCATCGCTATCTTTCACCTGGTAGCGGATATAATAAAATTTGGACTGAACCTCTTTGTGGACCACTTCTTCATCGGAGAGGGCGGTAAGGGCCTTCGGATCCCAGTTTACCATCCGTACGCCGCGGTAGATCAGTCCTTTCTTATAGAGATCTACAAAGACACGGATCACGGATTTTGACATGGATTCATCCATGGTAAATTTTGTGCGGTCCCAGTCACAGGATGCTCCCAACTTTTTTAACTGTTCCAAAATAATGCCACCGTGTTTTTCCTTCCACTCCCAGGCATGGCGAAGAAAATCCTCCCGGCTTATCTTTTTCTTGTCAATACCTTCTTCCCTTAACTTATTCACTACCTTGGCTTCGGTGGCAATGGAGGCATGATCGGTACCCGGCAGCCAGCAGGTGTTGTAGCCCTGCATACGTGCGCGCCGCACAAGCACGTCCTGGATGGTATTGTTAAGCATGTGCCCCATATGGAGCACACCTGTTACATTCGGAGGCGGAATGACAACCGTATAGGGTGTGCGTTCATCAGGTTCAGATCTGAAGTAACCGTTTTCCATCCAAAAGGCATACCACTTGCTTTCTGTGTTGCCGGGTGCGTATTGTTTCGGGATATTATTCATCTGTTTATAATTTTGTTTATTTCTGATTTGCAGCGTTTTGCGGCTTGCTG
>CAYMDX010000095.1:0-9144 GCA_964389125.1 uncultured Bacteroidales bacterium
ACAAAAGTGGTACAATCTGTTTTGAATAACAAATTTTTAATTCTTTTTATGATTTGATGGATTTTACTGTTCATAGGTTTAATCCGGAAGGATTTTTTTGGGTAGTTTTTTCTGAGAATGTTGGGTTTATGCATTAAAAAGCGTATTGCAGGATAGCGAACAACCCTGAACCGGCATTGTCAATAACTGGATCATCGCCGCCGATAAAGATTTGGGCCAGCACTTTGATGTCCAGGTTTCTCTGGAGCGAATAGTTGAGTTCGGGCATCAGAAATCCCGCCTCAATGTCGGGCAGCACCATCACAGCCATCCCCCCACGAAAAATGGGGGAGAAGGGGTGGTTTGCATTCAGTGTGACGGCATACTCAGAGAACATAATATTGTCGGGTCTCATGGGCTCGGTTACCAGGAATACATCTTCATGGGTTCGGCCGTAGCCGCCGTTATAGAGGAACTCGGCCATCCCGAAGGTGCCGTTGGGAAACATGTAGTCCATGCCCACTGCAACGACCATGTTGCTGCGATCCACGTCGGCTGTTTCTTCCAGGTCGTAAAACCAGCTCAACTCCCCTTTAAAGCCGGCTCCCCCGATGTGTCCGGCCCATCCGCCGCCCAGGGCGACCCGGTCGCGGTAATATCCACCTATGGCCTGCAGGTCATACCCGCGAACATTATATGAATATCTGGCGGCAGCCACCATATCGCGATCATTCCTTGCCGGGCTTACGGCTATCTCCACACTGGAAAGCCGGCTGATAAAATGCTGAACCCGCACTGCGTCCGTGCCGGGCCTTTCTTCATAATCGAAATCAAAAAAGGAATAGGTGTTGAACAGGTCGTTGGGATTGGATACCAGATTGATACCCCAGTTCACCCTTTGGCGCCCCGCACGCACACGCCAGCCTGGTTTATTCCAGCTCAGGTAAAGCCTGTCTACTTCCGAATGACCGATCCAGCCTCCATCAGATAACCACAACCAGGAGAGGTCGACCAATGCATCATCCTGGGAGAACAGATCTTCAATAGCTGGTATCTCCCCATACAGTTCGTGGTATAAAAGCCGGTTACGTCCCTCGATACGGAGGTCAACATTGTTCGCGATATTCCACCTGACATTTAACCTGTTGTGAAAACTGTTGTAGAAGGAAGGATCGGAAAAGTCCTGGTCCAGGTACAGCCCGGGCATCGCTCTTATGTAACCGCGCAACCTCAGGGATGGGTTTTCGCCGGTTGGCTGTGCTGATGTACTGCCCGCTAGCAGAAGTATCAGGAAGAAGACTATGTAAGGTTTGAGGCTTGTGGTTGGGGAGGCCGGAGCTGGGTTTTGAGAGCTGAGATCTGGGATCTGAGAGCTGAGCGCTGAGTCCTGGGTGCTGTACGTTGGGCATTGAGAACCAGGTTCGGGGGTTGTTATATTAAAAAGATGTGTATTCATGATTATTTTGAATATCAATATTATATGTTTTGTAGTTATCTGAATCTATACTATGGGCATAATCAATCTGAGGACTCATGTGCTGCTTGAGATTCGGTGGTCATACCTATGATGGTATCACCCCCCGATAAAATCTTCGTGTCTTTTTACGGTTTTTTCCTTACGGCCTCGGCGGGTTGCAGGGTAACGGCCTTGCATGCCGGATATATGGCAGCAAGGATGGCAAATGCCACGACCATCAGTGTTACCTTCAGGTAAAATCCGGCGTGCAGCTCCGGGTATATCACAGGTGAAAAGCCAAAGTCGCGCAGGGCTTCCCCACCGATAAGCGTGAGGTCGATGCCGCGGGGATGCAGGATACGAATGATTACAAAAGAAGCTGCCAGGCCAGCGGCACCGCCTGTCAGCGACAACATGACAGTTTCAAGCATCACCATGGCGAACACCCGCGCTTTCTTCATGCCAATGGAAAGAAGCACACCCAGCTCGTGGGTGCGCTCCAGCACCGACATCAGGATGGTGTTGAGTATGCCAAAAGCCACACCCAGTAGGATGACCGCAATGATCCACAGAAGGCTCAGCTCGGTGTATTCAACGACAAACTCCAGATCCGGGGCAAGCTCTTTCCAGCTTCTTACCGTTAGTTCAGGGTATGTAATTTGCAGGGATGTTGTCATGGGTTCCAGCTGTTTGTCGTGATGCAGAAGCACGGCTATTTCTGTGATTGCCTGCTGGCTTGTTGTAAGCTCCCAGAGGTCTTTGACATGCACAAAGACATTCCTTTTTTCATAGGCCGAGGCGGCAGCGGTAAATATGCCTTCCACACGGAAAGAGGCACTTGTCATCCCACCTTCCCTGTCCTGAAAGGTGAGTACAATACGTGAACCGATACCGCTCTGCAGGTTATCTGCCAGCTCCCTTCCAATGATGACAGACGGGAGCCTTCCGTCGTCCATAAAATAGGATCCTTCTTCAATTTGTTTATGAAATGCAGTTGTTTGGCGCTCTTCAGCAGGATGAACGCCCCGGATGGAAACACCGGCACTGTAGTGAGGTGATGCTGCCATGCCGTCCATTACAAGCCGGGAGGCAACGGCTTTTATTTCCTGATGTTGACGAAGGCTGTCTGCTGTCGTGAGTGCATTGCCGATATCATGACGGATTTCCCTGTCCTTTAAAAACCCGGGATGATGGATCTGTATGTGTGAAAGCTGTGTGTGCACGCTTTCTTCGATGGTTTGATTCATCATGCCCATGTAGGCGGAGGCGATAAAGTTGCCTCCCGCAAGACCCAGGGCGATGGCTGTTATGATCACCAGGCTGCGTCTGTTGTTGCGCCAAATATTGCGCCATGCTATTTTACATAATGTAAGCATATGCGGGCTATTGATCTTGGTTAATTACGTGCGGCATCCAGCATATTGATGCGCATGATCTTTATCATGGTATAGAATCCAATCAGCAGGGTGATCCCGAATACGGACAGGGCCTGTGCCAAAAAGATCCGGATGTCCACAACGAAAGGGAATACGGGCTCCATCCCAAACTGTAGGATATAAGCGGCCATCTCCCCTGAGAGCCTGATAGGATATTGCTGAAACACGTACACCACGGCCAGGCCTACAATGGTTCCGGCGATGATGCCCAGTATTCCTATCATGATGGTTTCATACATTCCGACAACAGCCAGGAGACGTCGTTTCATACCGATGGATAACAGGATCCCGAACTCCTGCGACCTTTCATGAAGCATGGTGAGGATGGTGCCGAAAATCCCGAATCCCACAATGACATAAAACACCCAGGTTATTCCGGTATACACGGTGTCCTGCATCTGCATGATATCCACCATGTCGGGCATAAGCTCTTCCCAGGTGCGTGCGGCATACCATTCATCATCCAGCATCTGTTGCAGCTTATGCGCAAGCTGATCGATGTGTTCTGTGTCTTCCGGCATGATGATCAGGTTGGTAAGCCGGTTCTCAGCGGCAAAATACCATTGTGCACGTTCCAGGGGCAAGAAAACCGCCGTGTTGTTCATTTCGGGGAGGGTAAAACGGATGATCCCTCCTACGTTGAACATGCCTGTGGCTGTCACTGCCTGGAAGCCTTGTCCGACCAGGATCAGCGTGTCTCCCATGTTCAGTTCGAGCAACTCGGCGAGCCCTTGTCCGATCACAGCATACTCGTCGTCATCGGAAAACATGTTACCTTCCACCATATCACCTGACAGGTTCCTGATTTTATCTTCCCGGGCAGGCACGATACCGGTGACCAAGGCCGGCCGGGTTGTCATCTCTTTGGCGGCCAGGGAAAACCCCTGGATGCGCGGAACAGTATATCTTATATCATCCTCACAGGCTTCCAGGGCGCGCCTCACTTCCTGTCCGTATTCCAGCGTATGATCCAGCGAGGGCTCGTCAAAATACAGGGCATCCTGGATCTGGAGGTAGCCGGTCTCCTGCCTGACCATGGTCTCGGTCAGCTGCCGCTGGAACCCTTCGGCAAAGGAGAGCAGCGCTGTGGCAAGCACGTAGGCAAAGAGCACCGAGCTCACGGTGATCATGGTACGTCGCTTGTTGCGCCACAGGTTTCGCCAGGCAAGGGTGAAGAGCATCTTTAGTTATTTATTTATATTGTTACTGGTTGCTTTTTTCACTTTTCACTTCTTTCTTCCAGGTTCCAGCTTCGAGCTTCATTCTGTCACCTCTGAGACTTCTCTATCTAACTTCTAATTTCAAACTTCTAACTTCTTCCTTCCAGCTTTTTTCATCCATTGCCAGTGTACTTGTCCATGTCTACTGCACCGTCGACGAGCGTGATAACGCGCTTAGCCCGGTCTATCACTCTTTGGTCGTGGGTGGAAAATATCAGGGTGATGTTTTCCTCTTTGTTGAGGCGCGCCATGATGTCGAGCAGGTTAAAAGCCGACTCGGTGTCCAGGTTGGCGGTGGGCTCATCGGCGAGTACAAAATCGGGTTTTGATGCCAGGGCGCGTGCCACGGCCACCCTTTGCTGCTGGCCGCCGGAAAGCTGTGACGGCCTTACTTGCAGCTTGTCCGATAAACCCACTTGCTCCAGCATCTCTTTTGCCCTTCGCTCCATTTCCTTTTTGGGCTTCTTTTGCAACAACATGATGAACGACACGTTTTCCACGGCGGTAAGCACCGGTATCAGGTTGTAGGCCTGGAACACGAATCCGATATGTTTCAGCCTGAAATCAAAAAGCTGGCTTTCTTTCATGGTGGCAATGTCCACCTCGTCGATCACCACCTTGCCTTCGGTGGGCTTGTCGAGGCCACCGATCACGTTCAGAAAGGTGGTTTTTCCACTCCCGGAGGGGCCAACAATGGCGGTGAACTCACCTTCCCTGAACTCCAGGTTGACATCTCTCAATGCATGGACGGGTACGGCTGTGTTGGTGTAGGTTTTCGACAGCCCTTCTGTTTTGATTACGGTTTGCATGGTATTATGTTTGAAGTGTTCGTTTATTGTTTTTTCCGCGTGGCGGATAGATGTTGGATGTTATAGAGTAGACCTCTGACCTCTTCCTTTCAGCTTGGAGCTTCCAGCTTCTTTACTCTTCCCTGACGGCTTCTGCGGGGGTCAGGCGAATGGCCTTCCAGGCAGGGTATATGGACGCCAGGATGGCAAAGAGGATCACCACACCACCTATTTCAAAATAAAATGACGTGGGCAGGTCCGGGTAAAGGACAGCGGCAAAACCATAGTCCCCAAGGCCTTCTCCCCCCGGGATATTCACTCCGTGCTGGTTCAAAATGCGAATCATAATGAAAGACAGGGTGAGTCCAACCGTACCACCTATAATGGCTATCATGGTTGTTTCCATCACTACCATGGAAAAGACTTTGAGACGCTTCATCCCAATGGATAGTAAAATACCCAGCTCCCTGACCCTTTCCAGGATCGACATCAAAATGGTGTTCAGTAAGCCAAATGAAACACCAAGGATGATCACGCCTACCAGATAAATAAGTACCTGGTCGAGTACTTCCAATGAATAGTGGAGGGTTGGTTCCATATCTGCCCAGTGGCGGATCTTCAGATCCGGGTATTGTGCCTGCAGGTATTCGGTGTCCTCGCGATACCTGTCGACATCATCCAGCAGAATGGCGATTTCGGTTACGGCGACGGGGTCTCCTGCGAGCTCTGCCAGGAGATCGGCCTGTACAAAAACCGTTCTTTCTTCAAATCTTCTGGATGTGACCGAATACAAAGCTTCTACCCTGAAGGAGGAACTGATGATCTCCCCGTCAATATCCTGGAAGGTCAGCACGATGCGTGACCCGGTTTCTACATTAAGCTCATCTGCCAGATTACTTCCGATAATTATGGCGGGCAAACGCCAGTCTTCAGTAAAATAGCTCCCTTCTTCAATCAGGTCATCGAGCTTAGTGGTTCGGGCCTCGGCTTCCTTGTGCACCCCTTTGATCCTGACACCGGTGTTCATGTTGGCTGAAGCTGCCATGCCATCCATGACAAGCCGTGGGGCAACTGTCTCTATCCCGCTTTGACGGCCGATGTTGTCAGCGATGGCTTGTCCGTCAGGGATTCGGTAATGGGCTTCCGGGTTGGCGATAAATTCCGGGTGGTGGATCTGAATATGGGATATCATGTTTTCGACGGTGTCTTCAAACTGCTGCTCTTCTGCGGCCAGGCGTATGGCTGCCGAAAAGATCCCTCCCATGATACCCAGCACCAAAGTGGTGATGATCACCAGTGTCCTGGTCCGGTTTCTCCATATATTTCTCCAGGATATTTTGATGAGTGTCTTCATTATTTTACTATTGTTTCTACTTGATTAACCGGAACAAGGTTGATGTTCATTTCCGGGCAGCGCTAATCATATCCAGACGGAACACTTTCTTTACGGGATAGAGCCCAACGATAAGGGCAATGATAAAGATGGTGATGGCCTGGTAGATAAAGATGTCGGGTGCAATGGAAAAGCTCATGTAGGGTTCAAGGCCGTAATCGATCATCGCCTCACCGGCGTCTTCGCCGAGCTGGATAGGGTTTCGGTAAAACCAGTAGACAATAGGGAAACCCACAGCCACGCCTGCCAACACTCCTATGATGCTGATAAACAGCGTTTCAAGCATGCAAATTATCGCCAGCTTACTCCGTTTAAGGCCTATGGAGAGGAGGATGCCCAGTTCCCGGAGGCGTTCGTGCATCATGGTGATGATGGTGCCAAAGATGCCGAAGCCGGCTACGATATAGAGTACCCATGCGAAGATTCTTACCTGTGCATCCCGGGCCTCGAAGGCAGCCACTTTGTCGGGCATCAGCTCTTCCCAGGTTTTGGTAGTATACCATTCATCATCCAGGTCTTGCTGGATCAGGCGTTCCATTTCATCTGCCTGGCCAGGATTCCCGAGCATGAGGATAAGGCTGCTCAGCCTTTCCGGTGCTGCAAAAAACAGCTGCGCTTCTGTCAAAGGCAGGTAAACCATGGTATTGTTCATATCGGGCAAAGGAAACTCCACTATACCACCTACGGGGTATTTCCCTGCAGCTGTCATGCCCTGGAAGCCCTGGCCCAGCATGACAATGGTGTCACCAAGGTTTAGGTCAAGCTGTGTGGCAACCCCCCGGGCAATCACAACAAATTCATCATCCGGGGTGAACATGTCTCCTTCCACAAGCCTTGACGAGAGGTCGTTCATGGGGTTTTCCTTTTCAGGGATGATGCCTGTAAGGTATACGCCCCGGCTGCTGACCTCTTTGGAGGCCAGGCAAAAGCCTTCAATTCTGGGAACGGTATACTGGATTGCATCCCCGCGGGCTGCCACGGCATCCTTTACTTCCTGGCTGTATTCCATGGCATGATCTATGGTGGGTTCATCATGATACAGTACATCCTGTATCTGTAGGTGTCCGGTAGTATTGCTGATGATGGAGTCGACCATCTGCTGTTTCATACCATTGACCATCGACATCAGGAATATGGCCAGGACCACCGCAAACATGACGGAGCTTGCCGTGATGAGCGTTCTTCTTTTTTTGCGCCACAAATTGCGCCATGCGAGTTTGATTAGCATAGTAGCATCATTATTTTTCAGGAAATGCCCCCGGTCAGTTGATTTCTGTCAGGTTTTCTATGGAGAAGAAGTCTTCCCGGATGTCTATATCGTAATCGGTATCATGGGTGGTAATGATGGTTTTCTGGTCTCCGTTGTTTTCCGGAATCATCTTCATGATGGTGGGTATCTCACGGTCTCCCAGGGTTTTTATCTCGCGGAAGTGGATCGTGTTGACCAGCTGGTCGCGCTCATCATAGTTTTCGGTGCGGACAGGCAGGTGGTGTTCTTTGCTCACCCATTGCAGCACTTTTTCATAAACGACAGGGTTGTCTGGCTTTGGTGCCATTTCAATGATATAACACGCGTGGCCGTCCATCTCTTCTTCGCCAAGCAGCTCATGGGTATAATCTTCCGTCAGCGAGCTGGCGTTTACCAGGTCGTCGTTGGTGAAATCGGAACCCATCCACGACTGCGACATCATAGAGGGGGGCATTTTTACTGTACGGTCGATATTGGGCTGGTAGTTCCACATTTCGTTGCCGATCTTCAGGAAAGCAGTGCCTTCATCCCGTGCGGGTGCCGTGACATATACCAGTGAATAGTCATCGCCCAGTGTCCATGACTTCATGCTTACTTCCCGGGTATACCGGGGACGAATCACTTCCATCGTCATCTCATTATAAGAAGCTTCTCCACGCATGTTGTCTTCCATATCCCTGAGGATATCCTCCGGGTTTTGTGCCAGTGCTGCTGATGAGTACAGAATGGCTGCTAACATGAATATTATGCATAAAATGGTCGTTTGTTTGTTTTTCATAGCCTGTATAGTTTTTGTGGTTGCTTTTTTTTGCTTAAGGATGGCCTAAAATCTAATCCGCCGGAAGCATACGCTATTATCCTTTTTTTTGCTTTTGCTCCCAGCGCTCTAGGATAGCCGGAAACTCCGACAGAATAAATGCATAGAACTCCCTCGTTTGCCGAAGCCATCTGGCTGAGTTGTCGTCTTTGTTTTTTCTGATATCCAGTGCTTCCTGAAACATGTTGTAAAAGATACGGAGCATTTCCATCCGGTTTTCAAAGTAGACCTTCCAGTCCATGTCAGGCGACAGAACGTAATAGGTTTTCCGTTCGCCCGGAACGGTTTTTGGCTTGATGAAGCCCATATAGTTCAGCGACTTCAGGTTTGTGCTGATGGAGCTCTTGGATGCCTGGAGATCCTTGGTTATTTCATCAAAGGAAACCATTTCATTATCAGCCACCATCAGGTACCCCAAAATACGGCCCGCCATTCTGGTAACCCCCATATTTTCGAACAATAAGCCTGTCTCTTCAATAAAATTGGCACCTTCCTTCTGTTTTGGCATCTCTTATTTTTCGTTTTTTTCTAAAATATAGGGACAAAAATAAAGCAGTTTTTTTGGTTCTGCAAGTAAAAAACCAAAAAAACTGTTTGCGGATTCGTGATCAGGTTTTCCGGCCCTGGATTTGAGATAATTGCCAGGAAGAATATATGCTGATTTGCGGATAAAGGAG
The DNA here is from genome assembly GCA_964389125.1 of uncultured Bacteroidales bacterium. Lineage (GTDB taxonomy): Bacteria > Bacteroidota > Bacteroidia > Bacteroidales > UBA7960 > PUPG01. The sequence continues at coordinate 9,016 of CAYMDX010000095.1, forward strand.
GATGCGAAAGTTAGTTACAGAGTGCTGTTGTCTTATGGTCAGGAACGGGAAAGGGTTGTATCTGAATAATGTGTTCTCTGTTAAGAAGCAACGGTCGGATGTCTTTTGCGTTTTTTGAACTGTGGAGTG
>CAYMDX010000096.1:0-2274 GCA_964389125.1 uncultured Bacteroidales bacterium
TACCAAATCGCCATCCATGAGTTATCTGATTTTGATTGAGATTTGAATTTTTCAGCGTACCTCCGCTATCTCATCTCATTCGTCTCCTTCACCTCGAACTCCGTCCGCCGGTTTCTCGCACGGCCTTCAGGTGTTTCATCACTGGCAATGGGGCGGGTGTTGCCATACCCTTTGTAGGTAATTCTTTCAGGTGAGATCCCTTTGTTTGTCAGATAATCAAATACAGCCCGGGCACGTTTTTCCGACAGTTGCCTGTTATATTCATGGGTGCCTGTGCTGTCGGTATGACCGCTCACTTCGATATGCAGTTCCGGATTGTTCTGCATGAAGTGTAGCAGCTTCTCGAGTTCGGGATAGGACCTTTCCTGGAGCCTGTGGCTGTCATGGTCAAAGAAAATATTCCGCAGCACAACAGGCCGGCCTGTTTCAACAGGCTGAAGTTCAATATCACGCAGATAAGGCTCTGCAGCAGTCGTTTCTCCGGCATAGCTGAAATGTTCGGAAAAGAAGAGGTAGCCTTCTTTGGAAACATTCAGGGCGATATCGCTGCCTGTGGGGATTGCTGCCAAAAAGCTGCCGTCGGCCGGATCAGAAGTTGCCGCGCTCAGTAATATTCCTTCTTCCACATCGATCAATTCAAAATCAGCGGCAAGTGGTTCTTCATCCGTTGCATCTTTGACATAACCTTTCATATAGGTTACCGGACGTGGACGGGCTTCCTCATAAAGTTCAAAGGTGTACAAATCACTTTCGCCATAACCACCTTCAATATCTGAAGAAAACCAGGCGGTTTTGCCTGACGCACTAACAATAAGCCCAAATTCATCACCATGGGTGTTTAAGGGATAGCCTATATTGACCGGCTCAGACCAGTTTCCCTCCTGTTCCCGCCGGCTGTAAAAAATATCCAGGCCACCAAGACCCAAATGACCGTCAGAAGCAAAATAGAGGGTTTCGTTATCATGGTGGATAAAAGGGGATAGTTCTCTGCCTTCTGTGTTGATGACATCTCCGAGGTTTTCGGGACGTTTCCAGGAGCCGTCCCCGTCCTGTTCAGCTTTCCAGATATCCATAGGCCCTTTGCTGCCTTCACGGCTACTGGCAAAATAGATGGTTTGCCCATCGGCAGAAATGGAGGGTTGGGAGTCCCACGAAACGGAGTTAAGCGGGCGACCAGCATTTACCGGCCTATCCCAGTTCCCGCCTTCACGCCTTGCATGATAGATGTCGCAACTGCCGATACCGTCCGGGCGATTACAAGCGGTAAAATATATTTGACGACCATCGGCCGTGATAGACTGGGCCCCTTCATTGTCCGGCGTGTTTATGGGTGTGCCCAGATTCTCCGCCTCCGACCAACCGCCATCCCGGTAATGACTAATGTAAAAATCTTCGTAATAATGGCGCGATGGTCCGCCTGAAACATCCTCCAGCGGTTTTTCACGAGTAAATATCAACGTCTGTTCATCGGCAGTAAGTGCCGGACTGTATTCTGAATGCTGGCTATTGATCGCCGGCCCGACGTTTTGTGGCTCAAAAGGCACCGGGTCATTGACCGCTTTCATGGCAAATTCGCTGCGCTCCAGGTACGTAGCTCCCCTGTCAAGCATTGTTTCACCGATATCGTCCATTTCCAGAAATCGTTTCAGGACTTGCCGGGCTTCCTCATATTGACCGGTAAGGTAAAGCGCCCTTCCCAGATTAAATCGTGCTGCAGGAAAAAATGAAGCATCGAGTGATACAACGCGCCGGTAAGGTTCTACACCCTTTTCATAATCTTCGCGCGCCATGTGGATCTCGGCTTTCAACAAATAAGCTTCAATAAAGGTGTCATCAACATCAATGGCGCGCTCGAGGGATTCGAGGGCCTCATCATATCGAACCATATGGTAGGCTTCTTCAGCACGCTCAAACGCCAGGCGTGCGCGCCTGCTACCGGTTGAAAGATCGTCGGTGACCTGAGCAGCAAGACCGCCAAAGGCTGTCATTACCGACAGAAGCAACAGCCAAAACCGTATCGTTGTCGTAATGTTCATGATTGTATGCAGCAATCTGCTATCTTCTACACTCTTTCAACTGTTTATACTTTTGCAAAATTTCCAAATGTCGAGAGGTCGGAAAGTCAAAAGGTCAAAAGGTGGAGAAGTCTTAGGGTTGTCAGAAAGAAACTCGTTTTTCAACCTTGAGCCTTCTTGCTAACATATATCTTCTACCTTCTCATTTCTTCCTTCGAGCTTCCAGCTCTTTTTTTTCTTCCTTCCAGCTTCGAGCTTC
>CAYMDX010000096.1:2374-9052 GCA_964389125.1 uncultured Bacteroidales bacterium
AGCTTCGAGCTTCCAGCTCTTTTCTTTCTTCCTTCCAGCTTCGAGCTTCGAGCTTCGAGCTTTAATAATCATCCCCCTGTGTGTCAAAATCCTTGTTCACGAATGAAAGGGATCTTCGACATGGAGGGTTCATCTAACTAATTAAAACGTTATTGTTACTTCGCTGTCGTTTGTTCGGTAAACATTAACACACGCCCGATAATTACCGTCCGTCGTATTCCCGTCCTATGGTATATTCATGAACTTATGGGCCTGCAACGATATTGTCCATTTCGGGTTGTTTTTAACATAGGCCACCAACTCCGGGAGTATCTCATTATACCTGCTCCATTCGGGTTGCATATAAAGCCGGCACTTCTCCTTTACGTGATCTGCATTTTCTTCAGCCCAGGCAATGTCAGCAGGTTTGTGGATGATCACTTTCAGTTCATCGGTCATGTGTAACATGTCCTTACGGGGCTTCATATTTCGTTTAGGCGACAGGCAGATCCAGTCATACCTGCCGGTAAGCGGGTATGCGCCACAGGTTTCCAGGAAAATTTTCATCCCTTTTTGTTTAAGCCCCCGGCAAAGCGTATCGAGGTTGTAGTTCAGGGGTTCGCCGCCGGTTATCACCAATGAATCAGAGGGCCAGGCACTTACCTGCCTGATGATCTCTTCTGTTTCGGTAAGCGGGTGCAGGGAAGCGTCCCAGGCTTCTTTCACATCACACCAGTGACATCCAACATCACAACCTCCGATTCGCACGAAAGCGGCAGGTTTTCCGGTATGATAACCTTCACCCTGGATGGAGTAAAACAACTCCATCACCGGCAGCAGTGCACCTTTCTGAAGCAGGTCCCTGTCGCCGGGTTCCAGGTTAATGAGGTCACAGGCTGTCAATTTATCCGTATATTTCTTTTTTGGATGCTTTCAGGGTGTTCATCAGGAGCGATACGATGGTCATTGGGCCAACGCCACCGGGTACCGGTGTAATATGCGATGCTTTCTTTGATACTTCCTCAAAGTCAACATCTCCCACCAGACGGTAACCGGATTTGGTTTCATCTGAGGGAATACGGTGTATGCCAACATCAATAACCACGGCACCTTCTTTTACCATATCGGCGGTAACGAAACCGCGCTTACCCATGGCTACGATCAGGATATCTGCCCGGGCGGTGATCTCCTTCAGGTTTTCGGTTTTACTGTGGCAGACGGTCACGGTGGCATTTCCGGGGTCTTCATTGCGTGCCATCAGCAGGCTGATGGGTTTTCCGACGATATTGCTGCGTCCGAGCACCACACAATTTTTACCCCTGGTTTCAATGCCGCTGCGCATGATCATCTCCATAATGCCATTCGGGGTAGCTGACACATAGGCAGGCAACCCGACCGTCATTCGGCCGACATTCTCCGGATGAAAGCCATCCACATCTTTTTCCGGTGAAATATGGCGGATCACCTTTTGGTTATCAATGTGATCGGGCAACGGCAACTGGACGATCAGCCCGTCGACCTCCGGATCGTTGTTAAGGAAACCTACAGATTCCAACAGCTCTTCTTCGGAAACATCCTCGGGAAAACGATATGTTGAAGAATCGAAGCCGACCTTCTTACAGGCCTTTCCCTTATTATTTACATAAGTTTCACTGGCCGGGTCACTCCCGACAAGAATCGCCGCAAGGTGTGGAACCTTCCCGTTCTGTCCTTTTATGCGCTTTACCTCTTCGCCAATCTCTTCTTTAATGGTCTCAGAAATCTGTTTTCCATCTATAAGTTTCATGATCGATAATTTTATGTCCGTAAGCCCTTCCTGCAGGGCCGTTTAAATTATTTATTTACGCATTCCCTGCATACGGCTCATCATATTTTGCATTTTTCCCTTTCCGCCTGACGACATCATACGCATCATCTTACGGGTATCGTCAAATTGCTTGATGAGTTGATTAACCTCCTGGATATTGGTGCCGGCACCATTGGCAATACGCTTCCTGCGGCTGCCATTGATTACGGAGGGGTTCTCACGTTCAGCGGGAGTCATCGAATAAATGATCGCTTCTATGTTTTTAAAGTTGGCATCCTCCAGGTCAACATCTTTTAAGGCTTTACCCATGCCGGGAATCATCCCCATGAGGTCTTTCATGTTACCCATCTTTTTTATCTGCTGCAGTTGGGAGAGGAAGTCATTGAAGTCAAACTGATTTTTGGCGATCTTCTTCTGAAGCTTTTGGGCCTCTTCAGCATCATATTGTTCCTGTGCCTTTTCAACCAGTGACACGATATCACCCTTACCCAGGATCCTGTCGGCCATACGTTGCGGGTGAAACACGTCGATGTCACCGGGCTTTTCGCCGATACCGACAAACTTAATGGGCTTGTCAACGACCGAACGTACTGTCAGCGCAGCACCACCACGGGTATCACCATCGAGCTTGGTCAGCACCACACCTTCATAATCCAGACGCTCATTAAAGGCTTTGGCCGTGTTCACGGCATCCTGACCGGTCATGGCATCCACCACAAAGAGGGTTTCATGGGGCTTAAGGGCTTTTTTCACGGACGCGACCTCATTCATCATCTCCTCATCGATGGCCAGCCGGCCGGCGGTATCCACGATCATCACCTGGTGTCCCATGGTTTTGGCATGGTTCAGCGCCCTTTTGGATATCGCCACCGGATCTTTTACGTCAGTCTCGGTATACACTTCTACCTCAATCTGCTCACCAAGCACCTGTAACTGCTCTATGGCTGCCGGACGATAGACGTCCCCGGCCACAACCAACACTTTTTTGCTTTTTTTATCCTTGAGGTATTTGGCAAGCTTGGCCGAAAAGGTTGTTTTACCACTACCCTGCAAGCCAGCTATCAGGATGATGGATGGATTGCCTTTCAGGTCAAGCTCCTCGTGGGTCGACCCCATGAGCTCGGTCAGCTCCTCATGAACAATCTTCACCATTAACTGCCCGGGAGAAACCGCCGTTAGAACGTCACGACCCAGGGCCTTTTCCTTGACCTTTTCTGTAAACGACTTCGCTATCTTATAGTTGACATCAGCATCAACCAGGGCACGCCGCACATCTTTTAAGGAATCCGCAATATTTACTTCCGTAATATGCCCCTGGCCTTTGATGACCTTAAACGCCTTATCTAATTTATCACTAAGATTATCAAACATATATGAACTACTTTTTTGCAAAAATACGATTTATTATCCTATTTTCACAGGCAAAACGGTCTTGATTCAAAAACAAACGGAAAAGCAGTTTGTTAAATCCAGTTGGTTTTTTGTTACCTTTGCAATGACATAAAACTGCAAACGGATAGGTTCCGTGTATGCAGACACATGTTTTTCTTTTGCCATTATGAAAATAGAAATGGACAACAATTTACCCTGGCAGGTAAAGGCGTACGAGACACTTTCTTCAGAAAAGGCTTCTATATATTTTGATGTAGATGACTTTGAAGAAATTATCGATCATTACACCTTGTTTGGCGCGAACCAAAAGGCCTTACAAGCCGCTCAATACGCCTGTAAACTCCATCCGGGCTCTGTTCCGCTCATGATAAAGAATGCCCGGCTGCTGGCTTCATTCAACAATGAAGACCATGCCCTGGCGTTGCTGGATACCGTTGAAAAACTTGACCCTTCCAATAACGACATCTACCTTACCAAAGGGGCGATCTACTCCCAGATGAATCATTTTGAAAAGGCCATTGAGGAGTACAACAAAGCCGTTTTTGATTCGGAAGAGCCTGATTTTGTCTATTGCAACATCGCCATTGAGTACGAAAACCTGGGCAACTTTGATAAAACCATCGAGTATCTCAATAAGGCACTGGAGGTAAACCCTGACAATGACCTGGCCATCTACGAAGCAGCATATTGCTTTGACCTGCTGTCGCTTACTGAAGAAGGCATCGGGTTTTTTCAGCGCTTGCTGGAACGCAACCCCTACAGCACAGAGGCATGGTTCAACCTTGGCGTTTCATTTGTAAATGCCGGCCTCTATGAAAAAGCCATCGATGCCATGGATTATTGCCTGGCCATTGACGAACATCATGAGCATGCCTGGTTCCATAAAGGCTATACGCTTAACCTGATGAATCGTTACGAAGAGGCTGTCTCCGCTTATAAAGCGTCCATCATTGACGATGAAACGGATGCAATGAAATACTATTATATCGGAGAATGCTATGAAAAACTCGAAGACTTTTTCCATGCCAGGGCATATTACCTGCAAACGACACACCTGGACCCTGAGTTTTCGGATGCCTGGATCGGCATAGCCATTTGCGAAATGGAAAATGGTAGTGTAAAAAAAGCGATTAATTATTTTGAGAAAGGGTTGTCCCTTGACCCCGGAAATGCGAGTTATTTGTGCCTGCTGGCCAATGCCCGGTTTTTGCTTAAGGAACATGATGCAGCCAGTGAAGCCTATGAAAAAGCCCTGGAGATTCAACCCAATGATGAAGAAACCTGGCTTGAGTATGCAGAGGCGCTGACCAGTGTATCCGAAACAGGCAACGCCTATGAGGTCCTGAAAAGAGGTATGGAAACCCTCCCCAATCATGTTAATATGCTTTATTCACTGGCTGCCGTGCTTTTCATGCAAGGCAAAACCAAAGAAGGCACCCTTTGCCTGGAAGAAGCATATAACAACGACAACGAAGGCCTTAACCGCCTGTTGAATCGCTTCCCGAAGCTTACCAGCATGCCGGAATTCATGGAAGTGGCAGATACCCTGAAAAGGTAGTGTTGGTAAGGTTAGCGATACGTTTTTAAACAGAAATGTGAGGAATGGAACTACACTTACTTCCACACAGAGAAGAAAAGCCGAGGCCATCGGGTGTGACTATGGTCATGGACAAGGGGCTTGGAGTGAGACAGGCCATGGACCTTGTGGAGAGTGCCGGACATTTGATCGATTTTATCAAGCTGGGCTTTGGCACCTCCATGGTTGGCAGGCAGATCAAAGAAAAAGTCAGGATCTTCCGCGATCATGATATCAAAGTTTTTGTGGGCGGCACCTTGTTTGAAGCGTTTCTGATTCGCGACCAGTTTGACGATTACCGCCGGTATATCGATGCCCTGGGGTGCGATGCGGCAGAAGTGTCGGATGGTTCGATCCAACTGCCACACGAGGAAAAATGCCATTTTATCAGCCGGCTTACCAATGACTATCTTGTTTTATCGGAAGTGGGTGCCAAAGATGCCGGTGTTCATATAAGCAATGAAGAGTGGACAGGCTCCATGACAGCCGAGCTGGCGGCGGGAAGCAGCTATGTTATTGCGGAGGCGCGTGAAAGCGGTACCGTGGGGATATATGGTCAAAATGGCTCTGCTGATGAAAATCTTATTGAGGTCATTCAAACCCATGTCCCGGCAGAGAAGATCATCTGGGAAGCACCCCTGAAACAGCAACAAGTCTGGTTTATCCGACAATCAGGCGCGAATGTGAACCTGGGGAACATCGCCCCGGATTCGGTGGCAGCCCTCGAGACATTAAGGTTGGGGCTTCGCGGCGATACCTTCTTCACGTTCCTGCCCGAGGAGCTGAAACAACAAAGAACCTGAACATATCCTTTCAAAACAGACATGGCCGCCCAAAGCCACTGCTGCCTGATAATTACATTTATGTCAAACTATTTTGATGATGAGAAAAAGATCGCCGGGTGATTATCTGTTACTGGGGTTACGTGGTATGGCGATGGGATCAGCCGATCTGGTGCCCGGTGTCTCAGGCGGAACCATTGCATTTATTACAGGCATCTATAAAGAGTTGATCGACAGTATCCGGTCAATCAATGCAGGCCTCTTCAAAACCCTTTTCAGGGAAGGAATCGCCAGTGTCTGGAAGAAGGTCAACGGCCCTTTTCTGCTGGCGGTTATCAGCGGAATCCTTGTCAGTATTTTTTCGCTGGCCCGGTTGATATCCTGGCTGCTCGACCATCATGCCATGCTGGTGTGGGCTTTCTTTTTCGGTCTGATCATCGGCAGTGTCTTCTATGTTTTGGGCAAGATCGACAGATGGTCATGGTTGCAGGCTGGATTGTTGTTGTTTGGCCTCTTACTGGCCTATTACATCACCGTCACTACCCCGGCCATCACGCCGGAAACCCTATGGTTTGTGTTTATATCCGGCAGTATTGCTCTTTGTGCATTGATCCTGCCAGGCATATCCGGTGCCTTTATCCTGGTGTTGCTCGGCAAATATGAGTATATGCTGAATGCTGTCAGAGATCTGAACGTATCGGTAATTGTTGTGTTTGCCGTGGGTGGGGTGTTAGGTGTTATCGGGTTTTCCAATATTATCGGATGGTTTTTCAGAAAATACCCCAATGGCACGCTGGCCTTGCTATCCGGGTTTATGGCAGGTTCACTGAACAAATTATGGCCGTGGAAAGAAGTGCTGGAAACCCGCCTGAACAGTGCCGGCGAAGAGGTTCCATTCCTGGAAAAAAGCATCTCCCCCTGGGAGTACGCATCTCTTTATGGACAGGATCCCATGGTGCTGCCTGTCATCCTGTCTGCCATCAGCGGACTGGCGTTGATCCTGCTGTTCACCCGTATGGCCAGACAGTAACTTCAACCGCCATCTGCGCCAACCAGGATATCAGATGAGACCTCCATGTCGAAGATCCCGATTATTCGATAAAACGAGGACTACCTTCTTTATATAACGGTGAACAGTGAAC
>CAYMDX010000097.1:0-9045 GCA_964389125.1 uncultured Bacteroidales bacterium
CTTCTTCCTCCTCCTCTTCTTCAAACTCCAGCGACCAGATGATGGCTTCTACCTGCCGCATATAATCCCGTTTTTTATAATCGGGGGCGAATACCCACCCGTCAATCATAAAGAGGCGGTTGGTCTGCTCATCAACAAAGGTATAGGTGACAAAGGGACCGCCCATAAAATCTCCTTCCACGCGCCAGAGGCTGCGGGCTTCAACGGCATACATGTCATTAAACGTCAGCTCCCTGAACTGTGGCCGCAAAACTTCCGGGTCGCCCCGGTAAGTTGTCATGTAGGTGCCCGGGAACTGACCGGGGATGTACCGCTCGGTAATGGAGTCGCGCCGTTCCCAAATGACATCTTCATCAAAATCGATAGCCGGATCGGTATAATCCAGGGTCCAGATCATCACAGACTGGTCAAATTCTTCCTGCGTGGCTGATTTCCGGAGCCAGATGAAATCTTCTCCCTCCTTAGCCACGAAATAGCCTTCCGGGATGGCCATCTCAATGCCAAACATGTCTTTGACGGCCTCATAGGAAGAGGTTTGCAACATGCGTTCATAGGCATTTTTCAGGCGCAAACGTTCGACGGCCAGGTAACGGTCATAGAAGCTTTGTTTGTTGTTACGCAGGATATTATTGATGCTTTCTTCAGACGGTGCTTTAACGCGGACAACCAGCTGGGGATATGCCCACACGTCGCGTTGTATCTCAATAGAGGGGGATGACAGGCTTTCATCCTTCTCAACAAAAAAGATATGGCGATGGGTTTGAAAGACCTTGGTAAAGTCATCGGTGGGTAAAAACATCACGTCGAACATTGGTTCCGCTTGTGGCAGCATGGTTGCGGGGGCCCGGAAGACATCCTTGAAGGTTTCTCCGACGTCGCCATGCCAGAGACCTGGCTCCATGATGGTTAACAGTTCGCCGGCCCGTCCTGAAGCAGAGGGCTTCGATGGACGATCGGAGGTGTCGCATGCAGTTATGGCAAACAACAGGAAAGCCAGAAAAACAGGAGAAATAACCCGGAATAAGGTGTTTGTTTTCATAAGCATCTTTTTAAAACCATTACCACAAAATATATGCCACAGAGCGACTATTTTTATCTGCTCGTATGGGTTTCCGGTGGCCTGACCATCAGTTGCTGACCTGGCCGTATGACGGTGCTGCTGATATTGTTCCACTGCATCAGCTGGTCTACGGAGATAGAATACCGGCTGGCGATGACACCCAGAGTTTCTCCGCTGCGTACCACATGGACATTGGCGCTGGATGATGAGCTGCTCCGGGTCTGCACCGGCGCCCTGACAATCAGACGTTGTCCGGGCCGGATCATGGTCCCGCGCATGTTGTTGAGCCGCTGTATCTCACGGATAGATGTGCCATATCGCCGGGCAATGGCGCCCAACACCTCTCCGCGCGACACAACATGTACGGTAGTCTCTGCCAGTTGCTCTCTCAGCTCCTCCTGACGGATCTCCTCGGGTGTGCGGTAGTTATAGATCTCTTCCGCATTGGCCAGGAAAAGTCCCATATATTCTTTTGGAAGCCTGAGGACATATGGGTTCTCAGGGTTGTGTGGGATGATGTTCTGACGGAAAGCCGGGTTCAGGTGCCGAAGCACATCAAGCGGAATGTCCAGCAGTTTGCTTATGTTTCGCAGGCCAAGCTCCTGCCTGACTTCCGTGGTGTCGACATCGTGATGGGAATAGGTTGGCGGTACCGCATACAGGTTGTGTTCCTCAGCGTATTCCATCACATAGGTAACGGCAAGGAATGCCGGCACATAGTTACGCGTTTCCCGCGGCAGAAAAGGTCTTATCGACCAGAAGTCCCGAACCCCTCCGGCACGCCGTATGGCACGGTTCACCCTCCCCGGCCCGGCATTGTAGGCAGCGATAACCAGTGACCAGTCGCCATAAATGTCGTGCAGGTCATTTAAATATTCACAGGCTGCATTTGTTGATCGGAGTGGGTCGGCGCGATCATCTACATAGCTGTTTACATCCAGGCCGTAACGCAGCCCTGTGTGATACATAAACTGCCACAGGCCGGTAGCACCCATCGGGGAGCGCGCGCCAGGGTTAAGGGCTGACTCTACCACCGCCAGGTACTTCATTTCCAGCGGAATGTTATGACGGTCGAGGTGTTTCTCAAAGAGGGGAAAATAATAATTGCCCAGCCCCAGCATACGTTCGGTAAGGTCTCGTCGCCTTCTCGAATAAAGGTCAATAAAGGTCTTGACCTGCTGGTTGTAGACGAAGTCAAAGGGTGAATAGGCATCAAGGGCTTTTATCCGTCTTTGGTAAACGGAGTCGGAAAAGGCCGGCACAAATCCCGAAGGAAAGTTGTGTTTGCGGACCACACCACTGTCCGACCGCCTGTCGAGGGATTCAAACAGCTTCAGGTTGGCCAGGCTGTCCAGCATCACCACGATGGGGTCGTCCGATGCGATCACGACAGAATCCGCCGGTTCGGCCGGTATATCATCAGGTGGTGGCGGGGGTGTTTGCGCTGCAGAAAAGCTGGTGCCCGACAGGAAGAACATCACCATTAAAAGGCCCGAAAGAATCACCCGGGAAATGGCATAACCGTTACTCTTTTTTCTCTTTATCATCCGCTTTGGTGTCCTCCTGGTCGTTATCCGAATCGTCATCTTTCTGTGCATTTTTAAACTCTCTCATCCCTTTGCCCAAACCGCGCATCAGTTCGGGGATTTTTCTGCCGCCAAAGAGCAGGAGGACAACCAGCAGAATAATGATAATCTCTGTTGGTCCCGGTGAAAACAATAATGTGTAGCTCATATGTATTTATTTTGGGTTTTCGGTTCTTCTACAAACCTACATCTTTTTTCGCAAATTTCGCTATCTGCTGGCTAATTATTATGTGGTTATAATTTTATTGAAACTGTCTCATAAGAAGGCTACCTTCCGGCGATCCAGGAGACTGGATTTTGTTTGTCGTTGCCTTTCCATATCTCCAGGTGCAAATTGGTTTTTGCTTCCCGCTCATTGGTTCCTACCACGCCCAACTCATCTTTGGCTTCTATCTCCTGACCATTCACAACGAATACGTCTGAAAGGTTGGAGTAGACGCTAAGGTATTCTCCATGTCTTACGATGACCGCATAAAAGCCGCCCGGTACGGAGATGACCCTTGACACGGTTCCGTCGAATATGGCCCGGGCATGGGCTCCTTCTTCGGTGGAAATATCAATACCGTTGTTGGCGATTTTGATTCCCGGGAGCACCGGGTGGGGTTGTTCTCCAAAGCGGCTGGTGATCACGCCCCGTTCGGTCGGCCAGGGAAGGCTGCCTCTGTTATCGGCAAAATTCTCTGAGAGCGCTTGTTCTTCCGGGGTGAGTGCGAACATGTCTGTTGTTTCCCGTCCCTCGGCTTCGGCCCGCTCCCTTGCCTTTCGCCGCTCTTCGGCAATGACACGGCGTATAGCCTGGTCGAGCTCCCTGGCAGCCTGTTGCTGGCTTTCAAGCTCTGCCTGTAGCTCTTCTTCCTTCTCCTCCAACTGTGCCACTTTCTGCTCCTGCGCTGCCCGCTCTCTCGACAGCTCGCGTACGGCCTCGCGCTGTTGTGCCAGCAGGACCTGCTGTCGCTCCCGCTCCTCTTCCAGGGTGGCGATCTGCTCATCAAGCTTTTCACTTTTTTCCTGTATCTGTTCGGCTTGCTGACGGCGATGTTCACTGTATTCCTGAAGGTAGCGCATGCGCAGGTAAGCCTGGTTGAAGTCACTGGATGAGAAGATGAACATGATACGCTGGTAGGCATCACGTGTGCGGGCAGCATGCCTGACCATCTCGGCATATGAGTCTTTCAGTCGTTCAAGCTCCTCCTCCAGCTCCTCCACAGAGGCTGTCAGATCAGAAATACGACGGTTTATGATTCGGATCTCCTGCTGAATGTTGCTTAACAGTTCCTCCCGCCGCTCTATCCGGTTGTTGATGATCACCAGCTCCCGCATCCCTGTTTCTGCCGACTCCCTGGCCTCCTCCAGGAGGCGGCTGGTCATACGGATCTCCTCCTCCAGCCTTTCCTTTCTCCGCTCCAGGTCTTCACGTGACTGTGCCACTGCATCACCACTGCCCGCAAGAACACAAGCAAAGAATAACAATATGGCTGTTGTCCCAACCAGTTGACGCTGTATTGTTTGTATCGGGTATCTGATCATGATAAATAACACTATTGACATTCACAATCAATCATTCATAGGGCGGTAATCCTCCGGAATGGAAAAGCTGATAGACGCCGGCTCGTTAATGCTTGTTCTTCTGTACTGCAATGTTAATTCTGCCCTGCTGTCAGGCTCGATAAAGGTCAGGTAGACATCGGTGGGGACCTGTTCGCCCTGTATTACCTCGAAATCGCTGTAACGTGCCCGCAGACTCCTTCGTGTTATGGGTTCGTAGAGCAGGTTCTCCCGGATGCGGTAGGAGTCAATGTCCAGCCAGAGGCTTTGCTCAAACATGACAGGCTGGTGGCTTTCCCTGACCGGATAGCGGGCTTCGCTTTTTAACAAAACCCTGTTTTCATCATAAGTAGCTTCCCGGCTGGTCGAGGAGAAATGGTCGAAATCGTTTCCGACCAGTAGCGCCTGAAGCATATAATAATCAAGGCTGGCATTCAGCATGTTATTGATGATTCCCACATCGCCGGAAAAGTAAGTTCCCTCTGCCCGGTTGATGAATTTCACCGTGTCGGGGGTGATTAACAGGCGGGCGATCTCAATACCCAGAAAGGGTGCCACGGAGATATAGATGGCTGAATCTTTTTTGATACGGATATTGCCACTGAGGCTGATGTTGTTGCGGTTGATCTCGGCATTGCCCGAAAACCGCGCAGAGAAAAAGTCATAAGTGGTCTCCCGCTCTTTCAGGCTGGAGAGGGTCTCGGATACGAGTACCTCTTCCCGGGGGATGTCAGGTTCCACAACTTCCTCCAGCGGCCCGCAGGCTGTCATGAAGAGTAATATGATGATGATCTGAAAGAATCTTTGTTTTATCAACACGATGTCCTTTTTTATTCATACAACGTGCCATCCCGGATTTTCTTATCAAGAAGGTCAGTTCCGGGTCCTTTTTCCCTGGCCTTTTTCCAGTATTCGATGGCTTTTTCTTCATTTCCCAGGTTATACATCACATCCCCGTAATGCTCCAAAACGTCGGCACTCGGGTCTTCTGCGTGTTCCAGGGCTTTGGCGATCCATTTTTCTGCTTCCTGGTAATCACCTTTCTGGTACTTCACCCAGCCGTAGGTATCCAGAAAAGCGGCATTTTCGGGGTCAATTTCTACGGCTTTCCCTGCCATCTGCAGGGCTTCTTCCAAACGTTCTCCCCTGACAGCCAAGTGGTAACTGTAGTTGTTTAATGCCGTGGCGTTGTCGGGGTTGACCTCCAGGGCTTTATCATAGTGGCGGTCCGAGGCATCGTGTTGGTCGAGCTGATAATAACTGTCGCCCAGCATGGTGTAAAACTCCTGTTTTAACTCCTCATTGTCCACGACGATGCTTTCGCCATACTCAAGGGATGAGATAGCCGCTTCATATTCTTCGAGCTGCATGTGTGCAAGTCCGTTGAAGAGAAACAGGATGGGCTGTTCAAAGAAATATTCGAGGGCCTTGTCGGAATGCGCACGCATGGCTTCATAATCTTCCAGGCGGAGGTCAAGGTTCAGGATTTGCTGCCAAAGCTCCAGTTTGGATGGGTCAAGGCGGGCGCCCTCCAGGTATATCTCCCGGGCCTCCCTGGTCTGCTCGTTGCGGTTCAGGATGTCCCCGTAGATCATGTATGCTTCAGGATCTTCGGGATGAGCTTCCAGAAGGATTTCGGAAAGATCCCGTGCGTGTTCCATGTGCTCCGGGTTCTCTTCGGCAAGCTGCATATAGGAAAATATGACACGTGCCTTGTTTTCCACATCCATTCGCGGGCTTCGGAATGCCTCCTTTAGATAGTCAAACGCTTTGGTTTCCTGATCACGCTGGCGGTAATAGTCGGCGAGCATCATGTTGGCGGAAGGGCTTCCGGGCACCTCGTCGAGCAGACGCTCAAAAACTGCTTTTGCCTTTTCATCGCGTCCGGTATGCATGTAGAGCTCTCCCAGGTGTTCATAAAATGCTTCCTCTTTGGGAAACATCTCCACCAGCTTTTCGGCCTCCGCAATAGCCCTCTCAAAATAGTTCTGCTCTACCAGGAGGCGCTGTTTCTGCATGCTTACCTGCCTGGAAAAGCCGATCTGGCTTTCAATATAATCAAGGATGTCAATGGCGTTGTCGTACTGGTCGTTGCGCAGGTATGCGCTGACCAGTTCTTCGTGAAGTTCAATATCCTCGGGGTGTTGATTCACGAGAGCCTCATAAATCCGAATGGCATCATCCAGCTGGTTTTTCAGGGTATGTATGTCGGCAAGGGTCGTCTGGTAATGTTTGTTACCGGGAGACAGCTCCGTGGCGTTTTGGGCATGATCCAGTGCTTCTTCATAGTCTCCCTGCTTTGCATAGGCCTTTGCCAGCTCATAATGGGCTGCATCATTTTCAGGGTCGGCTTCTTTGGCTTCGATAAACAGTTCGATGGCTTCTTCCGGGTTGTTAAGCATTTTTTGCTGCGCGCCCTCAATAAGCAGGGTGGTGCTTTTGAGCCGGTCTCTTTCCGTAATTTCTGTCACCTGTTCTTCGTCGTTTTCCTCCGGTGTGGCGGCCTGCTCCCTGGTCGTGGCACATGCACTGATGAAGGCTGTCAAAGTCAGCAAGATGATCCATCTTCCTTTTTGTGTCATGATTGTCTATTTCGTACCTGTATGGCCGAACCCGCCGCTGCCACGTACGGTGTGGTTAAGCTTGTCGACTGTTCTGAGGGTGGCACGTTCGTGCCTTGCTATTACCATCTGGGCGATCCGGTCACCATGTTGTATCTCATATTGTTCGTTTGACAGGTTAACCAGGATCACTTTTATCTCTCCCCGATAATCGGCATCGATGGTGCCAGGGGCGTTCAGTATGGTGATACCCTTTTTGGCAGCCAGGCCACTGCGAGGCCTGATCTGTGCCTCATGGCCTGCCGGAAGCTCAATGTAGAGTCCTGTTCCTACGAGACAGCGTTCCAGGGGGTTAAGCACCACCGGCTCCGAAAGGTTCGCCCGCAGGTCCATCCCTGCTGAAAAGGTTGTTTCGTAAGCGGGTAAAGGGTTATCTGAATGGTTTACAATGTTTATTTCCATAGCGAAGTTCTGACCGATACAAATATAAGAAGAAAACGGGGTTTTGAAATGACCCTTCATCGTTAAAGGCCGTTAAATCTGCCTGTGGCAGAAAAGGTTATCCTCCTCCGGCGGTGGTTTCCGTTTTAGGGTCATCCTCCTGTTCCTTCCGGGCATGCAGGGCATCCCGCTCTTCTCTGAAAAGGATGTTTTGCAGCCTTTCGGCGAGATAGATGATGTTGCGGCTGGTGTTGTTCAGGATGATCAGGGTGGCGTCTTGTTCCGCAAAGCGTTTCAAGGTTGTCCGGAAACCGTTCCAGCGGCCGGGGTGGTGAACCACTTTGCTGCCCATATAGGATTTCAGGCGCCAACCCATGCCATATCTTACGGTGCGGTTGTTTTGCAGACGTGTATGTGCAAAAGCCTTGTTCCAGATGGTGTCGGGTAACAACCTCTCTTCATTGATTGTCCGGTCCCAGGTGTATAGGTCATAGATGTTGGAATAGATGCCTTTGTCGCCCATCACGCCGTCGTGATCCACGTCGGGGATCAGCAGGCGGTGTCGGCCCCATCGCCGGAAGCCATAGGCGCGGTCGTCGGTAACATAGGCCGGGTTGTTGGGGTCATAGACAAAGCTGTTTTCCATGCCTAGTGGGTCAAATATATTTTCTTGTATGAAGTAGGCATAAGGCATGTCGGTCACGCGTTCAATGACCAGGGCCAAAAAGGCGTATCCTGTATTGGAATAGGCGAAGCGGGTACCCGGCCAGAAATCGAGGTGGTGTTGGTGGTGGAGGAACAGGTCCAGCACATCTTCGTTGGTGGGTCTGGTGTTTTTGTCCCAATAGCGTTCTACGAGCCACATATAGTTTTGGATGCCAGAGGTGTGGTTGAGCAGATGTCTGATGCTTATCTCAGGATATGGGAACTGGGGTATATGTTCTTCAACTTTATCATCGATGTGCAGCTTGCCATCCTGTTGTAGGAGGAGGATGGCTGCGGCGGTGAATGTTTTGCTGATGCTGGCCAGCTGGAAGGGTGTTTCCGGTGTCAGGGGTGTATGGTCGCGGAAGTTGGCGAAGCCGAAGCTGCGACTGAACAGCACGGTTCCTTGTTTTGCCATTAAGACAGCTCCGTTAAAACGATGTTCCAGCAGCAATTGAGTGATGGTGTCCTGGTAGAAGTTGAGTTGGTCATGGGTGTAGGGGCTGGCATCTGCCGTTTCCTGTTCCGGTGGATTTGTTGGCGGGTTATGTTGTTGGACCGCGCCCGTTTGGGTTATCAGTACTATCAGAACGGCTGTCAGCAGCAGGAATATAATATTGGCGGCAGATGGCCTGTTTAATTTAGCAGGCTTTGCTATAGGGTTTGACAATGTTGGTTTATGATTCTTGTTGGACATGTAAAAGCAATTTGACGTGCAAAAATACGAAAAATAGTTGTGTTGGCGAGGGTGGGAAAGTTTCTGGTTGGCAAGGGATGTGAGGGAGTCAGTCACCATATGGGCTAGCTCATATTATTCATGTCTGGCTCATATTATTCATATCTGGCTCATATTATTCATATCTGGCTCATATTATTCATATAGATAACAGACGGTTACATGACTTATTTACAAAGCCTTTAAAGTTGTTTTTTTCACCGCTAAGACGCAAAGTCAGGCAAAACAGGTGAGTTTGCTGGCCGGGGAGGAGCGATTTCATGTATGCGAAAATTTTTTTTAAAGGGGTTCTTTTGTGAAAGAATTTTTTATTACTTTTGCAACTCAAAACAGGTCAGGGTCTATTTTGACAGATGGATAAACGCGTTATTTGACATACAATCCTCCTTAGCTCAGTTGGTTAGAGTCCCG
>CAYMDX010000098.1:0-9042 GCA_964389125.1 uncultured Bacteroidales bacterium
TCAAAGGTTTCATGGCCGCCATCCACCACGGGCGGCTCGCCCAGCACGGCAAAATGGTCGTAATAGACCGCGCCTCCCCCCTGTCCTTCATCGTAGGTTCGCACCTCCAGCCGCAACCCGTCAGCGCCGGGCGGGGCAACCAGGGTCTCCGAAAAGGCCTGCCACGCATCGGCATCGGAGGAGAAACCATCCGGTCGAAGGATCTCGCCGTGATCTTCCAGGAGGGTCTCCCCTTCCAGCCAGTAAGACCAGATCCGGCTTTTGGCATCCGGGTCATTGTCATAATAATGATAGGAAATGGTATAGGTATTGCCCGCCTGGATACCCGTCACCTCCTGCCAGATCTGGGTTACACGTACACGTTGTTTAACAGCATAACTGCCTTCGAAAACATGCTCTGTTTCCATATTTGCCTGCTCGGCAAAAAGCCATCCGTCAGGAAGTCCGTCTGTCCATAGCTCAAAATCCGGGTTTTCTACCAGATTTGTTTGTGCCTGACCTTGAATGCATGCTCCTGTCATCAAGAACAAACATACAGCCCAAACACCTGCACATTGTGTCGCTTTTTTCATGTTTCCTGTTTTTAATATAAAATATAATTACTATATCCAAATTTATAGCTTATTCATTATATTTTTGTGTTATTTACAAGAAAACATGGTGAATGGAACCGGTTGTTATATGAGCGGCAGGCTGGAAGTAAGTTTACCGCTATCGGTCAGAAACAAAATCCAAAACCGGGAAGTCTGAAAAAACGGAAGCACGGCGCAACCCAAACCGGAAGCTACGCCGTGCTAACCTTACAATAGATCCTTTATCTCCTGCAGCGGAGAGAAACAGGGTTTACGCGCCTCCGATCTGCATCTCCCGGATACGAAAGGTGGGTGCATTCAATGTCCTGTCGAGTTCGAGGTCGTTCCCCATCATATCGATATCATGGAGAATATCATCGGCACTGCCGGCGATGGTGAGCTCCTGCACAGGGTGACTGATCTTACCGTCTTCGATCCAGAATCCGCGGGCGCCTCCGCTGAAGTTGCCATTAACGGGGTTGATGCCATAACCCGTAACACCCTTCAGGAGCAGTCCCCGCCGGGTATTGCCAATAATATCATCCGGGTTTTGATCTCCTGCCTCCACATACAGGTTGTGTGTTCCGATACCAGGCAAACGGGTGAAGCTGCCTCTGGAAGCATTTCCGGTACTTTCGACACCGGCGCGGTTGGCGGTAATGGTGTTATACAGGAAACCACGCAAAACACCACGGTCGACCAGTGTTCGTTTGGATACGGGAACACCTTCACCGTCGAAAGGCTTGCTGCCGAGCCCCCGCTTAAGGGTGCCATCATCGATGATGGTCAGCAGGTCAGAAGCAAACTGTTTGTCCATAGAATCCTGCAAAAAGCTTGCTCCCTGCAGCACGCGGTTACCGTTAATGGCGGAGATGATACCACCCACGATCGACCGGGCCACGGCAGGATCAAAGATCACGCTGGCACGCTGCGTAGAAACCATCCTTGGATCCAGCATCTCATAAGCTTTTTCGGCGGCCTTGCCGGCAATCTTATCTATAGGATCCAGATCGGCAAAAAAGCGGCGGTAGCAATATTCGCTGCCTGTATGCCGCTGTTCGCCTTTCTCCGCTACAACGCCAACGCCAAAGCCGCATGAAGAAGCGGTATAGCTTTTCTGCAGGCCATGCGCGTTTACAATAAAAATATTCGTTTCGTTCTCGGAAAAGGAAGCACCGGAGCTATTGGTAATACGGTTGTCTTTCATGGCCAGCGCTTCAACCTCCATCGCCATGTCGATCTTCCTGTCCATGGATACCCGGGCAATTTCCGGGTCAAACAGCCCCTCCATGTCTCTGAATAAAGAATCGCCGGGGAGCCGGTTGTGTTCATCCGGCGTTGTGATCCGGGAAAAGGCAATGGCACGTTCCAGGGCCTCCTGCAGGGCTTTATCACTAAAGTCGTTGCTATGACTAAAACCCATGCCGTTGTTTGTAATAACGCGAAACCCGACACCACCGGCATCTGACTCCTTAACGGTCTCTACATCCTGTTGACGCACACGCACAGAAAGGTTTCGGCTATGGCGGATATACACTTCCACTTCATCGGCACCCATCCGGCGACCAAGTTGTGTAAGATTACCTGCTAACTCTATGTAATTCATGTGTATACTTTTGCTTTATGGTTTGTAATTCAATACTTTGTAACTTATCCCCTGCTGCCGCCAACATTGATGCCTCTGATACGTACGGTAGGCTGGCCGGCCGTTACTTCAGCCATCTGGCCTTTTCCGCAGATTCCCGGACCGAAGGCCAGGTCGTTAGCTACGGCATCTATCGAGGAGATCACGCCCATACAAGACCCGATCAGCGTGGCACCTTTTACCGGCTTTGTTTTTTGGCCATTCTCGATCAGATAGGCTTCGCGGCAGGTAAAGTTAAATACGCCTGTAACCGGGTTTACGCTGCCACCACTGAGGCTTCCCACATACAGCCCCGTTTTGGTGTCTGCCAGGATATCCCCGGGACTGTCCTGGCCGGGTTCGATAAATGTATTGGTCATCCTCGGGATGGGATAATGGCGGAATGACTCCCTGCGGCCGTTGCCTGTCCGGGACAGGTCAAGCTGCCGGCTGCTCAGAATGTCGGTCATATAACCCTTGAGCACACCTTTGTCGATCAGCACATTCCGCTGAGCCTGGGTGCCTTCGTCGTCAAAATTGATGGTTCCCCTGAAGTTGGGAAGGGTGCCGTCATCCACCATGGTAAATACATCCGTGGCCACCTTCTGGCCAACTTTGCCGGTGAAAGCGCCAATACCTTTGGCAATATTATCTGCCTCCAGGGGGTGCCCGACCGCTTCATGGATCAGCACACCACCAAAACCGTTCTCCATCACGACATCCATGGTTCCGGCGGGCGCATCTTCAGCGTCGAGCATGACGATCGACTCGCGGGCAGCACGTCGTGCCACCGACTCAGGGCTTTCTTCGTCAAACAGCTCAAACCCGCTGTGCGCGCCGATACGCTGACGCGACATATGCCGGTTGGTGCCGTCATCACTCATGGTTTCCACGATAAAAAACAGCTGTGGCAGCTCGTCGCGCAGATAAACGCCTTCGCTGTTGGCGATCACCCTGCCACGAACCTGGTCGTTGTATTCGATTTTGGCCATCCGAATGCGGCCATCATAATCAAGGGCGGCCTGATTGGCACGTTCCATCACCTCTATACGCTGTGTATCCGAGATATGTTCCAGGGGTACTTTCACGGTGACAAAAGAATCTCTTTCGGCGGTTGACACATTGACCGGATCTGTCCGATGACCGTTGCGGGCCACATAAGAGGCAATATCGGCAGCCCGCATCAGGTTTTCTTCGGTCACTTCTTCGGTGTAGGCATAACCGGTACGATCGCCGGAGATGACCCTTACGCCCGCACCCTGACTGATCCCATAGGATCCGCTTTCCAGTTTTGACTCCTCCATGATGATCTGCCTGGAATGGCGATGCTCCAGGTAGATGTCGGCAAACTGGCCTCCCTGTCGAAGCGCCCGAAGGATCACCCGGTCAAGCATGGCTTTTTCAACCTCAAGGGCAGCAGGCTGGTCGACCAGGGGACCCGAGTCAGGAATCACGGTTGACAATAACGGAGGGGTCACCGCAATGGCTATACCGCTTTTCAGGCCCAGCTCAAGGAATCTCCGGCGGGGCATCATCCGGGAAGAAAACAATTCATTACGCATGATATGATTTTGATTTAATGATAAATGTGTTTCCTTTTTTGAGGCTAAAAATAAAAAGATTTTTAATATTTCCATAGCTACCTGTGATATGGCAATAAATTTTATCTTTGTGAATATAAGCTATATTACTGTCTGTCAAAAGTTTCTTTCCAATGGGTAAATTAGATGCCAAACTACTGATCATTGACGATGATACGGATGTCTTGCTGGCAGCCAGGATGTATCTGAAACAGCACATCCAAACGGTACACACCGAGGCCGATCCCAACAACATCCCGGCGTTATTGAAAAACGACTCCTACAACATGATCCTGCTTGACATGAACTTCTCCAGGGATACCACCAGCGGGAAGGAGGGCTTCTACTGGCTGAACAAGATCCTGGAGATCGACCCGACGATCGCGGTGATTCTGATTACCGCTTATGGCGATATTGAGCTTGCCGTTCAGGGTGTCAAAGAAGGGGCCACCAACTTCCTGCTAAAACCCTGGGACAACAAAAAGCTGCTGGCCACCATCACCACAACCCTTGAGAACCAACGCTCCAGGAAAGAGTTGCAGGATCTTCGTTCCAAACAAAAATTGTTGATGGAACAGGGTGATCAGCCTTACAATCATATTATCGGAGAATCGGAAGCAATGCTATCGGTCTTAAATACCGTACAAAAGGTGGCAGCGACCGATGTGAATGTGCTGATCCTGGGTGAGAACGGAACCGGGAAAGAGGTGATTGCACGTGCGTTGCACCGGGCGTCAAAAAGAAAAGATGACGTATTTATCAGTGTGGATCTGGGGGCCATCAGTGAAACATTGTTTGAAAGTGAACTTTTTGGATATAAAAAAGGGGCTTTTACCGATGCCAAAGAAGACCGTGCCGGCCGGTTTGAGGCCGCCCATAAAGGTAGCATCTTTCTGGATGAGATCGGCAACCTGACCCATCCCCTGCAATCAAAGCTGTTGAGTGTGATCCAGAACCGTAAAGTGGTCCGGCTGGGCTCTGTAAAGGAGATCCCGGTGGATGTACGTCTGATATGTGCCACAAACATGCCGCTGTATCAAATGGTTGAAGAGGGCAAGTTTCGTCAGGACCTGCTGTACCGTATCAATACCGTAGAAATCAACCTGCCGCCACTGCGTGACCGGAAGGAAGACATCCCCGGGCTGGTGAACCATTTTTTGAATGTGTATGGCAAAAAATACAAGATGCCCGACAAACGCCTGCACACGGACACGCTGAAACGCCTGGAAAAACACTCCTGGCCGGGCAACATCAGGGAGCTGCAGCACGCCGTTGAAAGGGCAGTTATCATGAGCGAATCTGATATCCTGCAGCCGCATGACTTTTTCCTTTCACAGCAGCATGAAAAATCCGATGACAATTTCCCTGCGGCCACCACCAACCTGGAGGACACAGAAAAAATACTGGTGCGAAAAGTGATCGACAAACATGGAGGAAACATCAGCAAGGCAGCCAAAGAACTGGGCATTACACGAGCCTCCCTATACAGACGAATAGAGAAATATGGTCTTTAAAAACTTTCGTATCAATATAGTCAGCAGAATATTGCTGATAATGCTCTCTGTGATAGCGCTGCTGTTTATTTTCCGGAATACGGAATATATCTTCACCGCCCTTATCCTCTCGGCATTGATCATCTGGCAAATAATCAGCCTGGTGAGATATGTGGAACGTACCAATCGTAAGCTTGCTGTCTTTCTTGACAGTATCCGTCATGGCGACTTCTCTTCTTCCTTTTCTGACCATGGCCTGGGCAGCAGTTTTGATGAACTTAACACCGCTTTCAATGAGGTGATTTCCGAGTTTTATAAAACACGAAAGACCAAAGAGGAACACTTCAATTACCTTCAAACCGTTGTGCAGCACATCAGTATTGCCATCATGGTGTACAAAAAAGACGGTTCGGTACACATGTTCAACAAAGCCTTTCAGAGATTATTTGGTATCAACAACCTGCGCTACATTGATGAACTTGTCAAGGTTGACGAAAAGCTATCAAATGTCCTGCAACACGTCAAAAGTGGTGATAGTGAACTTGTAAAGGTGTTCCGGAACGATCAACTGCTTCAGCTTTCGATCCGTGCCACAGAATTTCGCCTTCGCGGAGATGATCAGATGCTTGTTTCTTTTCAAAATATTCACAATGAACTGGAAGCCAAAGAGATGGACTCCTGGCAAAAACTCATCCGGGTGCTTACCCATGAGATCATGAACTCCATTACGCCCATTGTCTCCCTTTCATCTACCGTTAAAGGCCTTCTTATTGATGAAGAAAGCATGCATCTGAAAAAAGAAATAGACCCCGATGATATCGAAAGTGCCCAAAATGCGCTGGATACCATTGAAAGGCGCAGCCGTGGGCTCCTTAACTTTGTACAGGTTTACCGTGACCTCACGCGCATCCCGAAACCCGGGTTTCGATATTTTGACGTTCAGACCCTGTTTAACAATATCGAACAATTGCTTCTTCCCAAATTTGAAGCCGGAAATATCGAGTGTGTCTTCAAGGTGATACCCAAAAAGCTGATGCTGACGGCCGACCCCGACCTTATCGAACAGGTGCTCATCAACCTTATCATCAATGCCACCCATGCCGTGCAGGGCAAAGAAAAGCCCCGGATTGAAGTGCTGGCTGCCGAAGAAAACATCAACCACGTTATCATAACAATTACCGATAACGGCCACGGGATCAAGCCGGACAACCTGGAACAGATCTTTGTCCCCTTCTTTACTTCAAAAAAAGAGGGTTCAGGTATTGGTCTTAGTCTGGCACGGGAGATCATGCGGCTTCACAAGGGTAGCATTACTGTAAAATCGCGGCCGGGTATCGAAACCACGTTTAAGCTGCATTTCTAAAGCAACAGCATAAGCCCCTTCAGGCGTTCTGTGCCCAATAAACAACCTCTTTTGTAAAGGCATCGGGGTACTCGGCGTGCAACCAGTGACTGCCACTTTCTATCGTTTTCACCTTTGCCAGCGGAAACAACTTTTCGATCAATGGTATATCTGCATCAGGGACATAATCAGAAGCGCCGCCCCTCAGGAATAATGTAGGCTTGTCAAAAGGGTCAGGGGATTCAACCGGCTTAAACACCTCTTCCAGGTTATTCCGGATCGCCTGCAAATTCATCCGCCAGCCCAGGTGCCCCCGATCTTTCCAATACAGGTTTTTTTGCAGGAACTGTCGCAGTCGCGGATTGGATATGATGTCTCTGAGGGCCTCCGTAACCTCCTGACGTCCGGAAAACTGATCCAGATCCAGTTGCATCAGCGCATCAATGATCCAGGCGTGGGTGTTTCCATGCCCGCTGGCGGAGGGGCTGATGTCAATGACAGCCAGTTTATCCACCTTTTCCGGATAGTCGAAGACAAACTGCATGGCTGTTTTTCCACCCATTGAATGGCCCAGCAACAATGTTTTTTCCAGCTCAAAGGAGTCCATAAACTCGAGCAGGTCATCCACCATGGCGGGATAGTTAAACACATCGCTGTGACCCGACCGTCCGTGGTTACGCTGATCGGGGATCAACACATGGAAGCCTTCTTCAGCTATATGCTTCCCGATGGAGACCCAGTTGTCCGACATCCCAAACAGCCCGTGCAGGATGATCAACGGTTGTGCTCCTTCTTCTCCGAAACTACGATAATAGGGTTTCACGTTATCAGATAATCATTATGTTTGGACCTGGAGGCATCGCAGATACAGTTGGATGGTATTTTGCAGACCGTAATAGAGGGCATCAGCGATCAATGCATGTCCGATTGATACTTCCTGCAGGTGTGGCACTTTTTCTGCGAACCAGGTCAGGTTATCAAGGTTCAGGTCATGACCCGCATTGAGTCCGAGGCCGGCTTCATGTGCTACCTCGGCAGCCGTAACAAAAGGGGCTACCGCTACTGCCCTGTCGGCATGATAAGTGGCTGCATATGGCTCTGTGTAAAGCTCTATCCGGTTGGTCCCGACCACAGCGGCCTGACTGATCAACCCGGGATCGGTCTCCATAAAAATAGAGGTCCGTATCCCATGCGCTTGCAGCTCGGCAATCACATCGGTTAACAACGAACGATATTTTACCGTGTCCCAACCCGCATTGGAGGTCAGCGCATCCGGCGGGTCGGGCACCAGTGTGACCTGGGCAGGCTTCACACGGGTTACAAGATCCAAAAACGGTCGCGACGGATACCCTTCAATATTGAATTCGGTGGTGAGCTTTGGTTTCAGGTCAAGCACATCCTGATAGCGAATGTGTCGCTCATCAGGCCTTGGATGAACCGTGATCCCCTGCGCGCCAAAACGCTCACAATCAAGGGCCACCTTCATAACGTCCGGAATGTTGCCACCCCTGGCATTCCGTAAGGTGGCAACCTTATTGATATTTACACTTAGTCGAACCATGTTGTTTTTCGACAAAGCTATAAAATATTGTGTATATAATTCCAGTTAAAAAGATGGCATTCTATGCGGATGCAATATTTTTTTTATCTTCACACGAAGAAATAAAGAGACAACGACCATGCGTGCAAGAGACCTGCTAAGCGACCGGATTATCCCGCTTGACCCTGACAACACGGGGTCTATGGCCATCAACCAGATGGAAGACATGTGTGTTGAACATCTGCCGTTGGTAAGCAACAGTCAATACCTGGGTCTTATGAAAAGTGAAGATCTATATAGTCTGAAGGATCAGGAAGTACGACTTTCAGATACGAAAACGCCACTTCATCGAACCTATGCCTTTTCTGACCTGCATCTGTTTGAAGTCCTGCGCATCATTCACACGGAAGAAGTAACCGTATTGCCTGTGCTGGATGAACACAACCACTATCTCGGCAGCATAACCCACAAAGAGGTTCTGCGTGCCATGGCCAGGTTTACGTCTGTAACCCAGCCAGGTGGCATCATTGTTTTGGAGACCAGCACCACGCATTACTCAGTGAGCGAAATAGCCAGGATCGTGGAAACCAATGATGCCAAAATACTCAGCAGCAGTGTCACTTCCGATGACAACAACACCCTCCTGGAAGTTACCCTGAAGCTGAACGTGATGGATTTATCTTCGCTGATACAAACGTTCAACCGTTATGATTATGTCGTCAAGGCTTCTTTTACAGAAGAAAACCAATACGATACACTCCTCAGCGAGAGATATGATTTGTTGATGAGATACCTGAACACCTGATCATTGGATAAAATGACCATGTCGAAGATCCCGATTATTCGGGAACAGGATTTTGACACTTTTATACATTTCGACATTTCGACATT
>CAYMDX010000099.1:0-9010 GCA_964389125.1 uncultured Bacteroidales bacterium
ATAAAATCCCCATAATGTTTGCTCATGTAAAAAAAATGCTGTTATTTTACGCCTTCATCTTAAGGAGATCGTATCTATACAATAATACCGGTCATCACCCATGACGAATACCAGCAGACGCCCCAGGTTATTTGAAGCATTGATTCCTGTTATTTTTCTCACTGCATTAATTTCTATAAATGTCTTTATTTTTGGTGATGATGCGTTGGCCGGTTCCAATCAGATCGTACTGATTTTATCTGCCACTGTGGCCTCCATTGTTGCAATCCGGCTCGGACATGGATGGGAAACGCTCCACAAAGGTATTGTAAGGTCAATTGGTTCGGCCATGCCTGCCATCCTCATCCTGCTCCTGATCGGCTCGCTGGCGGGCACCTGGTTACTGAGCGGCATTGTGCCTTCTATGATCTACTACGGGTTACAGATATTGAATCCGACCATCTTTCTGGTAGCCGCCTGTATTGTCAGCGCCATTGTCTCGCTGGCCACGGGCAGCAGCTGGAGCACCGTTGCCACCCTGGGAGTTGCCCTCCTTGGAATCGGGCGAGCACTTGGTATTCCGGAAGGAATCATCGGAGGTGCGATCATATCGGGTGCCTATTTTGGTGACAAGATGTCGCCGCTGTCAGATACCACAAACCTGGCGCCAGCCATGGCCGGGACCAACCTGTTCACCCACATCCGTTATATGGCCTGGACAACCGTTCCCTCTATCAGCATCGCGCTCATTCTGTTTCTGATTATCGGGTTAACCCGTTCGCAGGATGGCACGATTAACGACATTGAACCTGTGCTATCAGCCATCGACAATACCTTTTATGTCTCCCCCATTCTGTTTCTGGTTCCGGCCCTGGTTATTACGTTGATCATACGTAAAGTACCTGCCCTGCCGGCACTATTGACCGGAACACTTGCCGGAGCTTTGTTTGCCCTGATTTTTCAGCCGCACATCATAGAGCATGTAAGCGGCATCATGGATAACTTTTTGGTTGCATCCTATGTGGCCGTTATGAAAGCCATGTATACAGATATTGCCGTTATTACAGATCACGACATGGTCAACAGCCTCCTTCAAACAGGTGGTATGAGTGGCATGCTGAATACGGTTTGGTTGATCATATGTGCCATGATATTCGGTGGTGTGATGGAGTCCAGCGGCTTGCTTCAACGCATCACGGAGTCCGTGATAAGACTGGCTCACAACGATGGCTCCCTGGTGGCTGCTACAGCCGGTACCTGTATGTTTTTCAACGTAACCGCAAGCGACCAGTACCTGGCCATTGTAGTGCCCGGCAGGATGTTTTCCAGCACCTTCAAAAAACGCGGACTGCGACCACAAAACCTGAGCCGGACACTGGAAGACAGCGGCACGGTTACTTCGGTACTTGTGCCCTGGAACACCTGTGGGGCCACACAATCGTCCGTTCTCGGCGTATCTACCATCGCCTTTTTACCTTATGCATTCTTTAATCTGATCAGTCCGTTTATGACCATCTTGTTTGCTTATCTGAAAATCCGGATCTCCAGATTTACACCGGAAGAGCAGGCAGAAATCGAATCACATGAACCAGAAGAGGAAGCCTAGCGTAAACCTCTCGGTAACCAATGATGTGTTTACCGACCAACGGGTCAACAAAATGGCCCGCACCCTGCATGGTATGGGCTTTAATGTCAGCATCACGGGCGTCAGGCGAAAAAACAGCCAGCCATTCGATCCTCCCTACGCCAGCGTCAGACGCATTCCCCTGGTTTTTCATAAAA
This sequence comes from uncultured Bacteroidales bacterium, assembly GCA_964389125.1. Lineage (GTDB taxonomy): Bacteria > Bacteroidota > Bacteroidia > Bacteroidales > UBA7960 > PUPG01. Next base: position 1,762 of record CAYMDX010000099.1, read on the forward strand.
AATTTCTCTTCTATGCTGAATATAACCTCAAACTCTTCTTTTTCCTGCTGTTTAAGCGCTTTGACCTGCTGGTAAGCAATGACCTGGATACCCTCCTGCCCAACCATCTTGTTTCCCGCATCTTTCGTTTACCGCTTGTCTACGACACACATGAATATTTCACAGGTGCGCCGGAGATCATGAACCGCCCTGTGGTATTAAATTTCTGGAAAACATTGGAAAAATGGCTTTTCCCACGTCAGAGAACCATTATCACCGTCAACGAATCCATTGCTTCCTTATATGATGACCAATACGGAAAGAGGCCTCATGTGGTGCGCAACCTCCCTCTTTACAAACCACCACAGGAGCCGAAACCAGCCCATACCTCCGGCCTTCCGGAAAACCGCGACATCATCCTCCTGCAGGGTGCCGGTATCAACGTCGACCGCGGCGCTGAAGAGCTGGTAGAGGCCATGCGGCCGGAACACGGCCTTACAAACTGTCTGCTTCTGATCATCGGGTCGGGAGATGTACTACCGGCATTAATCAGGAAGGTTAAACATGAACAACTGGAAGACCGTGTATGGTTTCTGGGTAAAATGCCTCATGAGCAGTTATATGAATATACACGGCACGCAAAGATCGGTGCCACATTAGACAAGGACACCAACCTGAATTACCGTTACAGCCTTCCCAACAAATTATTTGATTATATGATGGCAGGCACACCACAGCTGGCATCTGACCTGCCGGAAATTGCCCATATCATCAACACGTATCATACCGGCATGCTCATTCGCCATCACGATCCGGCACACATAGCCGAACGCATCAAATCGATGCTGGCTGATCAGACAAGGTGGCAAACATGGAAGGGAAACTGCTTAGCTGCCGCAAAAACCCTTTGCTGGGAAAACGAAGAGAAGGTTGTCAGGCAAATCTACGAACCTTTTCTCGGTTAGTTTAATGTTCCTGTGTGGTTGTTACGGAATCTGATGACGGTCCTTGTGCGGAGAGGCTGGTTTCGCTTACCCGTCCGCCTTCACATTTGAAAATGCGTGCAGGGAATTTACTGAAAAGGGTATAATCATGGGTGGCCATGATGATGGTTCGGCCTGTGGTACTAATTTCAAACATAAGATCCATGATGCCTTCACTGGTCTCGGGATCAAGGTTTCCGGTAGGCTCATCGGCCAGAATGACATCGGGGTCGTTGATCAGCGCACGTGCAATGACAACGCGCTGTTGCTCGCCACCGGAAAGCTGATGGGGCATTTTAAACCCTTTTGTGCGCAGGCCAACCTTTTCCAACACATCTTCCATGCGTTCCTCCATGGCAATTTTATCGCGCCAACCGGTGGCCTTCATCACGAATACCAGATTTTCTTTGATTGACCGGTCACTCAGGAGCTGAAAATCCTGGAATACAATACCGATTTTCCGTCGCAGATAAGGGATTTCTTTTTCCCTAAGATGATGCAGATCAGTCCCAGCTACCCGGGCAAAACCATCCACCACAGGCAGGTCGGCATAGAGGATTTTCAGCAGGCTGCTTTTGCCGGATCCGGTTCGCCCGATCAGGTAGCAAAACTGTCCCCGCTGAATATTGAAAGTTACATTGGAGAGCACCAGCACATTCTTCTGGAAGACTGACACATCCTGCAATTCTATAATGGTATCAAGAGCCATATGATAAACCGCTAAAAATATCACCGTAAAGGTAAACAAAAAAGGAGCGCCTGAAAAAGACGCTCCTGTATAATTTGCTCATCAGCAATGGTTATTATTTCAGACCTTTCTGTTTCAGAAAGGCGTCAATGGATGGCTCTTCGCCACGGAACTTAATATAGGCATCCATACCTCCCCTGAGGGCATTCTCAGCCAGGATATACTGGCGGAACCTCTCGGCAAGTTCCTGGTTATAGAGATCGTCTGTTTCCTTGAACGCCATAAAAGCATCCGCATCCAGAACACCAGCCCAGCGATACACATAATAGCCGGCCGCATAACCAGTTCCGAAGATATGGTTAAAATAGGTTGTACGGTAGCGTGGCTGAATTTCGTCAATCAGCCCCATCTGGTTCAATGACCGTTCTTCAAAGGCAAGAACATCAATCTCATCCCCGTGGTCGGTGGTATGCCAGTCCATGTCGAGAATAGCCGCTGCCAGGTATTCAGTCATGGCAAAGCCCTGATTAAAGTGCTGGGCATTCAGCATGCGCTCTTCAAGGTCATCCGGCATGGTTTCACCGGTCTCATAATGCAGGGCATACTCTTTCAAAAACTCGGGATCTGCTGCCCAGTTTTCCAGTATCTGTGAAGGCAGCTCTACAAAGTCCCTGGGGACGCTACGGCTTGTCCTGCGGTATTTGCCGTCTGCAAAGAAGTTGTGCAGGGCGTGGCCGAACTCATGGAAGTAGGTCGTCGTTTCATCAAAAGTCAACAGGGCCGGCTCATCGCCTGAGGGGCGACTGAAATTCATCACCATCGTAACGATCGGATAAACCTTTTCACCATCTTCATACGCGCCGCTTCGATACGTTCCGCACCAGGCACCACCTCTCTTACCAGCCCGCGGGTGGGGATCAATGAAGAGGATACCCAGGTGGCTGTCGTCTTTATCAAAGACTTCATAGGCTTCTACTTCCTCGTGATAAACAGGTACTTCGGGGCGGGGCTCAAATGTCAGACCAAACAATTTGTTGGCCAATAAGAAGTTGCCTTCCCGCACATTATCAATGGGGAAATAGGGCCGCAGTTCGGAATCATCCAGATCAAAAAGTTCTTTACGAAGTTTTTCGGCGTAATACCACCAGTCCCAGGAAGCCAGTTCAAAATCACCGCCTTCACGGTCAATGATTTCCTGCATCTGATCACGCTCCTGCTTAGCGAGGGCTATTGAGGGCTCCCAGAGTTCATCAATGAAATCATACACATTTTCCGGGTTTTCCGCCATCTGAATATCAAGGAAGTACTCTGCATAATTTTCAAAGCCAAGCATCCTGGCCATTTCCTCACGCAGCTGCATCAATTCGGCAAATAAGTCTTTGTTATCATATTCGTTATCGTTGTCGCCACGCATGAAATAACCCCTGTACACTTCTTCACGAAGGTCGCGACGTTCAGAATATTGCAGGAATGGTATCCAGCTTGGTTTATGGAGGGTTATCAGACCCAGAGCGTCCACACCGGCATTTTCTGCATCCTGCGCTGCAGTCGCGCGAACGCTTTCCGGCAGACCGGCCAGGTCTTCTTCTGTTTCAAGCAGAAGCTGAAAATCATTGGTTTCAGCCAACACATTTTCACCCAACTGGAGGGAAATCATTGACATCCGTTCATTGATCTCACCCAGCCGTTCGCGTTGCTCATCCGGCAGGGCAGCCCCATTGCGGGCAAAGTCCCGGTAGTACCTTTCAACCACGCGCATCTGCTCGGTGTCGAGACCAAGATCTTCACGCTGCTCATATACCGCTTCAATGCGTTCAAACAGATCCTGGTTCATGCTGATAGAATTGCGGTGCTCAGACAGCATCGGCGTGGCCTCGCGGGCAATCTCCTGCAACCTGTCATTGGTCTCTGCACTACGTAAGCCGCCAAACACGGAGCTAACTTTGCTCAACATCCGGCCTGCCTCATCATAGGCAACAATGGTGTTCTCAAACGTAGGTTCTTCGGAATTATTGACAATGTCTTCAATTTCAGCCTTATGCTGACGCATACCTTCTTCAAGGGCAGGCATAAAATGCTCATTATCTATCTGATCAAAAGGAGGTGCGCCAAATGGTGTATCATAATCTGAGAAAAATGGGTTCTCCTGGTGTTCTGCGCATCCGGCAAACATCATCATGCTGAGTGGAATTAAAAATAACAATAGGTTTTTCATAAATCATGTTGTTGTTAGGGTTAGTAATGGTATTTAATGGATTTTTTTATTCTGTCGCCGATTAACCACATCAGATGCCATAATTATGGTCTGATAACCAGACAAACAGGGCAACAAATATAGTTTTTTTTGTTTTATCAATGATGACGACATTCAGAATTATTCATCATGTGATTCAGGGCGCCGATATCTGACCGGCGGCTCTGGTACATCTTCAAGTTCAACCGCTTCGGTTTCAAGAAGCTCCAGGGCTTCTTCCACAGCTCTTTCCAATTGAGGGTCCTGTCCGTTAATCACTTTTGCGGGTAATTGTTCTACTGCGATGTCAGGGGCTACGCCTTCGGCTTCAACGGCCCACTCCCCGTCGGTATCAAAGAAGCCGCCACGTGGTGCCATCATGGCGCCACCATCAATAAAGGACGGAGTATCCCATATCCCAACCAGTCCACCCCATGTGGTGGTACCGATGATAGGCCCGATATCGAGGTTTCGGAACATATAAGGCAGCAGGTCACCGCCTGACCCGGCACGTTCGTTGATCACCATAACTTTTGGTCCCCATATTCCGGCCATCGGAGAGGTAAAGGGCTTCCGGTCGGCGGCCTTTGAATTGAAGTATCCGTGCAGCTCCCGCGACATAATATCTACCATGTAATCAGCGGCAGAGCCACCTCCATTGTTACGCTCATCAATGACGGCTCCCTTTTTGTCCTGCTGGGAAAAATAATACCGGTTAAAAAACCGGTATCCGGCTCCGCTGGTGTTGGGCACATACACATACGCCAGCTGCCCGTCTGAAAGCTCATCCACCTTACGGCGATTACCCTCTACCCAATCCATAAAACGCAAGCTGTTTTCACTGGCAACGGGAACGACGGTTACAAGACGGGATCCTTCTTTATCAGGGACGTCATTAACGCGTATCTGCACCTGCCGGGAGGCCATGCCTTCAAAATAGCTGTAAAGATTTTCCCCCGCCTCGACAGGTTGACCGTCAACTTCCAACAAATAGTCACCTTCATTCACATGAATGCCGGGATCGCTCAGAGGAGCCCTTATGTTGGGGTTCCAGTCCTCTCCATCATAGATCTTATCAAAACGATAATACCCGTCATCCAACCTATAATCAGCGCCAAGCAAACCAACCGGTACACGTTCCACCTCAGGCATATCCCCACCATAAACGTAAGAATGCCCTACAGACACTTCGCCGCCCATAATCTCAATCACATAGTTGAGATCACGACGATGCTTCACGTGGTCAACCCATGGCCGGTACCATTCATAGATATCATCCCAGGGTGCTCCATGAACGTTGTCAACGTAGAGGAAATCACGCTGCAGGCGCCATCCCTCACGGAATATTTGACGCCATTCCTCCTCCGGTTCAATACGTTTTCGCATGTTTTCTGCTTCCTGAAGCCTGCCGTCACCAGGATTAACAGGCCCACCGGCTGTTTCAACGATACCCCAGGTGCTGCCACTGCGATAAAGCAAACTGTTTCGTTCATGAGAAGTTACGGCATAATGCACGGGCGATAAAAATTCTTCCGCCTCCCGGGCATCAAAGTCATAGCGATGGATAGTCAGTCCGCTCTGATTGGGGACATTCTCAGTAAAAAACAGATACCCTTCCGGGCCTTTTATCATACCACGGTAGTCACGTGCCGGCACATTCAGGGCAACGATGCGATCCATCAGCCCTTCCGGATCAATGGTAATGGCAATATCTTCATTATCCTCCTGATCATGGTCAGCATCATCACTGGCCATTGCCTCATCACTTTTTGGCAGCAATGGTGATTCTCCTTCGCTGTCAAGCACCATGGCATATAACGACCGGTTGATCGGACTGTCATAGGCACTCATGTCCAGCCAGCCGGTATTAGGTCCGTAATCGGTACTCGCCAAAAAGTAAAGATAATTGCCAGATTGATCCCAAACGGGTGTGATGGCATCTGCCATGGCATCGGTCGCCTGAATCCGTTCACCGGTTTCCACATTATACAGCACGATTGCTTTGAACAAGCTTTCCTGTGTATGGGCGTATGCGATCCAACGGCTGTCGGGCGACCAGACAGGATGCATGGTACGCTCCGGACGCACATACCGATCGGTATCAATATGGGTAAGTTCCCCGCTACGAACATCAACCATGTAAAGATTCAGGTGGGTGTCAGTGAAGGCAATACGGTTGCCATCCGGTGACCACTCGGGCCGGTAAAAGAAGGAAGGATCCGGGATTTCAATCGTTTCGGGTTCTTCCAAACCTTTCTGGTCACTAATATACAATTGGTATTCACCCTTCTGATCCGAAAACCAGGCAATCCGATCACCTTCGGGGGACCACACCGGATAGCGGCTGGCGGCTCCGGAGGTACTTGTAATATTTCGTGCATTACCATGCTCTCGCGGAACAGAAAAAATATCACCCCGGTATTCAAATAAGGCCCGTTGACCCTTCGGCGACAATTTTCCATGCTGCAGGGCGCCCGGAGAGACATCTTCCCACCTTGGTCGTGACCAGTGGAAATCGCCTCGTACATGAATAACCAATTGCTCATGATGATCACTGTCCGGATCCAAAATGTGCAGGGCGCCACCCTGTTCATAGACAAGCACCCCTCCCCCGGCATTGATATTCTTCACATCAAAACCTGTGTGAAAGGTTTCCTGTTTAAGGGCCTGGGATTCGATATTATAAGACCAGATATTGCCGGCATAATCCCTTTCGGAGATAAAATAAACCTTGTTATCCAGCCATACCGGATCCATATGCCGTTCATCATCGGTCTGTGGCGTAGTGGTCAACGAAAAGTCCTCCATATCGACGATCCAGATGGGTTTCGCCTGCCCTGCCCGGTAGTTTCGCCACTCCGGATCAGAGAACCTGACCTCCTGATAGGCAATATGCTGCCCGTCGGGTGAAAGCTGCCCATTCGCCGCACGTGGAATAGGTAAGCTCTCCGGCATTCCACCCTCCTTATGAACGGTGTAAAATTTGGCTTCCCGGGTAGGCTGTCCCTCCCGTCCGGAGATAAACAGCACCCGCTCCCCGTCGGGTGTCCATCCCTGTACCTGATCAGCACCGGGATGCCAGGTAAGACGCTTTGGCTGACCGCCTGCTACAGGAACCACGTAGACATCCGTGTTTCCATCATATTGGGCAGTAAAAGCAACCATTTCACCATCAGGAGAAAAATGGGGACGGCTTTCTGCACCTTCATTGCTCGTCAAACGCCAGGCATCACCGCCCTCACGTTCCACAACCCAAAGGTCATTGGCATGCACAAACACAATGTGGGTGTCGCTAACGGTAGGCTCGCGCAACAACAAAGTGCCTTCTTCTGCCGTAAGTGTTGGCCCGAAAAGGAATAAGGCCAT
>CAYMDX010000100.1:0-6230 GCA_964389125.1 uncultured Bacteroidales bacterium
AGCTTCCAGCTTTTTTCACTGTTCACCGTTCAGCGCCCAGGGCCCATAGCCTTGGGCCAAAACTCACGCCCCCCCTTAGTGGTTTGTTTATGGATTTTTGTATATTTACCAGCTATATGTCTTGATCACCTGTTCATTACCGGGATAACCCGGGATGTTTAACAACTTATAATTCTCAAATAAAACCTTTACCATGAAAAAACCTTTTTTTGTCTTTGTATTCTTACTTATTACCTGTTTCCTGGGGCATCCTCCTGCTTTTGCAGAAGAGGCACAGGATAATGACCACGACGAGCTCTGGTCGCCGGAGTATATGATTGAAAACTTCAAGCGCGTGGGCGGCACGTCCATTTCGTCCGACGGCAGCTGGATCGCCTACACCGTGTCGGTGCCGCGCACCGAAGGGGAACAAAGCGACTACCTCACGCACATTCACCTGGTGAGTGCCGATGGCGCGCAGCAGTACCAGCTTACCCGCAGCGACGTGTCTGCTTCGAACCCGCAATGGTCTCCCTGTGGCGGGTACCTGGCCTTTACCTCTACCCGTGGAGGCGATGGCAACCAGATCTGGATGATCAACCCTTCCGGGGGAGAGGCCTGGCAGGTGACTGCCGCGGAAGGCAGCGTGGGTCGCTATCAGTGGTCGAAAAGTGGCGAACGGATCGCCTTTACGATGATGGACCCGCTGAGCGAGGAGCAGGAACAGCATCAGCGAGAGCGCCGCGATGTGAACGTGGTGGATCAGGAACTTCGCTATCGACATCTTTATGTCTTTGACGTGGATCCGGAAGCAGAAGAACTCGCTGAAATCACCCGGCTCACCGAAGGCGAGTTCCATGTGGGCAACTTCGACTGGTCGCCGGATGACGCCACCCTGGCCTTCGATCATCAGCCGCGCCCGGGACTCGAATACTGGCCGACTACCAGCATCTCCACCGTGCCGGCAGACAGCGGGGCAGTGGAGCCGCTTGTCGACCTCGGAGGCAGCGACACCAACCCGTTGTACAGTCCTGACGGCCAATACCTGGCCTTCACCACCGACCGCGGGGACACCAACTGGCCGGGACACGAAGTCATTAAAGTGAAAAATCTTGTCAGTGGCGAAATGACACGCCTGGGCGTGACCCACGACGATGAGCCCCGGATGGTCCAGTGGTCGCCCGAAGGTGATGAGATCTTCTATTGGGAGCTGCACGAAACGTCATTCGACCTGTTTGCGATGCCTGTTACGGGTGAAGATGCTGTATACCGCCAGATCACGGAAGGAGCCGGACAGTTCCGCGGGTATTCCCTTTCAGAAGATGGCACCGTAATGTCGGCCATCCACCAGGACTTTCACCTGGCACCGGATGTGATCGTATCCCAGGTAAACAACTTTGACCCCGTGCGGCTTACCGACATCAATGCCGGTTACGAGCAGGGTGAGCTTGCCGAGGCCCGCATAATGCGATGGGAGGCGCCGGACGGGACGCCCATAGAGGGGCCGCTAATCTATCCCCTCGACTACGAAGAAGGCAAGCAATACCCGGTGATCCTGCACGTGCACGGTGGGCCAACGGGCGTCTTCGGTGAATCGTATGTGGCGTCTGCGCACGTATATCCCCTGCAGAAGTTTGCTGCCGAGGGCTATTTTGTTTTCCGTCCAAACTTCCGCGGATCCGGCGGGTATGGCAAGGATTTCCGTTTTGCTATTCGTTCTGAGTGGGGATATGCCGATCTGGACGACATGCTGACCGGGCTCGACATCCTCATAGAGGAAGGCAAGGTGGATCCCGATCGCCAGGCTATCATGGGCTGGTCGTACGGCGGTTATATGTCGTCGATGGCCATCACCCAAACCGACCGTTTCAATGCGTCGATGATGGGCGCCGGCGTCTCCAACCTCATCAGCATGACCGGCACATCCGACATTCCGAGCTTCCTGCCGGACTACTTCGAAAGCGAATACTGGGAGGACTACGAACGCCATATGCGGCACTCGGCCATCTTTAATGTGGAAAATGTGACCACCCCCACGTTGATTTTGCACCCCGAAGAAGACATTCGTGTGCCCCCAACCCAGGGGTATGAGTTCTATGTGGCGCTGAAGCGCCTGGGTGTGGAAACGAAGATGGTCACCTACCCCAGGCAGCCCCACGGCATCCGTGAGCCTAAGTTTACCATTGATGCCGCGGAAAGGCAGATTGAGTGGCTCAGGAAACACCTGTAAACAGTTAAAAAAAGGTTTGAAGTTGGTTCTAAACGAAGTGAAGGATCTCGCGGGATAACCCTTTAACCATGTAACCCCTTTCACCTTTTGACTTTTCTAAACCTGAAACTGGATATTGGTACTGCGAACAGGTCAGAGGTAAGCGAGTGTTTCTTCCATCCGTATGGTGCGGGAACCTTTAACCAGGATGTAATAACCCTTCAGTGGATGGTCAGATAACCATTTGGCAGCTTCATCAACGTGTGTAAAAACTTGGGTGCGCTCATCTTCTTTATCATCCAGCAGGGATAAGAAATGGCTTCCCACAAAAATTCTGAGGTCAACGTTTTCCTGATTGACTTTTTCCACAACTTTTTGGTGCTCTTCTGTGGCATAATCCCCCAGCTCAAGCATGTCGCCAAGGAGTACTGCTTTTTTTTGATCCCTGAACTGACTCAGGTTTTCCAGCGCAGCGATCATACTTGTCGGATTGGCATTGTAAGCATCCATGATCACGGTGTTATGATCTGTTTGAACCACCTGTGACCGGTGATTTACCGGCACATACGATTCAATTGCTTCAATAATATGCCCGGTGGGAACACCGAAAAAGAGGCCGGTGGTGAGGGCTGCCATGATATTTTCGAAATTATAGGCACCTGTAAGCTTACTTTTGATTGACCCGCTTGTGCCGGCCTTGACATAACCGAAGTCTTTATTCACCATAAATGTCATGTGAACAAAGGGGAATGACTGGTTCATTTGTCCTGTCAGATGATTATCAGTCGCTTGTCCGTAGCTGATGGTATTGATATCCCGGTTCAGGTCGGCCAGCCATGGGTTGTCATTATTCAGGAAGAAAGTACCCTGGTGATCAGCCAGGTAATGATACAGCTCTGCCTTGGCTGCTGCGACCTGTTCGATACTTCCAAACCCCTCCAGATGGGCTTTACCGATATTGGTGATAAGGCCATGTGTAGGTTGGGCGATTTTTGACAGGTTGGCAATTTCGCCCCTGTGGTTGGCGCCCATCTCAACTATAGCCATTTCCATTTGTTTATCAAAAGATAACAATGTGAGGGGGACGCCAATATGATTATTGAGATTCCCTTTACTGGCAATGGTCGTGTATGACTTTAATAAAACAGCATGTAACAGTTCTTTTGTGGTGGTTTTGCCATTACTCCCGGTAATACCAATTACAGGGAAGTCAAACTGCTGCCGGTAAGCAAGACTGAGTGATTGAAGCGTATCCAGCACATCCTCGACCACGAGACAGCGATCGCTAACCTCGTAATCCGGATCGTCGATAACGGCGAGAGAACAGCCTGCCGCTAATGCATGTGCTGCAAACCGGTTACCGTCAAAGTGATCACCTTGTAAGGCAAAGAAAATATCACCCGGCTTGACCTGGCGACTGTCAGTGCATGGATTATTACCGGCACGGATGTGTTGTAGTAATTCCTGAATGATCACTTGCCTGTGGTTTCGAGCTAAAAAAACCCCGCTTACATTGTCAAACGGGGTTAATATCTATATTGAATCAAGTTTATTAGTCAGGTATAGCGCCTATTCTGTCCATTGCGCAACGGAACCCGATATCGTTTGCCGCCTGGGTTTGGTCAAGGAACCTTCTGTTACCGGGTGATAACCAATAAATACGGTCTTTCCAACTACCGCCTTTATATACCCTGACAGAATCCGAAATCAGGGTAGATCCTTCCGGGTAGACGGGATGATCTTCGGAAATGGCTGTTGATTCGTCTCCGTCACGGTAGTCAACGTAATTGGCTTCCCGGTAATTTCTCGGTGTTTGGTTGTCTTCCGGGTCCATTTCTTCATAGATCATTTCCCCTTTGTCATCGAACATCACATTACCCTCTTCGTCACGCTCTACCCTTTGGAAAACATTTCCACGGAAAGGTCTGAAATCAGCCACGGTTTCATGTGTTAACGGCCTGTAAACATCTTTTACCCATTCATTGACATTGCCAGCCATGTTATACAGCCCAAAGTCGTTTGGTTCGAACGATTTTACAGGCATTGTGATATCGCCGCCAGGGTTGGGGTATCCTGCCACACCTGTAAGGTCACCCGGGCCTCTTTGAAAGTTTGCTTTAAAATCACCCCTTGTCCTGCGGTCTGCGCTTCTGACATGATGGCCTTCCCAGGGGTATTGTCTTCTGTCGGCAATCCTTTCGTCGTAGGTACTACCAATCAATCCAAGGGCGGCATATTCCCATTCGGCCTCGGTGGGCAAACGGTAACGAGGGAGTAGCAGGCCGTCTTCCCACCTGACCTGACGTTCACCATCTCCTCTTGGGTCAAGGTCACGCAGGTTTTCAAGAACCAGTCCTTCATACTCCCCATGGAGATAGGCCTGGGTGCTAAAATGATTTGCACCTTCCTGCTCATCCAGGTTCCACTCAAGAATGCCTTCTGCTACCAGGATCATTTCATTGACCCTGTCGGTACGCCAGGAGGCATATTCGGAGGCTTGTACCCAACTAACCCCTACTACGGGATAGTCACGGTAGGCGGGATGTCTTAGGTAGTTTTCCACGTATGGTTCATTATAAGCCAGGGGTTCACGCCAAACAAGCGTATCTGGCAAGGCATTCTCATAGATTTCGGGGTGTGTTTCACCAAAAATGCGTTTTGTCCAGTGCAGATATTCAACGTAATCCAGGTTACGAACCTCGGTTTGATCCATGAAAAAAGAGGATACCGTAACGCGTCTGGGAATATTATTCCAGTCTCCCATAACGTCTTCCTTGGTACGTCCCATCACAAAAGTTCCGCCTTCAATAGCTACAAGGCCGGGCCCGGTTTCTTGCTCCTGATGGTCGACAACTTCAAATCCACCTGTTTCAGGATCGTTGTATGTCCAGCCGGTTGTTTCTGATACCTCCTGCGGACAACCTGTCAGCAATATGGCCGGAATGGCCAGGATAAGTACAATCTGTATCCTGTTCCAATGCATCTTTGTCATAATTATATGTTTTGATCCAAACTGATTCGCGCACAAAAATAACTAAAATCTTGGATAGTTTATTGCACTGCTTCCAATATTTCTACCCGCACAGTTAAATCTGAAAACAATGCTGATTTCATGGGCGGCGTGCATAACATCTGAAAATCCTGATAAAGAATAGTCATAGCTGTAACCAATACGGTAATCATCCACGTTTATACCCGCAAAGAAAACCAACGTATTGTTCCTTTCAACCGGGTAATCAATCCATTGTCTGAACCAGACACCACCCATCAGTGGCTTGATACCCGTATAAACACCATATCCGAGATAGGCGTGGTGTCCCTGGCGCTGGTACGTGATATTGGGCGACAGGAAAAAATCACGCTGACGGCTTTGCAGGCCACCTGAACTTCCGGGTTCCAGGTAGACACCCAGGTGTCCGGTGTATTTCCTGTTTAATTTGGATTGTTCATCGTCGTACAGACTCATTGACGGCTCTGTCATATGATGAACCGCCACGCCGCCATAGAAAAGGTCTGAAAAGAGCATGATGCCGGAAGAAACATCAAAATCATGCGTCCAGGTATTGTCAGGAGGTGTTTCATTGTTATTATGAAAATCAAATTCATCCCAGCGGGAGTCGTTGCGCACATAGCCGGCCTGAACCCCGAAATGGATATCCACATCGCGCGACACCCTCAGGTGATAGGCATAAAAGCCGCTGAGGCTGTTCCTGGTCAGGTACATATTGGGTATGTCGCTGGTGACCATGAATCCGATACCTCCCTGGAGGGCATCTACATAATTGTCATAAGTAAAATTGATGGTATGAAAATTTTCAATGGACCGGAGTTGACGGTAGTTCAGCGCGATCCGCGAACATTTGGTGGAGCCGGCAAAAGCCGGGTTCAGGTACACCGGGGCAGCGAAAAACTGCGAAAAAACCGGATCCTGACCGTATACATGCCGCTCACCCGGCAGATTGAATAACCAGAGTCCTGTAATCAGCGCAATGACCGGTACGATCTTCATAAGATTATCAATGGATTTGAGGCCATTTGCATT
>CAYMDX010000100.1:6330-9005 GCA_964389125.1 uncultured Bacteroidales bacterium
TCCAGGTTGTTGTTAAGCTGATCAACACTGCTGGCACCCACCAGCACTGAGGTGACACGGTCGTCTTTTAACAACCAGGCGATGGCCATCTGTGCCAAACTTTGATTGCGGCGGGCGGCTATCTGGTTCAGGCTGTTCACCTTACCGATGGTTTCGGCGGTTATTTGGTCCGATGACAACATGCCTGTCGGCTTTCCGGCCCTGGAATCTTGCGGGATACCATGCAGGTATTTATCAGTCAGAATGCCCTGCTTTAAGGGAGAGAATGCGATACATCCCATACCCAGGGTTTGCAGGGTATCCAGCAGGCCGTCTTCGACCCAGCGATCCAGCATGGAATAACGCGGCTGATGGATCAGGCAGGGCGTACCCAACTGGTTTAGTATGTCAGCTGCCTGGGAAGTCTGATCAGCAGTATAGCTGGATATACCCACATAGAGGGCTTTCCCCTGGCGGACAATCTGATCCAGCGCCATCATGGTTTCTTCCATGGGGGTATCAGGATCGGGGCGGTGCGAATAAAAAATATCCACATAATCCAGCTTCATCCGCTTCAGGCTTTGATCCAGACTGCTTATCAGGTATTTTCGGGACCCGCCGTCGCCATAGGGGCCGGGCCACATTCCGTATCCGGCTTTGGATGAGATGATGAGTTCATCCCGGTACGAACGAAGGTCGTGCTTGAGTATCCTGCCAAAATTTTCTTCGGCGCTGCCAGGAGGCGGCCCGTAGTTGTTGGCAAGGTCAAAATGGGTGATGCCGGCATCAAATGCCCGGTGGATAATGTTGCGGCCGTTTTCAAAGGTGTCTACACCTCCGAAGTTATGCCATAGTCCGAGCGAAATGGCAGGCAGTAGCATCCCGCTTCTGCCACATCTTCGATAGGTCATTGCGTTGTACCTGTCAGGGTCTGCTTTATAATGCATAGGGCTGAGTTTTTATTTATCAAAAATAAGAAAAATAGTTTTTGTAAGCCCCAATGCTTTACGCCTGAAGTTCTGCTTGGTTAACCTCTGAGGCAAAGTGGAAGTCGATGTCCGGGAAGTCCTCCCGGGTGACTTTCAGCATCCATTTGCTTTCGGCCAGATAGACCGGACGGTTTTCCTTATCGTAAGCGATGTGTTGGTTTTTCGATGCGATAAACCGGTCCAGTGTCTTTTTGTCAGCCGAGGTGATCCAGCAGGCCTTGTAATAGTTTAGCGGTACAAAATCACAGGAGGCTCCATATTCATGCAGCAGCCTGAAGCGGATAACCTCAAACTGAAGGTCGCCTACCGTACCGATAATCTTAATGTTGCCGTGTGTTTTTACAAAGAGTTGCGCCACCCCTTCATCTGTCAGCTGACGAATACCTTTTTCAAGCTGCTTGGTCTTCATGGGGGTTTTGTTGATTAGCTCCCTGAATATCTCCGGAGAGAAATTGGGTATGCCTTTATATGTCAGGTCTTCTCCCTCGGTAAGGGTATCTCCGATTTTAAAGTTTCCAGTGTCATACAGTCCGACCACATCGCCGGGCCAGGCTTCGTCGATAATGCTTTTATCACCCGCCATGAAGCTGGTGGGGCTTGTAAAGCGAATCTTTTTATTGATGCGCGTATGCTTGTAGAACTTGTTTCGTTCGAACTTCCCGGAAACCACTCTGCAAAAGGCGATCCTGTTTCGGTGGTTGGGGTCGAGGTTGGCGTGGATTTTAAAAATAAAGCCAGAGAAGGCTTCCTCGGATGGATCTACCTTTCGTTGTACTGCTTCCCGACTGCGAGGTGGAGGGGATACCTGGATAAAGGTGTCCAGAAGCTCTTTTACTCCGAAATTGTTCAGGGCACTACCGAAAAATACCGGCGCCAGGTACCCATCCCTGTATAAGGCTTCATCAAAAGGTTCGTAAACAGTTTCCAGGAGTTCGCTTTCTTCCCGGAGCTGCGCTGCAGCTTCCGGACCAATATGGCTGGAAAGGGTTTCCTCATCCGGGTCTTTGATGATGGAAATGTCTTCCGCCAATCTGGTCTTTCCAGGCTCGAACAACCTTAACTGTTTCTTTGACAGTTCATAAACACCCTGAAAGGAAGGTCCCATCCCGATGGGCCAGGTGAGCGGACGGGTATGGATGTTTAACTCATTCTCAACCTCCTCAAGCAGGAAGAATGGATCCTGACCATCTCTGTCCATCTTATTAATAAAGATAATGACCGGTGTGTGGCGCATCCGGCATACTTCCATCAACTTACGGGTCTGTTCCTCGACGCCTTTGGCACAGTCGATTACAAGGATGACACTGTCAACGGCTGTCAGGGTACGGTAGGTGTCTTCAGCAAAATCCTTGTGCCCGGGCGTGTCGAGGATGCTGATTTTATGGTCATGATAACGAAAGCTCATCACGGAAGTGGCAACGGAAATGCCCCGCTGCTTTTCAATCTCCATAAAGTCGGAAGTGGCTGTCTTGACAATCTTGTTGTTTTTTACAGCACCGGCTGTTTGGATGGCGCCGCCGTAAAGCAACAACTTTTCTGTTAATGTCGTTTTACCCGCATCCGGATGGCTGATGATACCGAATGTCCTGATGTTGTCGGTTTCTGGCTTCTTACTCACGAATAATAGAATTAATAGATGACATAATAGCTATGTCCAAACGTAATGATTACTGGTAAATCCTGTTTAACAAAAGGTCAGCGTATAAC
>CAYMDX010000101.1:0-9004 GCA_964389125.1 uncultured Bacteroidales bacterium
TCACTCGGACTCATCTTATGTTCCCGGCGCATCTCAAAAATATCTGTTGAGATAGAATAGTCACCGATGAGGTGCTTGGCGAAATAATTGGCTGTGAGCCAGAAATTGTATTCATTCTTTTGTCCATAACCGTGGCGTTCTCCTGTAAATAGAAACATATCGAAGCGTTTCTGGGCTTCAATCAGGGCATTAGCCATCCGGAACGTATTGGCCGGATGCACATTGTTGTCCATATCGCCGGTAGTCAGCAACAATTTACCTTTCAGGTTTTTCGCCAGTTCTGCATTGGTTTCAATATCATAAACGAATTTGACCTCGCCTTCATTGTTAACGATCTCCTTTACCCCATGGTGTTTTTCGCTCCACCAACGGTTATAGATGTTGTTTTGATGGTTACCGGCGCTGGATACCGCAACCTTAAAAAAGTCGGGGTATTGCAGCATGGCAGCTGTTGACATAAAGCCACCGCCGGAATGACCAAATATACCAACTTTTTCAACATCAATAAAATCGTGGCGGTCGGCCAACTGCTCCGCGCCATATTTTTTATCTGCCAGGCCGTAATCACGCAGATCGCCATAGCCATAGTTGTGATACCATTTGGACCGGTTGGGATGGCCCCCTCTGTTACCCAGGGTCACCACAACGAAACCGAGTTGTGCCAGGCGGTCGGTGCGATCCATATACTGGCTGAAGCTGGTGTTGACGGCTTCGGTCTGCGGGCCGGGATATACATACATTAAAAGCGGATACTTTTTGTCGGGGTCAAAATCGTAAGGCTTATACATGACTCCATAGAGGTCGGTCACTCCATCGGCAGCTTTCACCTGATAAGGTTCAGGAAACTGATAACCGGCATTCTTCAAATTGGACAGGTCAGCCGTTTCAAGGTGCATCACCAGCTCTCCATCGGCGTCACGTATATCCGAGCGCGGTGTGGCATCCACACGCGAATAATTATTGACAAAATATTGATAAGAATCGCTCAGGGCCACCCGGTGGGTGTAGTTCCCGGGGTTGAGCAACTGCAGGTCGCTGCCATCAAGGTTTATCCGATAAAAGTGGGTATAGTAGGGGTTTTCTCCTTCTTCCCGTCCCTGGGCCGTGAAATACATCACCCGGTCATCCTCATCCACTTTTATGATGCGGTGGGCGTGCCAGGGGCCGGTGGTGATCTGGTGCTTTTTCTCACCATCATGATCATACAGATAGAAATGCGCCCAGCCATCCCGTTCGGACCATTGTATCAGCTCACCGGTTTCTTCAATAAGATACGGACGGCGGGTATCGACATAGGTATTCATCCGTTCTTCGATCAGCACCTCCACTTCGCCGGTAGTAAGGTCAGCACGACACACATCATAACGGCGCAGGTCGCGGCTGATACGGGTAAAATAGAGCTCATCGCCGGATGGAGATAGCCAGGTAGCGGGGGTATGATCTTCCAGGGATTCTTTGTGTGAGCGCCGCATCCGCGGAATCGATATCGTTTGGTTGGTAAAGGCCTCTACCTGAATGGTATCCCCTTCGCCGGAAGGCATGTCAAAGACCCAAAGCTCGGATTCGGCTGGATGGTCTTCCCCCGGCATCTGGTATTTGTAGCTTTCCAGCTCGGGCCGGGGGTCAGACAGGGAGTTGATAACCCACAAATATTTGATATCGCGGGAGTCGCGCCTTACAAGGGCAAACCGCCGTGAATCCGGAGACCAGATAATGCGTGCCCGACGTCGCTTCTCTTTTTCTTCTTTGATGGTTTCCTCATCATCATTCATGTTCACCGAATAGCCACCACCAAAGGCGTAATGCTCCTCCCCTTCCGTAGTAATACGATGCTCCACGATGGTTGTATCTTCTTCATTTTCAATTGCCTTCATGTAGTTTTCCTTATCCATCCAGTAAAGGTCGTAATCACGGGCAAACACCACGTAGGTGCTGTCGGGTGATACACTGGCCCAGGATTGTGGCTCCGGCTCATCCTCTTCTTCGATTTCATAAAGGTCACCGGTTTGAATGTTATATTCCAGGTAGAAGACTTTTGGTTCTTTTTCAGGCGCATCAGATGGATCTTCTTCCCCGTTCTCTCCATTATTCTCTTCCTGCTCTTCGTTCTCATCCTGTTCATCATCTTCCCTTTCCTCCTCCTGATCCTCTTCGTCCATATCTTCCTGATCCTCTTCTTGCATATCTTCCATATCTTCCCTTTCTTCACGCTCATCATTGTCATCAGTATCTTCTTCCGGCTCAACTTCTACCATTTTGGTACTGGTAACTTCAAACCGGAAAAACTGATCATCTTTCACAAATTCCGGATCGATGTCGGGCAAATTTTGATGGTCATAGGGGTCTTTGGTAATCAGGGTAAGCTGCCGGGCCATCTCATGGTTATCAAAGAGCGGCTCTTTTGTTTCCTCTTCAAGATTTACCAAATAGTAGAACTTCCCTTCGGAAGTTTTGTAGGTATACCAAAATTTGTCGCCGGTTTTGAGCCATTCGGGTGATACGCGGGTATCAAACACCATCCGGTTGATTTTGGTTGGTGAGAAACGTTCGGCCAAACGGTGATTAGCGGTTGTTACCGGTTCATTACCACCAAAAACAGTGGTATTGGCAAAGAATAAGCACAGGAGTGCAATCAACGTGATCGGGAGATGCAAAGTATAACGCATAATTCAAATTGTAAAAGGTTAAAAAAAACGTGCTATATTAGATAAAATTCTTGGTTTGAGGCAGGCTAAAGGGGCATTTTTTTTCTTAGACAAAGCAAAATTCGCCAAAAGGCATAAAATACCGGATGAACACAAAAAAAGGTCACCTGATTTTTTTCAGATAACCTTTTTGATGGATGGGTGCCCGGAGCCGGACTCGAACCGGCACGTTGTTGCCAACACTAGTCCCTGAAACTAGCGCGTCTACCAATTCCGCCATCCGGGCGGTTAATAATGATAAGAACTTATAAAATCTGGTGCCCAGGACAAGAGTCGAACTTGCACGGCCTTGCGGCCACTACCCCCTCAAAGTAGCGTGTCTACCTATTCCACCACCTGGGCAAATTGTGGGTGCAAATGTATAAAAAATCTTTTTCTTTCTCATCAAAAAAACAAACCTTTGCGAAGAATTTTCGTTAACCCCTTTGATTATAACCAGGCTGATATGACAACACAACAAGATGCGCCCGAAGACAAAACTCTATCCAAGCCCATCCTGGAAATGATTACCGTGGCCAATGAATATTGTTTGTTTTTTGAAAATATTGAAAACCACCAACCAAACGACATACTGACCTACTTTCAGCGAATTGCCCCCCTGCTCTATCTCAAAGGTGCTTTGATACCAGCCGTTGAAACCGAAGACGAAAGTGAGAGCGAACGTTATGTCACCGAGGAACAATGGGAACAGATTTTTAAAACGCTGCGGGACAAATTCCAGGATCAGGATACCTATTATATCCACAACGTAAGCTTTGACTCGGAAGAGGCCAGTCTGTCGGAAAACATGGCTGACATTTACCAGGACATGAAAGATTTCGTGATGCTGTATCAGAAGAACACCCTTCCGGCGCGGCAAAATGCCATTAACCTTTTGCGCCAGCTATACCGGTGGCGCTGGGGACCGGAAGCCATCAATGCCCTTGGCGCCGTTCACAATATTCTGTATAAAGACGACGTTGATCCAGGGCTTTTCCAAAGTGACGAGGAATGGCTATAGTAGTAATTCTCTATCAGGCATTCAAATACATAATATCTAATCGACCCATAACCCATAATCCCGTAAACGCTCATTCCAAATCATACTATTCGCATGAACAAAAAAACAAGAATCCGCATAACCATGATCATGGTTTCCGCCATCATAGCACTGGCATCAATGAACGTAAATGCCGGTGAAGGGCATCATATCAGCATTCATTTTGAAGATACGGAAGCCCCGGAGTGCTACCTGGCTTATCACTTTGGTAACCGGCAATACATGGAAGATACGACGGATATTGACGCAGAGGGTATCGCCATGTTTGCAGGCGAAGAAAGCTTGGCACCAGGGCTTTACCTGGTTGTCCTGCCGGACGACCGAAACTTTGAGCTTCTTATTGATCAAAATCAGCATTTTACAGTGCATGTAGACCCGGATAATTTCATTTCCACGGCAGATTTCGATCATTCGCCGGCCAATACATCCTTTTATGAATACCTGAATTTTCTCCGCGATAAAAACCGCGAGCAACGAGAGCTTGAACAGGCGTTGGAAAATGCTTCTCCGGACAGCCCTCAGCAAATGCAGATACAGCAGCAATTAAGGGCTATGGATCAGGATGTAAAAGCTTTCCAGGATCGCATCATAGAAGAAGATCCGGACGGTTTACTGGCCCATATTCTTAAGGCACAGCGCGACCCAGATTTGCCCGATCCGCCCCGTCGTCCGGATGGCTCGGAAGATGTGGATGCCATGTATCAAATCTATAAAAACCAATATTTTAATAATATCGATTTCGCGGATGAACGGCTCTTGTATACGCCTGTATACCACAGCCGCCTGCGAATCTTTTTCAACAATGTGCTGATCCAGCAACCCGACACCATCATCCAGGAAGCTGAACGTATCCTGGAGAAAGCCAGCCAAAATGATGAAGTGTTTGAATACACATTATGGTTTATCACCAATAATGCCGATCATTCCCAAATGATGGGCATGGATAAGGTATTCGTACACATGGTTGATAATTATTACACCACAGACCAGGTTGACTGGGTTGATGAGCAGCAGCTTCACAATCTCAAAGAAAGGGCGGATAATAAACGGCCACTTCTGCTGGGAGAGAAAACCCCTGATGTTACCCTTTACGACCCAAACAAAGATGCTGTCAGCCTGCACGATATTGATGCCGAGTACCTTATTCTCTATTTTTGGGATTCAGAATGCCCATATTGCCGTGAGGCAGCACCAAAACTGGAGGAAACCTATAATGAACTACGCCGGCACGGGGTACGTGTGGTTGCCATGAATACCGATGCCGACCAGCAGAAATGGCTTGAAACAATCGAAACGTATCCCGATACCTGGATTCATCTTCATGACATCCATAATGAAACAACGTTTATGGATGACTATGACATCTATGCCATCCCACAGATATTCATCCTGAATGCGAACCATGAAATCCTTGCAAAAGATATTGGTGTGGAAAATGTAGGCCGTTTCATACGGGAAAACATGCAACAGAACCGCTGACCGGTATTCACTGACGTCCTGAACCGGTCTATCAATAACCGGTATACGTTATCGGAACAATAATGCAGAATGGTCAACCCCGGGCAGATCTCCGGTAACAATCCCCGGTTGCATATGGCTGGCAAGATTGGGTTACTGATGTGTGTCGCGCAGCAGGTCATTCAGTATTTTCACCGGGCTGAATGTGCTGAGCGGCAATTCTACAAATTGGGTGTTCCAGTAAGCCATGGCACCATTCCAGAGTCCGGGCCTTTCAAGTGCTTTCAGGTCCTTACCGTCCTTTGATTTCTGGCTGATAAAGCCGGTTTCATGGTCAATAAATTCCTTCAGGTTGTATTTGTTACCCTGATAGTCTTTGATGCTACACACCAGGTCAACCGGATTGAAGTGGGTTGCCTTTTGCAGCTGCTCAGCCTGATGGGGGTCGTCCAGGTCAATTTGCGATTTTTCAACGATCTGCAGACTTCTGAAGCCTTCCTGACGGTCACTGACCCAGAAAGGGCCGCCCCCTGGTTCACCTTCATTTTTAACCATCCCACACACCCTTAGCGGCCGGTTAAGTGATGAACGCAGCACCCTGCTGCCTTCTGCTACATCAACCGGGAAGACACTTCTGTCGATATTCAGTTCGTTGACGGCAAAGTCCACTGCCTGGTCGTATTCCTGCGATGGGAGATCTCCGCTGTCGAGCCGGCGAAGCAGATCAAACACTTTCTGTTGAAGGTGCAGCAGCACCCCGCCCAGGACCTTCTTATACTCTATTGTCGGTTCTTTCAAACGATCCGGAACAACGTTGTCAATATTCTTGATGAAGACCAGGTCCGCATCCAGGTCATTCAGGTTATCGATCAATGCACCATGGCCGCCGGGACGAAAGTAGAGGGTGCCATCCTGTTCGCGAAAGGGCAGGTTGTCCATATCCACGGCAATGGTATCGGTAGAAGGCTTTTGAACAGAATGGCTGATCTCATACTGTACGTTATAAGTCTGCTCATAGGAACCCTGCACCATTTGCAACTTTTCCCGGAACAGGCTGACATGCTCTTGAGATAGCGTAAAATGGAGCCTTACGAGGCCGTTATCATCAGCTGCATAGCGCGCGCCCTCCACCAGGTGTTCTTCCAGGGGGGTACGCACATAACTTCCATAATCATGAAATGCGATCAGCGCTTTGGGCAATGCAGCATAATCCAGGCCCTGGTCGTACAGAAGATAGTCAAGTATCGGCAGAAAATTTTGGTTTTCAAGAAGGTGATCGGCATCCAGGTCATCTTTATCCATGGCTACAGCGAGATCCTCCCAAAACGCAAACTCCTTTATCTGGCTAAAGAATTTGTCGGCTTCCGGATTGGTGTCCAGCATCTTTTGTGTGTCTACCCCGGCAGCAAGCAGGTCGCGCCATACAAAAAGATCTTTAAACATCCGGGTAGCTGCCCCACTGGCAGGCACAAACTTCATTACGTTGAGATCGCCCAGGGCGTAATCATAAGTGCGGACCAACTGATCTATGCCGGAGGTATCGATCTGTAATATCCCATCGCCGACAGTAGCCGGTCGATCCAAATGCAAAGGCGGGAATCCTGTTTTAAAATAATCTATCTGTTGAAGGAAGGCCTCTTTGCTGATGCCTTTTTCTTCCAATTGTTTAATATCTCTGTCATTTAGCATAAACACAGTGTATTTTGGTCACAGCATACACAAATATAGGAAAAAATCTGTTTGCTGTCTTTTTCTTCATGAGATTAAGCGCATTGATGCAGCGATTTACAAATTTTTGTACTTTAGCATAATAATTCCAATACCAGTCGCCCATGTTTGACCCTACCTTAAAAAGTGATCCGGGGAAGCTCAAAATGCTGGCCGATGAAATAACGCATAGCCCGGTTTTCACTGACCTTCTCAAGGATACACCCAACATTCTGATGATCCTGAACGAATACCGGCAGGTAGTATACCTTAACCGCAACCCGGTACAACCGGAGAAAGTAAATAAAGATGAAGCCATCGGTGACAGGCCGGGTGAATGTTTGGGCTGTATAAATATTCATGAAGGGACCCTGGGTTGTGGTTCATCAGAGTTTTGCAGGGTATGTGGTTTCAACCTGGCACTGGATAGTAGTGAAGGCGGGAATTCCGGCCGGGAGGAGTGCAACATCGCTTTAAAAAACGGTACTTCAATGAACCTGAGTGTTTATACAAGGCCATTTACCTTTAAAGGCAATACATTTACCTTTTGTGCCCTTGAAGATATCAGCGAAAAAAAGCGGCGTCAGATGCTGGAAAGCATATTTCTGCATGATATATTAAATACTGCGGCTGTTCTTAACGGACTCAGTGAGACCTATAACCAGATGCCGGAAGAGGAGATCCGTACGATGCTGAAAGAAGTATCGGCCGGAATCAGCGACGAGGTACAATCCTACCGGTTGATCAACAGTGCCGAATCACAAAGCCTGCAACCCGAGTACAAGCCGGTGGTTCTGTCGGATATCACCAACGAGGTGATACGCACGGTGAAAAACATGAAAAAGTTCAAAGGCCGAATCGTAAACAATTCAGCATCAAACGAAAAGATTATCACTGAACGTACCCTTCTGCGCAGGGTATTGATAAACCTGGTAAAGAATGCCCTCGAAGCGGGTGGCAAAAATGACACGGTTGATGTAACGGCCTTTTTTGATAATGACAGTGGCAATGCCTATTTTACGGTTAAGAATCCACAGGTTATACCGCGGGCTGACCAGCTGAAGCTGTTTCAAAAGTCATTTTCCACCAAAAACAGAGGCCGGGGCTGGGGCACATATAGCATCAAAATCCTTACCGAACAATACCTGCGAGGAAGCGTCGACTATACCTCAACGACAGAACAGGGTACCAGCTTTACCATTGCCATTCCATCCCTGGACAAATAATCCCTCACTTGTCAGTGATCTCCTCTTTATAGTTGCGGAGTGACAGGGTATGCCCGTCAAAAACGGCATAGGTAAAATAGGTGATCCAGTCACCGGTATTCACATAACGAACCCCCGGCATAAGGTCTAACGCCAGGGGTAAATGACGGTGCCCAAACACAAAATAATCCACCTTCCGTTTTTTTAATATGTCCTTTGCATATTGTACCAGATACTCATGATCTTCGCCGCGGTATGACTCTTTATTGTATTTATTATTAGATACCCTGCTTCTTTTTGAAAGAAGGCCCGCCAGCCCCATACCCAGGGACGGGTGCAAAAAGGCAAACACCCGCTGGCATAAACGGCAGGTAAATAACCATTTCATCAACTTATAGCCTTTATCGCCGGGACCCAAACCATCTCCATGACCAATAAAAAATGTGGCACCATTGATACTGACTTCCAGCGGTTCCTTGTGCATAGTGACACCCAGCTCTTTACGGAAGTACTCAAAATCCCACAAGTCATGATTCCCACGAAAGTAATGCACCGGGATGCCACGGTCAGTAAGCTCCGCCAATTTCCCCAGGAGGCGGACATAGCCCTTGGGAACCACCCGCCGGTATTCAAACCAAAAATCAAAAATATCTCCAAGCAAATAGATGGCCTCAGCATCGCGACTTACTTCATCAAGCCAACGAACCAGCAACTGCTCACGTTCCCGGCTGGTTGAAGGGCCAAAAGCACCCAGATGGCTGTCGGACATAAAATACACTTTCCCGTTTTGACCCATTGATCACCTGTTTATATTTGCGTATGTATCTGCATTTCAGCATTTTGCAGCCTTCTCCTTTTATCCATGCAGAAGGTAGAAGTTAGAAATTAGA
>CAYMDX010000102.1:0-8986 GCA_964389125.1 uncultured Bacteroidales bacterium
TCTGTTCGTGGCCCTTACCGACAAAGAAGGTTGGCAGACGGTCAAGGGGTTTGGTCTTTGGTTTTCAGGTATAGCGATTCTCTGCCTGGCGCGTTTAGCCAGATAGGCCTGCCGACATGTTTACTCCTCCGAATAACGTTGCAGTCGCTGCAGGGTGGCTTCGTGGGAGGGATCCAGCAATAAGGCCCTGGCATAAGCGGTAACAGCCTTTTCTTCTTCTCCGGCCGCATCCCAGGCATCCCCCAGGAGTAGCTGTGCCCTGGCTGAATCCGAAAATATACGGGTTCCCAGCTCATAAAACGCAACGGCTTCGCTGTTTCGATCCAGTTGCATCAGGTCCCTTCCGATCCGCGTGATGTGATTCAGCTCCAACCCATCTTCGCCTTCATCATCGTCGCCCGGTTCTTCTAAGTAATCCAGGGATGCATGCAGCCCTTCCTCCTCCAAAATACGTGCCGCTGCAATCGGGATTGACGGGTTAAATTCGATCTCCTTGTCATACAGGATGTTGACAATCTGCGTCCGGATGGAACGGATCTCTCCCGGCCGGGTGTTGCAGTACACCACAATATAGTAGGCGTCATCGGGCAACCTCGTGCCGATGCTGGTAAAGCCATTGGTGCCACCAGTGTGCTCATGGTAATAGAGGCTGTCATTCTCATCAATGTCCATATGTCCGATGCGCCATCCATAGCCGTAACCATCAAGCTCCGGCTCAAAGATCAGATCCTGGTACTCTTTGTCCAACAGGGTATATTCCCGCAGCGCCCGGTCCCATTTGACCATGTCGAAGGGGGTGGTATACATGTCTCCGGTGGCCAGGGCGGTTGAAAGGTCACGGAAATATGCCCTCAAAAATCCGTCAAGTACCATGTCGTAACCGTAAGCCCGGTTTTCAATGATCTGCCGGTGGTCTTCAATGCCGGTATCCTGCATCTCAAGCGGATCGAGGATGCGCTCATCCAGCAGTTCGTGAAACTCTTTTCCGGAAACTTCTTCCAGAATATACCCCAGCAGGTAATAGCCAAAGCTGCTGTAGCTGTATTTTTCGCCGGGCTCCGCTATCAGTTCCAGATCCCAGAACAGCTCGACGAAATCCCTGTGGTCGAAAGCCTGCCTGCCGAAACGCGGGAAAAAGTTGGGGATCCCTGCATAATGGGGCATACCGGAGGTGTGGGTCAGCAGATGATGGATGGTGATGATCTCGCCCTGAGGACTGGGATAATCCGGGATATAAGTGTTGATGGTGGAATCCGGCGACATTGTCCCCTTAGCCACTTTCTGCATGACCATCATGGACGTAAATTGCTTTGCATTGGAAGCAATGCGGTATTTCATGCCGGGACCATTGGGAATGCCGTGCTCCATATTGGCATATCCGTAACCTTCTGCAAAGAGCACCTCGCCTTCCCGGGCAATCAGTACGGCGCCGTTGAAGTTATTGTGGTTGTGGAAAAGCGTCATCAGGCTGTCCAGGCGGGTTGCCGGATCGTTAGGATTGGAAGTGCTTGCGGAACGCTTTGATGCCGTATGCGTTTCTCCTTCGGTGGTTGCTTCAACTGCTGACAGGCCTGTAAGGAGACATATGTTTAACAGGCATAACAATAATAAGCTGATAGGTTGTTTCATGATCGGTGTGTGTTTTTTTTCGTGACATAGAATGGTTGCGACAAACAGTGCTTACCCGTGGAGCCGGATAAGGTGAATTGGCTTTCAAAGATGCAAGTTTTTTCTTAAAAAGTCATAAACAAATGAGAATTACATATATTTGTCTTGTCTGTCAATGGTTCATAATCAATAAATCGTTCACAATGAAGAAACCGCCTTTTTTTACCCTGATGATGGCCCTGGTTCTTACAGGGATTGCTTATAGTCTTTTTGCCCAGTCGGTGGCTGAGCGTAACGTCCCACGGCGCCAGGACACCTACCGCATTGCTGTGCTCTCTTTTGTTCATGAAACCTGCACCTATTGTCCCGATCTTGCAAGTCTGGATGACTGGCTGGCAACCGGACCGGCCAGTGATGAAATCCTCGGAGGCGGAAGCGGAAGGGCCTATATTGATGGTTTTGAAGGGCGCATGGTTGCTTATGGTGGTGCAGAGCTCATCGGGATCACTTCCCCGGCGGGCATGCCGGTTGGTGGAACTTCCCGCAGCTGGAACTCCAGGGAGGTATGGACCTATTATACGGAAAGGATGATCGATGACTTGATCAATAAAGGACCTTTTGATGGTATTCATCTGGCGGTGCACGGGTCCATGGCTGTTGAAGGCATCGCAAGGCCGGAAGCAGAGCTGGCCCGCATGGTGAGAGACATCCTCGGGCCGGATGCGGTCATTACAGCGTCGCTCGACCTGCATGCCTGTGTGGATGCTGAGCTGGTGGCTGATGATGCCGCCGATGCCGTATTTGCCACCAAACGATTCCCGCACTATGATGCCGCCCTGATGGGTGAACGGGCGGCTGATGTCATGATCCGGGCGTTGCAGGGCACCTACAGCCCGGTGGTGGCAACCAGGAAGCCCGGGATCATTACCCCCAGCTTCTTTCAGGGAACCATCCGGTATCCTGCCCGCGAGATTATGGAGCGTGCCCGCCGCTGGGAAAATCGTGAACAGGACGTCTATGTGTCGGTGAATTTCGGCTTTGCCTATGCCGATGTGCCCAACAACGGGGCTTCCATTTATGTGGTCACCAATGGCGACCAGGAGCTGGCTGACCGCATCGCTGATGATATGAATGCGTTTTTTTGGGCACACCGGGAGGATTTTGTGTTTAAGGATATTTATGATGTGGAAGGTGGGGTAAGCCGTGCGATGGAAGCCGTTGCCAACGCTGAAACCCCCGTGGTGATCGCTGATGGCTGTGACCGTACAGGCGGCGCCAGCTGGATCACCAACGAGCTGATCCGCCAGGGCGCATCCGATTTTGCCATCGGCACTTTGGCTGACCGTGAGATTTTTCAGGAGGCCCATAACAGGGATTGGTCAGCAGGCGACCAGACCGGTCCGATCGAGGTGGCCGGCACCACCGATATGTTTGCCGGTGACCCCGTGCAGCTTGACAATGCCACGGTAGAGATGCTTGACGACCGTTACCTGGTGCTGCTGTTTGGCGATAACAACCGGATCGTGGTGACCCCGGCTCTGATGCAGGTGACCACCCCCGAATGGCATGCCCGCGTTGGGATTGATTTTGACGAATTGGATATCGTGGTGCACAAGACCCGCGTACACTTCTTCCGCGGCTATTATGAGACCGGCATCGCAGGGGAGAAATATCCCGGCACCATCGTCAAGATAGAGGTGCCCGGATGGGGGCCGGCCGACATCACCAAGATCAACTATGTAAACGGCGGTCAGTATCTCTATCCCCTGGATATGGACAGGGAGATGGGGGGTGTATGGGACAGGCCCTACATCGATGATGAGGATATGATCTACCAGACGGGGGAAGGAGAATTGTAGGTGGTCAATCGGCCTGGAGCGCCTTTGCTGTTGGGTTTGATGGTTTTGACCCCCGCATGGACAAAAGCCCCGGCCATCACACGCGTCTCAGATCTCAGCTCCCAGCTCCCAGTTCTATCTCGTTCACCGTTTACCGTTTACCGTTCACTGTTCACTGTTCACCGAACAAATGACAGCGAAGCAACAACAGCGGTTTAAAAATTAGTTAGATGAATGAAGGTAGAAGATATCTAACCTTTAACATCTACCCATAACAAAAAACTACCTTCAAAATACAGAAATACAGTAATAATAAAAGATATAAACTTATGAATATAAATCCACGTATATTAGCAATTGTATTGATTCTTTTGATGAATCCAGCCTGGATGCAGGCACAGGATTTTTCCGGCCGGTCGAGGGCCGTAGCGCTTGGTGTTGATGTTGGCTTAATGCCGCCGGGACCGCTGAACATGATCACCGATGTGCCGGGAGTGAAGGTGGGGCATACCACCCGTATCGAAGGGGAGCACATTCGTACCGGTGTGACAGCCATTCTGCCACACGAGGGTAACCTTTTCCGGGAGAAGGTGCCCGGTGCCATCTACTGTTTCAATAGTTTCGGTAAGATGGCCGGGTCACTGCAGGTGGAGGAACTGGGAAACATCGAGTCACCCATTATGCTGACCAACACCCTGAATGTAGGAACGGCCGTGGAAGCCACCGTGGCGTGGATGCTTCAGCAGCCGGGCAATGAAAATGTAAGGTCGGTCAATGCGCTGGTAGGGGAAACCAACGACGGTTACCTGAACGATATCCGCGGTCAGCATGTAAACCATCGGGATGTATTTGCAGCCATTGAAAATGCATCCGGAGGCCCTGTTTCTGAAGGGAATGTGGGTGCCGGGACAGGTACAACCAGTCTGGGCTGGAAGGCCGGCATCGGAACCGCTTCCCGGATCACTGCACCCGTCGGAGATGATACTTACACCGTAGGCGTATTGGTACAGGCCAATTTTGGACGCATGTTGTACATCAACGGGGTCCCGTTTACAAGAGAATACCAGGAAGAGCGGATCGGACAGGAAGAAGATGGGTCAGCCATGATCGTGATAGCCACCGACGCACCCTTGTCCGCGCGAAACCTGGAACGGATGGCCAAACGGTCATTTGTGGGCATGGGGCGCACGACCAATTTTATGTCGAACGGTTCGGGCGATTTCGCCATTGCTTTCTCCACAGCTTACACGATCCCTTATGTGACGGGTCAGTCACCGGTTGAAATTCCTGCCCTGATCGGAAATAATGACATGAATACCCTCTTCCGGGCTGTGGAAGAAGCCACGCAGGAAGCCATCTATAATGCTTTGTTCATGGCAGAAGACATGACCGGAAACCACGGGAATGAGGCAAAAGCCATTCCCCTGGATAAGGTGGCGGAGCTCATGAAAGAGTACAATATGCTGAATCTGCATGACAGGTTGAAGTGGAGACCTTAACTCGTCCTGGCTGACAAGCGTCCATGTTGGATGTGACGGACGCCTCGATCAGGGTTTCTTATTGGAGTGTCAAATCAATGATGTATAACCAACATAAAAGTGTAACATGGTACGGTTTTTTTCTATTTTGATGATTTCGGTTTTCGTGGCGGGTTGTGCCACTGATGTAGAGCGTTTTCCCGGTGAGACCTGGGATAAGGCTGATGCCCCGGAGGATCTGGGATTCACCTCTGAAGGCCTGGCCCTGGCCAGAGAGCATGCGGATACCATCGCTACTGCGGCGGTGATGATTGTTTCTGACGGTATAATCGTGGATGAATGGGGTGAGGTGGACACCAAATACATGACCCATTCCCTCCGGAAAAGTTTTCTCAGTGCTTTGTACGGAAACTATATTGCAGACGGAACCATCTCCATGGACGCTACCATGGAAGAACTCGGTATTGATGACGACCCTCCGCTTACAGAAAAAGAACGTACGGCTACGATGCGGGATCTTTTAAAGGCACGCTCGGGGATATACCATGACGCCCTGTATGAATCACAGCGGATGAAAGATCTGAAACCCACCGGGCTTATCGTAACGCCCGGAACACATTGGTATTATAACAACTGGGACTTCAATGCTTCGGGAACCATCTTCAGGGAGTTCACAGGAAAAGATATATTTGAAGCCATCGGGGAAGAGATTGCCCGGCCTATCGGGATGGAACAGTTTGAGGCAGAAGATGGCTGGTATGTCACCGGAGAGGAGTCGATTCATCCTGCTTATCCTTTTGCCATTGACGCCCGTGATCTGGCCCGTTTCGGCTTGCTGATGCTGCGTAACGGACGCTGGGAAGACCAGCAGGTGATCCCGGAAGACTGGGTGTACGAGAGTACCCGTTACCATTCTGATGCCACCCTGTACGATGTGGACGGATACGGATACATGTGGTGGGTAGCCAGGGACTTCAATACATTTCCCCATTACCCCGGAGTGGATATTCCCGACGGGGCTTATTCGGCCAGGGGTGCCGGTGGCCATCATCTGGTGATCTTTCCCGATGATGACCTGCTCATTGTACACCGGGTGGATACCTATGACAGTGACAACAGGGTGTCACACGAAGAATTTGGTACCCTGGCAAGGTTAATCCTGGAAGCAAGAGAATAGCTTATGGATTTGAAGAAAGGAACCATTGGCATCGTTGGTGGCATGGGGCCGGGTGCCGGAATTGATTTATCTGCAAAAATAATATCCCAGACCCTGGTAGGAAGTGACCAGGATCATGTGTCTCAATTGCTTTTCTCCCTTCCCTCAGAAATCAATGACCGGACGGAGTATATCATGGGCAGGGTCAATGAAAACCCTGCCCATGCCATCGTGAAGATATTACTGCAGATGGACAGGCTGGGGGTGGAAGTGGCCGGGCTGGCCTGTAACTCGGCACATGCCACGCCCATTTTCGATGTTATCCGGCAGGAGCTGTATGCCAAACATACAAACATCAGGCTACTGAACATGATCGAAGAGGTGGCTGGATTTATACGTCATTACCACCCTGATGCCAGGCGTACCGGCATTTTAGGAACTACCGGAACCCACAGTACCGGGTTATATAACAGGCTGGAGGATTTCGGTCTGGAGGCGATTAACCTCACAGAGAAGGAACAGACTACACTGAACGCGGCCATTTACCATTCGGAATACGGTATAAAATCCATTACAAACGGAGATTACACCAAGGCCCTGGCGTTATTATATGAGGCCTGTCGTTCCTTGAAAAAACGTGGTGCTGAGCTGGTGGTTTTTGGCTGCACCGAATTTCCCATGGTACACAAAGAACGCCTGGCAGAAGGATTGCCGGTAATCGATTCAAATATGGTTCTGGCACGTGCCCTTATTAACGCGGTTGCCCCCGGGAAACTGAAGCCATGGCAACAGTGATCCAATGATATACATCACAACGTTGATCATCATAGCCATTACACTGATCATGAAGGATCAGAACTTGTAATAAAGCGCCCACTCTCCGGTTAGTCCAAGACTTGAGAAATTGTCCCGGGCAGCATAGCCAACCATAATATTATAGCCTATGTTGTCCAGGAATATCAGCTCAAAACCCAAACCCAATCCATTGTTTAAACGTATATCAACGTCAGCGTCATTCATATTTGAGTAGGAATCTCTTTTCCACTTTTCATATAAAAAATGATTTCCCTGATAAAGATAGAAATTGGTATTTCCGGTTTCAAAAATTCTGTATAAAAATGAAAGCCCAAAACTTATCCTTGATTCATCATCATCTACCCTTAACGGAGCAAAAGTGGTCTGGAAGCCAAATTGATCGGGAAGGTATCTGTATGACAAGCCGACTCCCGTAGTAAAACCAGCACCAACGCCAAGTGAATGGGTGAGTTCCTGATTTTCGCCGGCATTTTCATCCTCCTGCGCAGCCGCTGGCAACGCAAACAGAACCAATAACAGAAAAACCAGGCCGGTAACCAAAGAATGATATAGCTTCTCTCTGGCTCCCGGTTTATCCATGCCATATCCGGTTTTGACTGAAACCTGTTTCATACATAAGAGATTTGTTTGAAAATGTAGTTTTTTATTCTGTAAAGTTAGCTATTTTTGTTTGAAGATGTTTTTCGAAAAAATGTAAACCTGGATTATAAAGCACCCACAATTTCCTAAAAGCAGAAGGGTGTGCATAAATAGTTGGCGCGAATTGCGTGCTTGCTTTATATGGAGAGATAAGCCATCCAAAACGTTTAGCATGGAAAAGCGAAAAAGCGTATTACTACATCTGGCCATCTTCGTGGTCTCCACCTATTTTTTATTTGCCGGATTGGTGTATGCCAAGCCCTTCCTCGCTCCGCTGCTTACCGCTGTGGTGTTAGCCCTGTTATTGCTACCTGTCACACAGAAACTTGAAATTTTAGGTGTCAACCGGGTGTTGGCGACTTCAGCTTCTACATTGGTCTTATTGGCTGTAACTGCCGGATTTGTGGTTATCATATTTTACCAGTTAAAAGGGTTTTCGGAGAACTGGGAAGTGATACAAAGCAGGATGACTGCCGAGATGCAATCGTTAAGCGAATACCTGGAGGAAAGGACGCCACTTGATCAGGACCAGATATCCGGATTTGGCCTGGGAATAGGGGAGGGTAGCTCCGAACGAAGCGATGGCCGACCGGCGCTGGGTTTTGTAATGAATTTGTTCGGGTATCTTACCAATGGCCTGTTGATCGTAGTCTATGTCTTTCTTTTTATCCACTTCAGGGGTAAGTTCAAAGCGTTTATCCTGCGGTTCTTTCCCGAAAACAAGCGGGAAGAGATTGCCACCATTGTGTCGAAATCGTCAGCGGTGAGCCGGCGCTACCTGGCCGGGAAGTTGCTGTTGATGATATTCCTGGCCATATTATATTTTGTAGGCCTCTTTGCCTCAGGACTGGAGAACGCCTTGCTGATCAGCCTGATCGCAGCCTTGCTATCCATCATCCCGATTATCGGTAACCTGTTCGGCTATTTTATCGCCATCGCCGTAAGCCTGGTATCTGACGGCGGTATCGGGATGCTGGTAGGTATAACCCTGACATTCGCGCTGGCACAGATCATAGACACCTATATTCTGCAGCCGATCGTCCTGGGTGACAAGGTCGATGTGCATCCCGTCTTTATTATTATGTCTGTGGTGGTAGGTTACCTGGTCTGGGGGATCATTGGTCTGGTATTGGCCATACCCCTGTTTGGCATGATAACAGTCGTATGTCGTTACGTGCCCGCATTGAGCCCCTATGGATTTCTGTTCAGTAAGAACGACAAAGACCGGGTTACCCCCTTTTTTACTTTTAACGAATAATCAACTTATCTGCTTAATGGGAGTTGAACAATAAAGGGGAAGAATAAACACATGGAATATGATCCGCTTATACAGTTAAGTTACTATTGGTTGCCGTTAATCGGATTTATCATAGGTTTACTGGCCACGATGGTTGGGGGCAACGGAGCTTTCTTCTTTCCCCCGGCATTGATTTTGCTTTTTGGTGTAGCCC
>CAYMDX010000103.1:0-8867 GCA_964389125.1 uncultured Bacteroidales bacterium
AGCTTCGAGCTTCGAGCTTTTTTCACCGTTTACTGTTCACTGTTTGTAGAATTGCTTTTTTGTAAAAACATCCATAAATTTACATTGTTAAATATTTGAAACCTATTATTCACAAAATATTGAGTTATGTCGCTTTTGATACGATTATTCCTGAGTGCTTTTGTTTTGTTTGCCTTTGTGGCAAATCAAGCCGTGGCACAGACGAATTTGATCCGTGCCGAACAGTATTTCAGTGGCCCGCTTGCCCTTACAGAATCCGTATATGATATTCACGGTGAGGTTTCCTATATAGGCAGCGGCACGTTTGAATCTGTTTATATGCATTATCAGATTAATGATAATGAGGTGGTAAGCACGTTTTTTGATGACATCAACGTACAACCCAACATTCCGTTTTACTACCAGGCTCAACCGGCCTGGGAACCTGAAGCACCCGGAGAATATGAGGTCAGGATATGGTTTTCAGGTGTAAATGGTGCGTCCGTTGATGAGGTGGCCTCGGATACGCTATACCGGATGGTTGGCGTATATGATGATCTTCCGGAAAGGAAACTGACCCTGCTGGAGAGCTTTTCGAGTGTCAACTGTGGAAGCTGTGCAATGATCAACCCGGATATCCGTGACATGATAGCCGCCGATGACGATTATGCTATGGTGTTCTATCATCCGTTTTCTTATGAAAACAGTCCTTTATATGCGTTTAATCCGCGAGACCATGATATCAGAAGAGACCTGTATGGGGTTACTTATACGCCTTTTGCAGTTGTTGGGAACATCTTCCAGGGCGGGACTGAATTTCTGACAGACAGCATTATGGACATGGAACTTGACAAACCTGCTGGCCATACCATTGATGGGACCTATTATATTGAGGAAGACACACTGACCGTAAACATAGAGACCACCGCTTTTGTAGCTTTTGAAGAACGGCCATTGCGCCTCTATGTAGTACTCACAGAGGATTCTGTCTCATTTGAAGAACCGCCGGGATATAATGGAGAATCAACTTTTTATCACGTAAACCGCAAATTCCTTCCCGATGCTTCCGGTCTGTCGCTCAAGGATCAGGATTTTGGTGATGTATTTTCTGCTTCTATGGTCTATGATCTCTCCCATGGTCAGATAGATACTACCGGTATTGAGGTAATCGCCTTCATACAGGATGAAGAGAATCTGGATGTTTATCAGGCGATCAAGCTGGCTTATGAAGCACCGGAGGATGATGATGAAACTTCCATCGATAAAGAGCCTGCTTTACCGGCTGTAACTATCTATCCAAATCCTGCCGATGGCCCTCTGACCATATCCATGGATGGCTCCGGACGTATTCAAAACGTTGCCTTTTTTGACTTAAAAGGACGCCGGATCCATCATCTTGAAAACATCTCCCAACAAAATGGAGATGTTCAACTGACCATTCAAAGTGTTCCTGACGGACTGTATATTTTACAGATCGACACTTCAAATGGTGTTGTGCACAGGAAACTACTTATTGAGCGATAGTTTTTGTCATCTCGCTGTTTTTGTGTGATTATCTCACCGACTAAAAATATTGATTTTATTGGAATATTTATTATATTGCAATGATAACACATCTATCAACAAAAAAACTGTACCAATGAAAACATTTACTTTTAGCCTGTTGCTTTTATTATTTGTATGTTTACCCTTTTATGGGAATGCTAGCGGTGATGAGCTCCTTGAGGATAATGGATGGACCATCGTGGATATGTACCCCATAAACGACAATGCCGGTGGCCTTGCCTCTGATGGTGAGTATATATATATAGGATCTTATGGTGGTGGCCAGGGCCCCAACATGTACCGGTTTGATCCACAGACCGGAGAAAATGAACATTTTTTCACGGGGAGTCATGAGGAGGCTTTGGGCCTGACATATGCGAACGGACATCTATGGACGATCAATCAGGTAGGCGGTATCAGTGATCCTGCCATTGCTTTAGAGCTTGACATGGAGGGCAATGAGGTATCCCAGTTTGCCCTGATGGAGAATTATATGTCAGGCATTGCTTATGATGACGGGGATTTCTGGGTAGCAACCTATTTCCCGAATCCGGGTACGATTCATCATGTGGATGATGATGGCAATGAGTTGTCCAGCTTTACGCCACCCACTGACCAGCCATGGGATCTGGCCGTTCAGGGTGATTCGCTTTGGATTGTCGACTATTGGGACAACACCATCCACCTGGTTGAGCAGGACGGTTCACACGTGGAGACATTTACCTATGACGATCACCGTGCAAGCGGTATCTATTATGACGGGACCTTCCTGTGGTTTATCGGACGAACGTCTACCGGTGAGAGTACCTTGTATAAAGTTGAGCCCTGGGGAACAGGAACGCCTGTTATTGATGTGGTTGATTCCCACCATTTTGGCAATGTAACAATCGGTGATGCCGTTTCCTGGGATATGGCGGTTTTCAACCAGGGTACCGGTGATCTCATCATTGATGAATTGCTGTTTCCCCCGGATAATGATGCTTTTACAGTGATTGCGGATTTCCCCCTGACTGTTGAGCCGGACTCTTTTGAGGAGATTACCATCACATTTGAACCCCTGGAGATTGCCAGGTACGATGAAATCCTTGAGATTCATACCAATGATCCCGCTGTCCCGGTGACAGAGGTGGAGATTTTTGGCAATGGGCTGGCCTCGGGTCCCCACCTGGAAGCCACCCAGGAAGAACTTGATTTCGGATCGGTGCGCATGAATTCAAGCAATCGCCTCTACATGGAGGTTCGAAACATGGGTGATGAAGATCTGGTATTTGATGATATCACCTTTTCTTCAGAAGATTTCTGGTGGGACTGGACAGTTGAGTTCCCGATAACCCTGGAACCGGTTCAATACATGGAGCTTCCGATCTGGTTTCAACCCCTGACGCCGGGCGAAATTGAAGAAGAAGCCACTTTGCTGTTTAATAACGAAGATCAGTCGCCCCATACAATTGATCTTACCGGAATGTCTGACGATGAAGATCTGATGCTGGGTGAAGTGATCTGGGATGTGAACCTTCCCGGCAGCACCATGAATAATCCCCGCGCGATAACAAGTATTCCGGATGTCACCGGTAATGGCTTTGATGATGTACTGGTGTGTACCCGGGGTACCAACATCATGTTATATAATGGTAATGCCAGTGGTACTTCTGAATTATTATGGGATATTGAACTGGGTACGGTTGAATATCCCAAAGGAGTAGCTGTAACCGATGACCTCAATGATGATGGCTTTTTTGATATTATTGTAGGTACTGCCTATGGTGACCGTGCCGTTACGGCACTTTCTGCAAGAACCGGTGAAATCATATGGCGGTTCGAAACGACCATTTTTGGAGGTGGTGGTTGGGTATATATGGTTGACGTTACCTATGACTACAATGGAAACGGGTATCGTGATGTTTTGGCAGCTACCGGTGATGATGGTCAGGGCACAGGTCCCAAAAGGATATTCCTGTTAAATGGTGAGAACGGCGAAATCATCTGGGAAACCAGCATGGGTGGTGCCGCTTTTTCTGTCCTTGCCGTTGAAGACTTTACAGGTGATGGCGTGCCCGATGTTATAGGTGGTGGACAGACTCCCGATCAAAATGGCAAGGTTATCGGTATTAGTGGGGCAGACGGAAGCATTCAGTGGGAGCTTAATACCGCTGGTAGCTCCGTTTGGGCACTTGAACAGATCAGCGATATCAATGAGAGTGGCGTCAGAGATATTATGGTAGGCAGCTTTAGTGGCCATTATTACCTGGTTGATGCTACCGATGGAGAAGTTGTGTATTCCGGAAACCTGGGCAATGCTATAATCCTTGACCTTTGGCAGGCCGGTGACCTGAATGAGGATGGCTACATCGATGTCTACCCGGCTTATTCTTCTATTCCACAAGCCGTTGCCATTTCTGGAAAAGATGGTCAATATATTTGGAGCACACCGGTAGCGGATCAGCCCTGGTCGGTTGCACCATTACGCGACATAACCGGTGACGGGATCAATGATGTTGCCATCGGGACACTCTTCGACGATAACTTTATTTACTTCCTTAGCGGTAGTGACGGTCAGAAGCTCGACTCTATACCAATGCCTGATGCGGTGGATGCCATCGGTGTCCTCCCGGATGTAACAGGTGATAACTCCATGGAAGTGGTCGGCTCATCCCGTAACAACTATGTTGCCGCATTTTCAGGAGGTACTAAGGTCCAGGACGAACATCATATGATCAGCTTTATTGTCACTGAGGAGCAAGATCCTGCCAATCCCATTGAAGAAGCTACTATTGTACTGAGCCCGGAGGGTCATACGCTCACCACGGATGAAGATGGGTTTGCTTCTATGGAGTTGTTAGAAGGCTCCTACGAATATACCGTCTCCAGGGATGGTTATTTCTCTGAGGAAGGCACTGTGGACCTTTTTGAAGATAAAACAATTGAGGTCGAATTAGTTACAGATGATACAGATATTGATGATATCCCAGCCCCACAGGTAGCCAATGCTTATAATTATCCCAATCCGTTTGCCGATTTTACCAACATTGTCTTTACACTTACGCAGGAAACCGAAGCGACCATCTTCGTGTACACCATGGACGGACGAAAAATGACTATTGTACCGGCACAGAATTTTCCTGCAGGCGAGAATAGCGTTCGATGGGATGGAAACGATCCTCAGGGAGCCGCATTGCAGAGTGGGATCTATATTTTTGAGGTCCACACCGAAGAAAATGTTTACAGGGACCGGATGTTTATCCTGAAAGACTGATATAGTATGGCTGAGATAAGTATGGCTGATAATAAAATGGGGATTGTTTGCTTTGTCCTGGTGGCATGTCAACGCTACTTTAGCCGGCTCAAGTCTTGTTCTGATAAAAAATCTCTTAGACTTAACCGACATAGTAGCATTGACACGACAGTAGCCTCAGAACGGGTTTTTATTTGAAGAACAATTATTCTCATTAAGCACCGGCAATGCTTATTTGCCGCTAACAAAAAAAACGGGAAGATCAAATGGATCTTCCCGTTTTTTTTGCAATCCCTTTCAATTTATTGAACCGATAATGTCACGGTTGATGTAGTGTTCTTGAATTGAACCTGCATCAGATACATGCCGTTGTGCAAACCACTGAGGTCTATTACTTCCTCAAGGCCATCTGCTTTTACATGCATCATCTTTTGGCCTATGCTGTTGAACAGACGGATATCCGTAATACGTTCATCAGCCCTTACCGTCACATGATCCTGCGCCGGGTTGGGGAATATCTGCAGCTCAGGATGGTCTTCGACAATGTCTATACTGGTCGAGTAGTCAAAGATACCGTGAACGGTCGTGTCAGAGGTTATATCAATCAAAAGAAATTCGTTAACGACCTCTTCCTGGTCGACACTGTCTCCGTTAACCAGGATATCTGCCAGGTGGTGATCCTCGTCCGGGGTAAAGGTAATGATCATATCCTCGCCATGATCAACCGTTACCGTGCCTTCGGGTTCTACGGAACCATTCCCTTCAGCAGATATTTCGACATCATACGTATGGATGTCAAACGTTGCATGGATCGTGTGACCATCTGCTGTAACATTTTCGAAGGTATATTCTTCAGGGGTGCCGATGCTTTCTCCATCCACATCTACATTGTCGATATAGTAGCCCGGAACCGGGGCGATGGTAAAGGTTATATCGCTACCGTGGTCAACTTCCACTTCGCCCGAAGGCGTAATGCTTCCGTTGTCACCGGCGGTTGCCTCAATGGTGTAGGTGTTGATATCAAACACAGCGAGGAAATCTCTGTCGCTTGTAACCTCGAATGTATAGGCTTCTTCGGTGGTGATTTCGTTACCACCTTCAAACCAGCTGAGGAAATGATAGCCGGTGTTGGCGGTAGCTGAAATGGTCGCTTCCTCCCCATAATGGTATTCGCCGCCGCCTGTTACGTTACCCGCTTCGTCAAGGTTGACACTCAGCGTAACATTGAATCGAAGGTACGTAAGCGTGATATCCAGGTCCTGCTCATCATCTGCTGTGATGGTAACATCACCGGTGTATTGTTCAAAACCTGTTTTGTTAACATGGTAATCATAGGTGCCGGGTACTACCTGAACTTCTGTCTGTCCGGATGCATCTGTATAGTGACCGCCGAATCCCTGCAGGTAGAAGAATGCTTCCTCCAGCGGCTCGCCAAATTCGTCTTCAATAGTTACCGTAAGGGCGGATGTATCTGCATCATCGGAAGGTAATATCACTTCCACCATGATATCCTCGTCGATAAGCGAGATCATCCCTTCGGCTGTCTGGTGCCCTGTTTTGCTAACTTCGTAGGTGTAGTCACCCACCTGCACATCTTCGAAGAGGTAATCTCCTGCTTCGTTGGTCATATCCCCCAGGGCTACGGTAGCGTCGCTAACAGCATTGCCGTCTTCATCGGTTATTTCAAAGGTGACGTTGTATCCGGCCGGGGCCACGTTAAAGGTGACAGGGATAGAAATGTTATCGCCTGCATTATTCTGAATGATCGCCTGTGCGTAATGTTCCCCGACTTCAAGGTCAGCAGCATCAAATGCCAGTTCTATATCCACATCATCTTCGGGTGCAACAATGCCTTCTTCCGGGTCAAATGAAAGCCATTCTACCTGTTCTCCCAGTTGAAGGATGCCTCTGATACACCAGTTAAAGTCAAGTTCACCCAGGTCGGTCAGTTGCTGCCAGTCTCCGTTAAAGTACATCCAGGCACCTTTATCTTCTACCATGGGACCGTTATCTACAGAGGCCGGATGTCCGCCTGTTGCGTCCATGGCATATCCCATCCAATATTCCTCACCAGGCTCAAGTTGAATAAGTTCGGGCAGGTCGTGAACGGACCACTCATCAACTGATACTTCATCCGTAATCTCTGCAGAATATATTTCCTCTGCTGGTCCTTCCAGGGAGCCGCCTTCCCATATTTTGATACTAACTTCAGAAAATTCATCACTTCGAATATGATATTTTACAGAAGATAGATCATAAGAAGCATAATAGTCGGCGAGGTCTTCTGCGGTAAACCTGACAGCAGTGATAAAAGAAGCTTCTTCGCCTGTACCGATGCCATTATTGGCATAACCATTATCATGGTGTATTTCAACGGTTTCTTCATGATCGGAATCTTTTCTTTCTCGCTGCAGATTGCCGTGGTCTGGGCCGGCTACTCCAGGATAGGCTGACCCAATTTCGGTGCCTGGGCTTGAATCATACCCATCATACGCTGCTACTGTTTCTGCAGGACTGGTTTCAGTTATTTTGTTACCATCTGAGGGGTAGGCAAACAGGGCATACTCGAGGTCAAGATCACCCGGGTTGGCAATATTTACCATGATGTTTTCGGTGTTACCCTGTGGCAGGGTCAGATCAATGTTGTCCGTGTCAACCACGATTTCAGGAGCAGGGATCTTTTCCATGGCGATCTCAACCAACTGGCCGTCTTCGGTAATGGTAACGGTAGTGTCTTTTGGGAAATAACCTGTTTTTCGCAGGCTAAGGTCATAGTCACCCTCATAAAGGGTTATGTTGGCCATACCATCATCGTCGGTTGTATCTTCCTGTTCATTATAAGGAGTGGTA
This sequence comes from uncultured Bacteroidales bacterium, assembly GCA_964389125.1. Lineage (GTDB taxonomy): Bacteria > Bacteroidota > Bacteroidia > Bacteroidales > UBA7960 > PUPG01. The sequence continues at coordinate 7,607 of CAYMDX010000103.1, forward strand.
ACTTCAACACCTGGCAGGGCATTTTCGCCGTCAGTAATGAAAAAGTCAATTTCCAGCGGTTCATTTTCAGTCATCAGTTTCAAATCATCAACGAGCCACCAGTAGTCATACTCGCCAATCCATTTGAATTTGAACTTCACATTGGATTCTCCCTGTGCTATGTCGGTAACATCAAATTGTGATAGTACAGGGTTGGGTCCGTTAAAATCGTTTTGGGGTGCGTCATGCCACCTGTAGAGCTCTGTTTGGGTGTCAAAATCATCGGCAGAGATGTATATACGGACATCTGCGTTCCCGAAAGTCCTGGCCAGGTGCTCAACTGAGAAGATGACATCATTTGTTACATCACTCATATCATATGGTTCACTGATGAGATCAGCCTCTTCCGCGGCTCCGGCTGTCCCGTGTTCATCGGAATCGAGGATCATATAGCCGTCATCAGCGGTAGTGGAATTTAGCTGTCCGCCGTAGGAGCCGCCTGTATCTGTCCACTCCCAGCCAGGGAAACCATCCTGACCTTCCAGGACAACATTTTGCCAGCCATCAGGAAGTTCGCCATCACCGAAGGTCTCATGGTGGAAGACCTCGTATTGGTTCGGATCCGGGAAATCGAGATATTCATTGAGCCAGTTTTCGAAATAGCTGACCCTGGCATACACGCCCGGATATTGTGGCAGACCGCACTGAACACCATGGCTTACCACACCTGCCAGTTTATACCAACCATGTCCGTCGGGTACTGCCATGGGGCCACCACTGTCGCCCTGACAGGAATCCATCCCATCATCTCCGGCCAGGATCATATCGTCTGCGATCTGATTTGGCGGATAAGCGGTATCATCTATGTCGCGAATCGGGACCTCAATCGCCTGTAATATATCCGGTGAATCACCACCGTAAGACAAGGCCCCCCATCCCGAGACCTTTACCATCTCACCGGGGTCCGTCATGCCGTCAGCAGCATCATCCTGAGTGACCATATCTACTGCTGCCATTCCGTCTTCATCCAGTTCGAGTGCATCACTCAAACGTAAAAGGGCTATATCGTACTGATGATTGCCTTCCGGGTCGTAGTCCGGATGCATAATAACCTCCTGAAGATTGTAAAAACTACCCTGGCTGCTGCTCATATCTGTGAAACCGGCCCTTACATGAAAATGATCCGGATCAAGATAAACATCATTTCCATCTGCGTCCTCAAAAACCAGACAGTGGCTGGCCGTAATTACCCATTCTTCATTGACGATGGTGCCGCCACAGA
>CAYMDX010000104.1:0-8767 GCA_964389125.1 uncultured Bacteroidales bacterium
GTCGATGAATGGATAACACCAGGTGAGACTTAAGGGACGTAAGAGACTTCAGGGAGATGCATTTATTTTTGGGGTGAAAACAAACCCGGCCAGGTTAGCAAAGCTAATTAATACCAGGAAAATCATCATCGATTTAGCATATCCGCCTGGCGATTGATTTCCCTGATAATTTTCTGAAAGAAAGTTTAGCTGACCCTGACCGGGATATATTACCGGATCTTGCGGGTTTTGAGTCGCAGTGAGTTTAACACGACGATCACGTCCGATGCGGCCATGGCAAAAGCTGCTACGATCGGAGTTAACAGACCGATCATGGCCAGCGGAATAGCGGCAACATTGTAGAAAAATGCCCAGAACAGGTTTTCCTTAACTGTGCGCAATGTAGTTCGGGTAGCGCCAAATGCTTTGGAAAGCAACCGAAGGTCTCCCTTCAGAAGCACAACATCAGCCGATTTTACCGCTACCTGTGTGGCATCGCTCATACTGATACCAACATAGGCCTTGGCCAAAGCCGGAGCATCATTGATACCGTCACCCACCATGGCTACCCGGCCTTCTTCGGATAACCGGTCAATAATTTCGAGCTTTTGGGCAGGCAACTTACCGGCATATACTTCCTTTATTCCAAGCTGGGCAGCAATTGCTTCGCAACGCTCCGGCCTGTCGCCACTTAACAATACCGTTTTTACTCCCCGGCTGTTAAAGAAGTCAATGGATTCCTTGGCCCCCTCTTTGATCTCATCTTCCACGTCAAGCCAGGCAATAAGGCGATCATTCATCAACAGGTACACATTGTGCGTGTCATCACTGGTAAGATGGGATGCAATATGATACGAACCAGCCACATAGCGATTGCCATCCTTATCGACCGCCTGAACCCCAAGTCCTTTTTGCTCTTTCACTTCTTCAAACTGAATCGAAGTCACACCTTTAAAATAGCGGGTTATAGATTGCGCGATCGGATGGGCCGAATATTGTTCCAGACTATAGATAACGCTACCCACATGGTCTTCTGTATCATTGAAAACCTGCAGGTTTTTAACACCAAAATTGCCGGTGGTAAGGGTACCGGTTTTGTCAAACACAATGGTATCGACGGAGGCAAATTTATCGAACACAGTTCCGCCCTTGATCAGGATCCCGCTTTTGGCAGTTCGCCCGAGACCTACAACAACAGCCGTCGGTATAGCAAGTCCAAGAGCACACGGACAGGCAATCACCAGCACGGCTACGCCGCGCATAAAGGCATCGCGGAACGGCAGATCCATGCCAACAAACCAAAAAATGGCTGTCAGTAGTGCCAGGCCTACAACCACCGGCACAAATATCCGACTTATCTTATCTGCCAGGTTTTGCAACCTGGGTTTGTCTTTCTGCGCTTCACGAACCATCTCAATAATGCTGGCCAAAACGGTATCCTTCCCGGTAGCAGTGGCTTTTACGCGAATCGTACCGGAAACCAAAAGGGTTCCGCCAACAACTTTATCTCCCTTCTGACGGTCGACAGGAACACTCTCACCGGATATCAGGCTTTCATCCAGACTGCCGCCACCCCAGTAAATCTCACCATCAACAGGAACCTTATCACCTGTATTTACAAGCACCCGTTGCCCTTCTTCCACCAGTGAAGCATCGACCTCTTCAATAGTCTCCTGACCTTCATGCATCTCGGTAGTGATCAGGCGCGCCGTATTTTTCTGAAGCCGCACCAGGTCATCAACAGCCGAAGATGTTTTTTTGACGGAGCGGTGCTCCATCATATTGCCCAACAAAACAATGGATATAATACTGGCCGATGTTTCATAAAAGAGATAATCAGGTCCCAGACCGTAAATGGTTCCGATAAGGCTGTAAACAAAGGCAGCCGTACTACCCAGAAAGATCAGCACATCCATGTTGGTCACACCGGAGCGCAAGCTGTACCATGCACTGCGACCGAAATGCAGAAACCCGACAATGAACACGGGTATGGTCAGGGCCAGCTGAAACTTGTCGTTATGGAGAAAATCCACCGGTATAAACATGGCAAGGATCAGCGGTATGGTAAAGATGGCCGTAAACCAGAACTTTTTCTCAATGGCTGACAACCCTTTTTTTTCCTCATCCTCCGTTTCAATGCTGTCTTTCACCTTGTAGCCAAGCGACTCAATGCGCTTTTCGGCCAGCGGCAGACGACCCTCATCCGCCACTTCAAAATGCACCTCCCCTGACGAAAAATCAACATCCACATTCTGAAAACCTTCTTTCTCCAGCGCCCGCTGAATGCCCAGAGCGCAGTTTGTGCAGGACATTCCCTCCACACGATAAGCCACAGGTTTAAATAATGTATCAGACATATATCTACAGTTCTATATTTATACTATTATATATTTTCCCAATGCAAAATTACAGCATCAATGATGATAAAGTATTTTAAAATTCGTAGAAAAAAGTATAAAATTTTTGGATATAAAGATGATAATAGTCCGGCCTTAACTGTAGACGGTCAGGGTTAACCTTCGGCCACCGCTCCTGTTACGGAATTCGCACAGGAAAACACCCTGCCAGGTTCCCAGTTTCAGGCGGCCTTTGGAAACGGGTATGGTCAGTGATACACCCGTAAGCGCTGATTTAATATGGGCGGGCATATCGTCATCACCCTCCATCACGTGGGTGTAATATGGCATCCTTTCCGGCGCGAGGTGATCGAAGCTGCTATTGAGGTCGGCAGATACCGAAGGATCAGCGTTTTCGTTAATTACAATTCCGGCAGATGTATGGTGAAGGAATATATGCAAGAGACCGGTCTGGGGTAAATCACCAACCGCATCCATAATGTGCTGCGTTATCAGATGAAAGCCCCGTTTAAATGGCGGAAGTTTGATTTCGTATTGTGTCATGTTACTTTTTTTGTGCAAAGTAAACTTTTTTCATGAACCACACCCGAATAATTGGTGCAACACAATATAATTTTGCACCCCTTTCCCATGAACCAAAAAAGCGGGACTTACCATCATTCCTGATAGTCCCGCTTTGTCGTGATAGTCTTAAAATGATCAGAAGCCGTTGCTTTTCGATTGTGGCCAACATTCTTTCATGCCGGCTGAAAAGCATCGGTACCAGCCATCGACGAGCTAATCTGTTCGTCAGAGACACCCACATCCGAAATTTTCCCGGATAAATAGGCATCATAGGCTGACATGTCAAAATGACCATGCCCGCAAAGGTTAAAGAGGATGTTTTGCGAACGCCCCTCTTCCCGGCAGCGTATGGCTTCGTTGATTACAGTAGCAATAGCATGAGTTGCCTCAGGGGCAGGGATAATACCCTCGGCTTTGATAAAATCGATGCCCGCTTTGAAGCAGCGTTCCTGCGGCTCCGACACCGCCTCAATCAGCCCGTCTTTCAGCAGCTGACTCACAAGCACTCCGGCCCCGTGATACCGTAATCCTCCTGCATGAATGGGAGAAGGGATAAAGTCGTGACCCAGGGTATACATGGGCAACAAAGGCGTTTTCCCGGCCGTATCACCGAAATCGTAACGAAATTCGCCCCGGGTAAGCTTGGGGCAGGAGTTGGGCTCGACGGCGATACAGCGAATATTTTTCCCGTCTTTCAGGTTCATCCTGATGAAAGGGAAAGCAATACCGGCGAAGTTACTGCCACCGCCGAATGGTGCAACGATCAGGTCGGGCTGGTCGCCAGCCTTTTCCATCTGCAGGATGGCTTCCTGACCGATGATGGTTTGATGCAGCAACACGTGATTAAGCACACTTCCCAGGGCATAATGGGCATCCGGGTCGGAAGCGGCCTTCTCAATGGCTTCTGATATGGCAATTCCCAAACTACCGGATGAAGCTGGATTTTCCTTCAGTACCTTCCTTCCATACTCGGTGCGATCAGAAGGAGAAGGATATACCCGGGCATCAAACGCATTCATCATCACCTTCCGGTATGGCTTGTGGTCATAGCTTGCGCGAACCATGTAAACTTCACATTCCATCCCGAATGCCTGGCAGGCGTAGGCCAGGGCGCTACCCCACTGCCCTGCCCCGGTTTCAGTGGCAATTCTCTTGGTACCGGCTATCTTGTTATAGAACGCCTGGGCAACCGCCGTATTGGGCTTGTGGGAGCCGGCCGGACTCACGCCTTCGTACTTGTAATAGATCTTTGCCGGGGTGTTAAGCATTTTTTCAAGGCCCTTTGCGCGGAACATCGGAGTTGGTCTCCATTTGGCATAGATGCGCCTTATTTCTTCAGGGATCTCAATGTATCGTTCCGCCGACGTCTCCTGCATAATCAGGTCTTTCGGAAACAATGGCTCCAGCAGATCCGGTGTAACAGGCTCACGGGTTCCCGGATGCAGCGGCGGCATCGGTTTATTGGGCATGTCAGCCATAATATTATAGAAAAAACGGGGTATCTCTTGGGCGGATAATTGTATTATATTTTCCATTGGTAAATTCGAATTAAAAACGTTAAAAATGGGATTCAATCATTGCGCGACACACGAATCGCGTAACCAAAACAATAATAAAAAATTAAAATTTTCGGGATGATCACGGAGCAGCACGCTCCCATGGGGATTATATGTTATATTGTGGCAGCCGGAGAGGCTGGCCACCAGGCCCAGATATGAAGGATATGTATCCGGCTGAAATTCATATAATCTTTGCAGTTGTATTCAGATGCAAATATATACACATCTTTTTAACCTAACAAAAAAACCTGGCTCTTTTTGCCAGGTTTTTTTAATAAAGCTATTATGCTTCTGTATATCTACATATTATGGAATGCTCCATACTATATATGATGAAGATCTGTTTCGGAGGAAGGCTCCTTATGCCGGTCAACACTAAATCAGTCACCCAGGGTTGCCACCATCACCGCTTTGATTGTATGGAGGCGGTTCTCGGCCTGGTCAAACACGACGGAGTGCGCTGATTCAAACACATCTTCAACCACTTCCATTCCATCGAGGCCAAACTTCTGATAGATGTCTTCACCAATGGTTGTTTCGCGGTTATGGAAAGAGGGCAGGCAATGCAGGAATTTCACTTTTGGGTTACCTGTTTTTTTGATGACATCCATATTTACCTGATAAGGTTTCAGGAGCTCAATGCGTTCTTTCCACACTTCTTCGGGTTCGCCCATGGATACCCAAACATCCGTATAAAGGAAATCAACACCTTTAACGGCTTCATCCACATCCTCGGTAATGGTGATCTTTGCGCCGGTCTCTTTGGCGATCTCACGGCATTCCGCAACCAATTCTTCACTTGGCTGAACTGATTTCGGGGCTGCTGCCCGGAAGTCCATGCCCATCTTTGCTGCGCCAACCAACAGGGAGTTGCCCATGTTGTTGCGCGCATCGCCCAGATAGCAGAAGGAAACCTGGTTGAGCGGCTTATCGCTGTGCTCCATCATGGTCTGGAAGTCAGCCAGTATCTGTGTTGGATGATATTCGTTGGTCAGGCCATTCCATACCGGCACATTGGAGTATGTAGATAGCTCTTCAACGGTTTTTTGTGCAAAACCGCGGTACTCAATGCCGTCATACATCCGTCCCAGTACGCGTGCGGTGTCTTTCATCGATTCTTTTTTGCCGATCTGGCTTCCTGTCGGGCCAAGGTATGTAACCAGCGCACCCTGATCGAATGCCGCTACCTCAAATGCACAACGGGTTCTTGTGGAAGCTTTTTCAAAAATAAGGGCAATATTCTTCCCTGTCAGGCGGCGTTGCTCATAACCGCCATATTTTGCCTTTTTAAGATCAACCGACATGTCAAGTAAAAACTTGATCTCTTTTGGTGAAAAATCAAGCAACTTCAAAAAACTCCTGTTTCTCAAATTAAATGCCATAGGTATATCTCCTGTTTTTAATGTAAATAAATGATTGACTGTTATAATGATGAAATTAAGGAATAATTACTGTTCCTTCTCCTGTCTGGCCCAGTTTCTCAGCTTCGGTGATGATGGCATCGCTTCCGCCATTCTCAACAAACTGCATGCAGGCCCGCACTTTCGGGGCCATGCTACCCTCGGTAAACTGTCCTTCATCAAGGTATTTGGTAACCTCTTGAATGGTTACTTTTTCCAGTTTTTTCTGGTCAGGCTTATTAAAGTTTACATAGACATTCGGAACGTCCGTAAGAATGCAAAATTCATCGGCCCGGATCTTGCTGGCTAATTGTGAGGATGCCAGGTCCTTGTCGATCACGGCATCGATACCGATAATCTTTCCTTTCTCATCGATATAGGCAGGAATGCCGCCACCGCCTACGGTAATGACGATATTCCCTTCACGGGCCAGCTTTTCAACGGCCTCCCAGCTGGGAATATCAACCGGTTTGGGCGAAGCAACCACACGACGCCATCCACGACCCCTGGGATCTTCATGAAAAACCCACCCGTTTTGTTCGGTCAGGGCATCAGCCTCCTCCTTTGAATAGTAAGGTCCTACAGGCTTTGTGGGATTTTGAAAGGCAGGATCTTCTTTGTCAACCACGACCTGTGTCACCAGGGTGACAATATTTTTATTAATGCCGTGCTCGGCCAGCACATTGCGCAATTGTTGCTCGATCATAAAACCAATGGAGCCCTGCGTTTCAGCAACACAAAAATCGACGGGCTGCTTGGGCAGACCATATTCTTTATGGCCAGCCTCATGCTGAAGCATCACATTTCCCACCTGCGGGCCATTCCCATGACCAATAACCAGGTCGTAACCTTCTTTGATTAAAGGCACAAGATGCTGACAGGTTTCATACACATTTTGCTCCTGCTCATCAATGGTCCCTTTCTGACCACTCTGAAGCAGGGCATTCCCTCCAAACGCAATAACCGATAGTTTCTTCATATAAAACTGTACTTTAATGGTGAATGAATTGCTAAAAAAAATCCCTTGAAAATAGCCTGTTCAGGTTATTACAAAATACTTTTCCACACTCGCTGCACCTGGATGCAGATAAAGCTGTTCCAACTAATTGGGAATTGCAGCCAGAGCCTGAAAAAATATTTTATAAACCGCCATAAAACAAGCTTTCAAGGGGGTTTAAATCCAATTGAAATATTTTGAATGGGAGCAAAGATAATGTATTTAGGGAATATCCGGGAAAAAAATCGATCCCTTTTCGAAGATACATTTATATTTGTGTGCGTATTGACATTAAATCCTGCTATTCATCATGCATTCTAACACCAAACCGCACACTTCAGGTCAACGATCCATACAACGGACTATTCTTACATCTATCCTTGTTATCCTTGGCCTTCCGCTAACGCTTGCCTTTCATCATGAACGCCACACCGATGTACCGGTTAACCCGACTACAATACCGGAATATGACAGCGTGGCCGGCGTGGTAATGTATTGGGACCCTTATAACAATCCCGCTTATGATCAAATTGCCACCGCTGTGATCGAACACATTCAACCCAGGGCCACGGTTTTTATGCAAACCAATAACCATGCCCATGAAATGGATATGATCAATAACCTGGAAGATCATGACGTGACCATCTCGGATATTGTTTTTATTGATGTTTATGGCGACCGTATATGGGTCAGGGATCACGGGCCATTCAGTATTTATGACAATGACACCCTGGCTATTGTCGGATTTGATGATCTGGCTACAGGACACGGCGACCAGGACCTGCCCGAACGGTTGGCCGATTTTTGGGAGCTGAATTACTATGACTTCTCCCATATTATCTTTGACGGTGGCAACTATCTGGTCGACAACCATAACCGCCTTTTTGCCACCCAACGGCTATATACAAACAATCCGAATATACCCCAATCCGACATTGATACCATCCTTGAATCCTACATGGGCATCGAGTCTATATTTATCTTTAACGACCTTGTAGACGACTATTGGGGACATCTTGACATGCAGATTAAGTTGTTGAACGACACGAGTTTCATTATCAGCAGTGTTGATGAAGGGCATCAGGACCACTATGTGCTCGAAAATAATTATGCGGCACTTCAAGCCATTGATCATCCTGAAGGAAAGACATACCAGATCGAAAAGATACCCAAAGCTGATAACTGGAAGACCTATATCAACAGCTTTATTGTGAATGACGCAGTACTTGTACCTGTTTATGACCATCCAAATGATGCCTTAGCGCTTCATACTTACCAGTCGTTGTTACCCGATAAGGAAATTATAGGTATCAATGCCAACGCCATGATACAATGGGAAGGTGCCATACACTGCATTACCAACCAACTGCCTCCGTTTTATGCCCAGGAAGAAGACGATGATGAAAACGGTGACGACGACGAAAACGGTGACGACGACGAAAACGGTGACGACGATGAAAACGGTGACGACGATGAAAACGGTGATAACGGAGATGATACAAACACAGTAGAGCCCGGGACTGCGATAACGAATGATGCTTTTCATGTGCACCCGAATCCCGCATCAGACGTTGTTATGATATCCTTTACGATTAACCGCAGGGACAATTACTCCCTCAGGATTTTTGACAGCAGGGGAAGTACCATCCGGAATATAGACATTCCGGCCTGGCATACAGGGGATTACCGCATTCCTCTGGACACACGCGATATGGACTCGGGTATATACATTGTCCGGTTAAAAAGTTCGGAGGAAAGCTGGCATGTCAGACTAATAGTGCCTTAAACGCAGGGATGAAGTTATTGCCCCGGGTTAATAGCGGCAGAAAACCCGGATTAGTATCGGCGCCCCATAATTACAGATGCAACGAAATACCGATTGTTAGTGCACCAAGAGCACCTCGTCCCATT
>CAYMDX010000105.1:0-8735 GCA_964389125.1 uncultured Bacteroidales bacterium
ATCTGTCTTTCCAGTCGGTAATTGGCACTATGATTTTCAGCGGTAATTTCCCCAGGATCAATTATCTGATACGGATTTTACTGAAACCTGGAATCCATTGCTTTTCCAGCCTTGGATACAATCCTTAATATAAAGGATCCCCCCTTCATAAAAATTAGACAGGGTGCGAACAATCCTGATAGTACGTCGAATGGTGGTACAATACACGACGATCAGCGGTTTATCGGCATATTGTTTTAATTTTTCGGAAAGTTCTGGCCCATCTGCATAAACATTGACGGCATTTTTCAGGTGACCACTGGCAAACATCTCCGCGGTTCGCCCGTCGACAATAACGGCATTGTTATCATTCAGCAAATGATAATGATTTGCATAAAACTCCCGTGCGCTGACGCCGTTAGCTCCGGAATTGTTTTGCTGACATCCGGATGCCATACCAGCCAGTAACCCCAAAAACAATGTACAATATAGTACGCAACAGACAGTCAATAGCCCGTTATTGTTGATCAGAAATGAAAAGTACTATTTTCCAAATTTGCCAAACAAAATACCTTCTACCCTCCTCAGGGTAATACCTACCAGAAAAATTTACCCCGAAGCGGGTATTGTTAAAAGCAGAGTTATTCAGTTTCTTTGTACATGTCCGAAACAGATTTTTCTTTACATCATAAAACTTGTTACAATGAAGACCACTAAAACCCTGCTTGTATCGTTATTCCTTTTTTTGGGAACATCAGCCGTTTTCGGCCAGTCACTAACGCCATGGCTTATAAGCACAGCCGGCAGCCATGATGACTCTTCCGGAGGCACGCTTAGCTGGAGCGTAGGAGAATTAGCCATCACGACTCTGGAGGGGGATGAGCATATGATTACCCAGGGCTTTCACCAGGGAAGCCTGGATATTGAAACCACCTACAAAATGGCAGATACAGACTATGAGCTCCACACTTATCCAAATCCGGCCAGGGATTATGTTACGATCGAAGTAAATCATGATAGCTACGAGCATCTGCATTTTACTTTGCTTGACATCCATGGCAGCAAACTCAAAGGAGACCACCTAAAGGGATATACAACCCGACTCAGTGTCCAATCTCTCAATTCCGGTATATATTTTCTGAATATTGCCGATCAGAATACAATAATACAAACATTCAGAATAACAAAACAGTAACAACCCGGGAATTTCAAAACTACTAAAAAGCACGAATCTGAAAGCTGAAACCATTACCCCAATGAAGAAGAAAACACTTACCCTTTTTGTATTGTTACTGATCACCTTATCTGTAAAAGCGCAGACACCAGAGAGCTTTAATTATCAGGCTGTAGCACGTGACAACAGCGGCCAGCCGATCACCAATCAGGAGGTGACGGTTGAGATTAGCATCCTGCAGGGGCATGCCGAAGGCGATGCTGTATACCAGGAAACCTTTTCCGTTGAAACAAATGCTTTTGGCCTTCTTAACCTTTCGATAGGCGAAGGCAATACGACCATGGGCCTATTTTCCGAAATCGACTGGGAGGAAGGTCCGTATTATGTGCTGGTCAGCATGGATGAAACGGGGGGCACCAACCTACAGGAAATGGGGGTTTCAAAACTAATGAGCGTCCCCTATGCCCTGCACGCCCTTACCTCGGCCGATACGTTCAGCGGTGATTTTGAAGACCTGGATAACGTGCCCGACTTTAGTGATTATATCTCCGTAGAATCAGCCCAACCCGGGGATCTGTTATATTTTGATGAGGATGGCTGGAACCGCCTTCCTATTGGCGAAGACAACCAGGTGCTTCTTGCAAAAGACGGTGCACCTCAATGGACAACCGTATCTTTTGGGGACACCGACCTGCTGCCGCCAACGGTTGTTATCCACAATGCCAGTAATATTACCACCAGCTCAGCTGTGATCCATGCGGAAGCTACCGAGGACGGCGGGGCCAACATTACTGAACGGGGCATCGTTTGGTCCACCGAAGAAAACCCAGGCTTTGAGGATAACGTGATTGAAGAAGGATCAGGGCTGGGTGAGTTTTCGGTAACCCTTGACAACCTGGAGATGGAAACAACCTATTACACCAGGGCATTTGCCACTAACGGTGTCGGAACCTCGTTCAGCTCTGCGATCAGCTTTAACACCCTCGCAGAGGGAGATACCACAGGTACCGTTACCGACATCGAAGGAAACACTTACAATACGGTATTGATTAACGACCTCTGGTGGATGGCAGAGAACCTAAGAACACGCAAGTACAATGATGGTACGGACATCCCCACCGGTTTTGATGAGGATGAGTGGGTGGATTTGACCTTTGGTGCCTGGACCTATTTTGATGATGACCTTCAGTGGGATTCTATTTATGGAAAGCTCTATAACTGGTATGCCGTTGATGACAGCCGTGGGCTTTGTCCCGAAGGCTGGCGTTTACCAATTGATGATGAGATCAAGGACCTGCGTGATATGTATGGCGGATACCTGGAAGCCGGCGGGCCGATGAAAGAAACAGGAACGCACGAAGATGGCGATGGCTATTGGCGTGAACCCAACGCAGGAGCCACAAACGAAACAGGCTTTAGCGCAAGACCCGGAGGCGCCAGGATACATGGCGTATATTTCAACAGAGAGACTACCGGCTATTTCTGGACCAGTGATGATACAGGCGACGATTATGCAAGGAATTACCTGATGGTTTATGATACTTCCTCACTGCTAAGGCATATTTATCAAAAGCATTATGGATTATCCGTAAGGTGCGTGAAGGAATAATAAATACCCGCAACACAAGCCAGGATAAACCTCCGGATAAGTTAACCAGCTTAAGCCGGAGGTTTATTCACAACATGAGAATATATTTTATCGGAGTAAATCATTCCAAAACCAAAAAAATGAACATGATGAAACAAACTAAACTATTTATTACATTGCTGACGCTGGCTCTTTTTCTATCTGCAGGATACAGCAGTATGGGGCAAACCAGCAAAAACAACGACGTTGTTATTACCGAACTACCCCATTTTGAAGATTTTTCCGGAGTGACGCTCCCTGATCTTCCCGCAGGCTGGGAAAAAGTTGTCGATAACCCTGGCCTGGGTTCTGCAAGGGTAGCAACAACAGAAGATAATGACCCTTTCTCAGAGCCCTATCACGGCGAGATACGGTCAAATGCCTATGATGATCAAACCATGATGCTTATTACACCCCTGGTGGAAGGTATCCAACAAACACGGGTGAGCTTCCGGGCAAAAGCCAACAGTACCACCAACATACCGGATCTGATCATTGGCACCATGACAAACGCCGCCGACACAACCACTTTTGTACCTTATGATACAATACCGGCTGACAACATGAGCGATGCCTATGACCAACAATTTGCGGTTCAGTTCGATGACAGCGTTGATGACAATTCGCACATTGCCTTCCTTCATGGCGGCAGTCCTAACTTTATCAGAACCCTGTTTATTGATGATGTATTGATCATGGAAACACCCGACGAACCAATACTTTTGGTCAACCCGGAAAGCCACGATTTTGGAACCTATGCCATGGAAGACACCTCCGACCCGGAGAACTTCACGATCTCCAATATCGGCATCGGAACAATCACAATTGACCCGGAAGATATCCATATCACCGGTGCGGATGCCGACAGGTTTATACTGGATAACATCGATGGAACCATCCATCTTGAAACATTTGATATTGAAGAAGTGTCGGTTGCATTTGCGCCGCAAATACCTGGCACAAAAAACGCAACCCTGCATATTGCGGAAATGGAAATCCCACTGACCGGCGAAAGTGTCGATCCGACCATCACCTCTTTTCCTCATTTCGAGGATTTCTCAAATGTCGACATCCCCGAACTGCCACTGGGCTGGGGGAAGATTGTTGATAACCCCGATCTCAGCTCAGCACGCGTAGAAACTTCGTCCGGCTCACCCTACTCAGAACCCTACCATGCTGAAATTCGTTCGAACGACCATGAACCCCAGCATGTGATGCTGATCACCCCACCTGTTGAAGACATTCAGGGAAAGCGTATTCGTTTCCAGGCAAGCGTAAGCAGCTCAAGCAATATTCCTGACCTGATTGTCGGTACCATGAGCGATCCGGAAAGTGCGGCTACCTTTACACCGATCCATACAATTGAAGCTGATACAGAATTGACAGACGACTACAATGAATTCCAGGTGGTATTTGATGACGCCGTCGGTGACGACGAATACATCGCCCTCAAACACGGTGGGACACCCAGCTGGTCACGCAACATCTATATTGATGACTTCCTATTGGAGGTCATGCCCACAACACCCGTACTTGAAGTGACGCCAGAATCGCACCATTTTGCCACCACACAAATTGCTGCAACCTCCTTCCCTGCAGATTTTGTTATTATCAACGAAGGAGTTGGAGAGTTGACGGTTGAGCCTGAAGACATCAGCCTGACAGGTGCGGATGCCGGTAGCTTCATCCTGCACAACCTCACCGAAACAATCAACCTGGGAGCGTTTGAAACAGACACCATCCAAATTGAATTTGCTCCTGAATCCGTTGGCAACAAAGAGGCAGTGGTCGAGATACAAGAGGTAGAAGTACCCGTCACAGGCGAGGCTTTTGATGCCACCATAACAGAGTTCCCCTACCTTCAGGACTTTGAGAATGTTGAAATCCCTGAGCTGCCTTATGGCTGGTCATCGATTGCCGACAACCCGGACCTGAGCTCGGTAAGGGTCGAAACTATTGACAGCGACGATCCGCTTTCAGATCCTTTCCATGTCGAAATGCGATCAAACGATTACGACGACCAGCATGTGATGCTGGTAACGCCGCCGATAGACAACCTAAACGAACAACGGGTGCGCTTCTGGGCCAAATGTGACCGAACAACAAATGTGCCTGACCTCATTGTCGGAACCATGGCGGATCCTTCAGACAAGTTCAGCTTTACAGCCCTGGATACCATTCCCTACGAACAGCTGACTGACAGCTATGAAGAAGAATTTATCATCTCCTTCGATTCGTACACTGGCGAAGATATCTTTGTAGCATTTAAACATGGCGGAAGTCAAAGCTTTACCAGGACGCTTTACATGGATGATATCCTTGTGGAAACCATACCCGACGAACCGATTCTGGTAGTGTCGCACGACGACCATGATTTTGACATGCAGCAGATCGGTACAACGTCCGAATTTGAGACGATTACCATCCTGAATGACGGGGTTGGCACATTAACCATTGGTCCGGATGATATCTCCATAACCGGTAGCGATGCAGCATATTTCACCCTTGATAACTTAGAAGAAGAGGTTCATCTGGAAGCCCAGGAGGAGGCCTTCATAGGCGTGGCATTCTCACCGGAAAGTACAGGAAACAAGACAGCAACGCTTGAAGTAGACGATGAGCAGATCACATTGACCGGTGAAGCATTTGATGCAACCATCACTGAACTGCCCTTTTTTGAAAATTTCACCGATGCAGAGGTGCCCCATCTCCCATTGGGCTGGTCGTCGATCGTTGACAACCCCGACCTGAGCAACGCACGCGTGGAAACGACAAGCAGCGATGACCCTTATTCCGGCTCCTATCATGCCGAAATTCGTTCCAACGACTACGAAGAGCAGGATGTAATGATGATCCTGCCTCCTGTCGGAATGGATGTTGAAAACCTGCGCATCAGCTTTCAGGCAAAAATCAACCTCAGCACGAACAAGCCTGACCTTATTGTTGGAACCATGAGTCAGATAACGGATGCAACTACATTCACCCCCGCAGATACGATATATGCAGAGGAAATGAGTGACAGCTACGAAGGACAGTTCACCATATATTTTGACGATGCAAACGAAGGCGATGAATACATTGCCTTTAAACATGGTGGCACGCCAAGCTGGACAAGATCCATTCTTATTGATGAAATCCTGCTTGAAGAGGTTGAAGATGAGCCTTCCATGGTTATTACACCGGATGAATTAGATTTCGGTGCCCAGCAGATAGGATTGACTTCGGATTTTGAAGAGTTCACTATTCTCAACGACGGCGGCGGCACCCTGACTGTTGCCCCGGAAGATATCGAGATTACCGGCAGCGACGCCACTGACTTTACCCTGAATAACCTGGATGAAACAGTTGATCTGGGAGCAGGAGAAAGTGCCGTTATCAGCGTGGCTTTTGCCCCCGAGGTCGTTGGCAACAAAACGGCAACCCTTGAAATTATCGACGAAGAGATCACGATTACCGGCGAAGCTTTCGATGCAACGGTCACCGACTTTCCATGGACAGAAGATTTTCTCGAAGACTGGACAGGCGACCCTGCATCCCCCGAAGGGTGGACAGTAGTAAACGGCATTGACGGCTCCTACTGGGAACAGTCAGGAGGTGCATCTTATACAGGCGACTATTCAGCCCGGTCTTACAATGGGTTCGGCTCTGACAACCAGGCCGATGAGTGGCTCATTACGCCACCTATCGATCTGGATGAAATAGAAGACCCACTACTCTCCTTCTTCGGGTACATCAGTCAATCGCCTGATGGTGTCAGGGAGAATGTACGTGTGCTCGTTCTGGACCAACCTCATGACAACACGGATGACCTGCATGCCAATGCTACCCTGCTTGACGTCAAATCATTCTCCGATGAGTGGACAGAGTTTATCATTGATATTCAGCATATGTCCGGCGAAAAATATTTTGCTTTCAATTATTTTATTGAAGAAGAGGACGACGCCAGCTTTGGATGGGTATATGTGGATAATGTCACGATAGATTCTGCTCCGGAAGAATACACTGTCACGTTTACCGTGACCGACGACAGCGAGGAAGAAGATCCTGTAGAAGGCGCAACCATTGAAGTAGGCAACATGGACCCTGTCCACACCGATGCCACAGGAACCGCTACCATGGAGCTTATCGATGGCTCCTATTCCGCCAGTGTGCATCAAGAAGGCTATGAAATGGCTGAAACAGACTTTACCGTGGATGGTGCTCCCCTTGATGTTAGTGTCACCCTTGTTCAGAATGTCTTTACCCTCACGCTTGCGACAAACCCGCAGGAAGGTGGAAGCGTCACAGGTGAAGGAGATTATGAAGCTGATGAGGAAGTAACCGTTGAGGCCACCGCGGCTGATAACTATTTGTTTGTTAACTGGACAGACGCTGACGGCCAGGAGGTCAGCCAGGATCCTGTCCACACCTTTGATATGCCATGGGAAGACAAAGCCCTTACGGCCAATTTTGAAGTTGAAGTTCACCTTGTAAGCTTTGTCGTCAGTGAAGATTCGGATGATGAAACACCGGTGGAAAATGCCACTATCGCCATTGAAGATGTGGGTGACCTGCAGACCGACGAAGACGGAGAAGCTTCCATTGAACTGGAAAACGGCGCCTATTCTGCCATCATCAGTAAAAATGGATATGAAGACACGCAGGTTCCGTTTGTTGTTGATGGAGTAGATAAGACCATCGACGTTCTGCTAACCGACATCATCCATGAGCCATATGATCTGACCGTCACTACCGAAGACCTCGGCGACGGCGAAGCCCTGTTCACCTGGGCTCATCAGGAATCAGAAAAGATCTTTACCGGCTTTACCGTGTATCTGAATGATGATGTTGTTGCCACAGACATCACAGAAACTGAACACCTCTTTACTGAGCTGCCGGATGGTACGCATACAGCCGGTGTACAGGCTATATACACAACCGGCGAATCAGAGGTGGAAACGATAGATTTTGAGATGATAACCACCTATACGGTGAGCTTTAACATCATTGACGAAGAGGGTGACCCCCTGGAAGATGCTGTAATCACCTTCGACGGTGAGACCCACGCTGCCGGAACATATGTATTCGAAGAGATAGAAGCCGGGACATATGGCTATACTGTTGAAAAAGAAGGATATTACACGGCTGACGGTGAAGTTACGGTGGAAGAAGATATCACCGTTGATGTAACGCTCGAAGAGATTATCGAAACCCATGAAGTTACCTTCTACGCAGACATCTCCTATGCTATTGAATTTGGCTTACTGGAAGGTTTTGACCCGGAAGAACACCACATTATGATAACAGGTGAGATGACAGGCTGGGAAGAACCGGATACAGACGGAGAGACGGTTATGGAACTGGTTGAAACAGAACCAATGACCTATGCCATTACCCTGACCCTTGAAGAGGGTGCATATGAATATAAGTACTTCTCTGATCTTCTTGGAGAAGGCTGGCAAGGTGGTGAATGGGAAGGCGGAGATGACCGCCATGTGGATGTCACGGAGGACATGACCGTGGAAGATATGTTCGGATACCGCGATGATGAAACAGGGCTTGACTCCCCGGAATCATTAACCCTGAATGTTTATCCGAATCCCGCAAATGAACGACTAACCATCGAATCCGATGAGTCTATTTCGGATATCAGAATGATCAACATGCTCGGACAGGTGGTCTACTCTGCCACTGTCAGTGACAACCGCCATCAGATAAATGTTTCTGGCATGCAACAGGGCGTATATTTCATTCAGGTTGGAACTTCCGCTGGCATTACCACTCATCGCGTTCAGGTGACGGATTAATTCAACAGAATTTTCCAACAATTACCTGCCCTCACAAAAGCAGCTGTCTCTGGTTAAGGGACAGCTGCTTTTATATCCTGTTTCAGGATGTAACATAAACAGGTTACCAACACTTCTGAGCTCACTTTTGCCCTGGCCTGGAATCATCCACCGGGGCATCTTTCAACTC
>CAYMDX010000106.1:0-4083 GCA_964389125.1 uncultured Bacteroidales bacterium
GCAATGTAGAAAGTGGTACCTTCACCGGGGGTTGAATCAAACCAAATGGCGCCCCCGTGACGGTCAATAATGCGCTTCACCGTGCTCAGCCCTACGCCTGTGCCCTGGAATACACTGTTATAATGCAGCCTGATAAAAGGCCTGAAAATATCATCTGCCTTGTTCATATCAAAACCTTCTCCATTGTCCTGAATATAAAATACGGTTTGCTGACTACCCCGCTTGCGCCCAACGGTCACTTCGGGATTATCCTTTTGCTGACTGTATTTTAGCGCATTACCAATTAAATTGTTAAGCACAACACGCATCAGACCGGGGTCTGCATTGACAATAATATCCTCCTCAACATGAATTTTATATGCACCCTGATAGCTAACCTCCCGGAGTTCGTTTACGATGGACCGTGCCATATCACTGATATTCAAAACTTCCGGAGAAATCTCTGCTTTCGCCGAACGGGAGAAAGCCAACAGGTCCTCAATTAACTTAGACATATTGCCTGCCGACCGGACAATGTTTTCCAAATAAGCATGAGCCCTGTCATCTAATATGTCCTCATAATCCGATTTCAACAATTCAGCAAATCCCATGACACCGGTAAGTGGCGACTTCAGATCGTGAGATACGGTTTGGGAAAAAGCATCCAGTTCTTTGTTGGCAGCCTGAAGCTCCTCATTGGACTTTTCCAGTTCCCTCCTGGCTTCAATAAGGTGCTCATTACGGTTCACGGCAGCTTCATATACCGACAGCAACAGGTTAAGAATTTGTTTCTTGTCAGAATTAATCTGGAAATTCTGGCTCTGAAACACAATCTCGATGCCGATATCATCTGAGCCCATCTGACGTACATGACGGTTGGCAATCAGATAGTTGATGCGTGTCATCAAATAGTCATCATCATAAGGCTTGGTGATAAAGTTATCCGCGCCGGCCTGTAAGCCCTTTACAATATCCAGCGGGTCGCTGAGTGAAGTCAGGAGGATGACAGGCACATCGGACAATTCAGGATCTGTTTTTACTTTAGAACAAAACGTATACCCATCCATTTCCGGCATGATAATGTCGCTGATAATGAGGAGAGGTTTCCTGTTCTTTGCAGCCTCAAGGGCCTCTACACCGGTCTTGCAAATGGTGGCGTTGATGTTATTCTCATCAAAAAACTGTTGCAGGCGTTTGGCTTGAACCATAGAGTCCTCAACGGCAAGCACATAATGGTTTTGAAAATTTATTTGGATATTATTATACATATCAGGATGGTTTATTTATGATGATGTTTGACACAAATGTTGCGATCTCCCCGGATGGTAATGTTTTTTTGACGGCTCCTATTCGGACTGCCTCGCCGGGCATTCCAAAAACAAGAGATGAGGCTTCATTTTGAGCGATTGTCAGTGCACCTAAATCTTTCAGCATTTTCATTTCCGGCACGCCGTCCTTCCCCATACCGGAGAGGATAACGGCAATTACCCGGTTATGGTAAACGTCTCCTGCACTCTTGAATAAAAAACCGACGGATGGTCTGTGACCCTTAACAGGCGCCTCATCCGTGAGCCCGGCAACGCCCTCAGCTTTTACCACAAGGTGTTTGTCAGCGGGCGCAAGGTACACATGTCCAGGCAGCAGTGCCTGATCGTCATGGGCCATCACAACAGGCATCCTGGCATAGGATTGCAACCAGCGCCGATAGCCTTCCATAAATTTGCTGTCAACATGCTGTACAAGCATGATGGGAATGGGAAAGTCAGTATTGAACGCGCTTATCACTTCTTTCGTGCTTTCCGGCCCACCCGCCGATGCTCCGATGACAAGCACATGGTAATCACCCGCTTGCACAGACGGACTGGCTGACAGCCAGCTGTTTTTGTCACTCCTTTTTTTATTGGAAAGACCCGGCTGCCGTCTGACGAGCTTGACCTCCGACATGGATTTGAGTGTCTTGAGGTATTTTCTGGCTGTATGGCTATATTCCGGATGGCCATGCCCAAATGGTTTTGGCATGATGGTCAATGCCCCCGCATCCAGAACCTCCATGGCAAGACCTACCTCGGCAGGCTCGTAAAAACTGCTCACCACCACTATGGGGACAGGATTTGACTGCATGATCTCCCGGGTGGCCTCGATACCATCCATTAAAGGCATGTTTAAATCCATACTGATGACATCCGGCTGAAATTTTCTTGTAAATTCCACAGCTTCCCTGCCATTGGAAGCTACACCGGCAATTTGAAAACCACTATCTGAGCTGATGATTTGCCGGTGCAGTGTTTGACTTACCTGGCTGTCATCAACGATAAGGACTTTTATTTTACCTGTCACTTGTTGTTGCACGGTTATCAGATTAAGCGTTTAATCGTGTCAATGAGGTTTCCTTTTTCGAAGCTGCTTTTCACAATATATGCATTGGCGCCGGCATTCATGCCGCGTTTCCGGTCATCGGACGATTCAAGGGCTGTCACCAAAACAACCGGAATCTGCCCAAAGGCGCTTCGAATCCTTTCCGTCAGTTCAAATCCATTCATCCGAGGCATTTCTATATCAGATACCACGATGTCAAAATCCTGGTTCTGTAACTGTTCATAGGCTTCCTGCCCGTCAACAGCGGTGATCACCGAAAACCCTGCTGAATCCAGGTAGTTACGCAGCATGTTGCGGACGGTGATGGAATCTTCCACTACAAGCAACTTGACGGGTTGATCCTCCCCGGTTTCTTCAGCCATTTCATCACCGGCAAAAGCTTCCAGGTGCCTTTTTCCATAAGCCTTTGACAGAACTTCCGGCATGTTCAGCACGGGCACAATCTTGCCGTCACCAAGCAGTGAGGCTCCGAAAATGTTTTTCATATGTTTCAACTGAGCTCCCAGCGGTTTAACCACGCCTTCATGCTCGCCCAGTAGATCGTCCACCAGCAAGGCAAGCTTTTTCTGTGCATGCTGGAATATGAGCCCATGCAGGATGCTTCTTTTTCTTGTCGTATGACGTTTGGGGATGCCCAGCACATCTGAAAGGCTAACCATCCCTACGTTCTCATTATTAAGCCTGATTATTTGTTTCGACTCTATGGTGTCGATCTCTTCCGGCTTTATCAACACGGCCTTTAATACGGTGTGGGTTGGGATGAGAAACAGAGTTTCGGCTGCTTTAACCAACACCCCCCTGAAAGTGGAGAGTGTTTGCGGCAGCGTTATGGTGAAAACAGTCCCCTTCCCAAATTCGCTTTTTACATCAATTTTGCCGCCCAAACCATCAATTTTTTCTGCAACAATAGCCATTCCCAGTCCCCTTCCGGAGATGTCCGTAATAAAAGGACTGGTTGTAACCCCGGAAGCAAACAGCAGCCTGAGGGTCTGCTCTTCATTGAGTTTTTCAGCTTCTGCAGAAGTCAGGACTCCGGCTTTAATGGCTGCCTGAACAAGCTTTTCCGGATCGAGGCCGCCTCCGTCGTCTTTTATCTCAAGTTTGATTTTTTTGCCGGTTTCGTTGCTTACATGGATTTGAAGTTTGCCTGTTTCTGGTTTGTTTTTTTTCTGCCTTTCACTGCGACGTTCAATACCGTGGTCAATGCAGTTCCTGATCAGGTGGATCAGGGGGTCCTTCATTTGTTCCAGGATGCGACGGTCAATTTCGGTTTCAGCTCCCTTCAGGTCAACCTGGACCTCCTTATCATACTCTTTTGAAAGATCCCTGACGATACGGGGCACAACAACAAAAAGTGAAGAAAACGGTTGCAGCAAAGATTTTCTGATACTGAGAATCAGGTCGGCCACGGAACGGTCTGTTTGGCGCTTGAGCCGATACATGTTGTCTGCAAGATAATCCAGATCTTGTTGGCTTTTTCCAAGCTGTTCCTTCTCTTCGGCAACATCTTTGCGAATATCCTTTTCTGAAGCAACGGAAAATTCGGCGACACGCGCTTCGTAGTTGTTGATCCCTGCGTTTAGTTGTCGGGAAAGATGCTGCAAAAGCCCGGCATGATGTTCAAATTCATTCTTTATAGTAATTAACTCCTCGGCCATGCGAAGCATTTCGTAAAGTTTAGCGGTAGCGACCCGCACCGTTTCTTCGCCTTCGCCTTGTTTGCCGGCA
>CAYMDX010000106.1:4183-8712 GCA_964389125.1 uncultured Bacteroidales bacterium
CCGGCATTGGTTTCTTTTTGTTCTATATTTGATGAAGATACTTTCGCGGCCGGTCTTTCCTGGGAAAATTCTCCGGATGGCTTTTCCTCGTTTTGCTTACTGCCGTGAGTCGTTTCTGATTTTTGACCCGGTTTTTCTGGTTGATTGCCCTCCGGTTCCGTCATGGTCAGTAGCGTTTTCTCAACACTTTTAATGTGATTCTCCGAAACACTTTTCTGTTGCATATCTATCTCCTTCACCATCGTTTCCAGAAGGTCAATGGTCTTGAAGAAGACATCAAACATTGGCTTTGAAAAGGCAAGGGTTTCCTTTTTGATTTCATAGAACACACGCTCCAGGCTCACGCAAATCCGCTCTATCTGTATAAGGTTTACAGCACGCGCGGCGCCTTTCATGCTGTGCACCTCACGAAAAACGGATTCCACAATACGTTGCTTTTCCGGATGACTGAAATCTTTTTCCAGGCTGAGCAAAGCATCAGAAACAGCCTGCAGATGCTCAGCCGATTCTATCTTAAAATCCCGGAGCAGCTCCTTTTGAAATGCTTCCCTGTCCTTATCCATCTTTTCTATAATCTGTATTGTTCAATGATCATTTTCAGATTCTCGCTTAGCTGGTTAAGGCTTTCTGCGGCATCCTGCGTTTGTTTGATACCGCTTAAATTCTGTTCGCTTGCCTGACTGATATTTTCCATAGCAGGCACGATCTGATCCATACCCGTGATCTGTTGCTGGCTGGAGGAGGAAATTTGCAAGGCAGCGTCTGTTGCCAGGTTCACATTTTCAATGAGGCTTTCAACCACCTCCCTGTCTTCTGCCACGGTTTTATTTCCTTCGTCTACGGTGTTGGCTCCTTCATTGATCACTTCAGTCGCTTTCGAAACCGATTCCTGAATCTTATTTACAATTTCTTTTACCTGGTTGGTCGATTTTTTGGATTGGTCGGCCAGGCTTCGGATTTCTTGTGCGACAACGGAGAACCCACGACCATGTTCACCTGCTTTGGCAGCTTCGATGGCTGCATTAACCGCTAACATATTAGACTGATCGGCAATGTCTGCCACCGTTGAGGTGATTTCACCAATCGAGCGGTTTCGCTCAGATAGCGCGGTAATGGTTTTGTGGATAACTTTCATCTGATCATCGATCTTGTTCATGGCATCAACCATTTGCTGAGAGGTTTCAAGTCCACGCTCCCCAATTTCTGATGCTTTTTGAGAACTTTCCATCAGGTTTTTGGCTTTTTGGCCGGCAACCATCGAGGTCTGTCTGATCTCTTCAACAGTAGATGTTGTTTCTGATATCGAAGTAGCTGTCTCAGAAGCACCCGTTGAGATTTCTGAAACGGTGGTCTGAATCTCGGATGTAGAAGATCCCAGCACCGTTACCCCTTCTTTAATGTCTTTGGATATACGAGCAACCATCCTGTAAATGGCAAGAACCACCAGAATAACGAATAAGCCGGTAACGGCAGCAATGATGGTGACCGTAGAATTAACAGTGATAGCAGCAGTATTGGCTGTCTGCTGAAGCCGCTCATTCTCTACCTCAATGATGGATTCAATCTCTCGTGTCTTTTGAAACACCTCCTCATACAGCTCATAACTATCCCCCCTGAAGAGAATGTCTGCATCCGCGAATTGCCCCTCACTAATAAGTCCTATCTGTTGAAGGCGTATTGCACGCAATTCTTTTGATATGCTTTTAACATCGGCAAACAAATTGTAAGCATCCGGGTATTCGGCAAGCATCGAATCCATTTCTGTTAATTCATTTTCAACGTGTTGCATCTCCTCCCGAAGTTGTAAACCTATATCATGCCCTATCCGCAGCTCGTGATCAACCACTTCGAGCAGGAGCGTTCTGACCCTGGTGTTATCTGCGCGAAACTCCGTCAATGCCTTAGAAGCCCTGAATGAATCATCCAATTCCTCATTGATGTCAATAAGGTGGTTAATGTTTCTAACTATAATCACCACGGCGATGATGATGGCCAGCGTAATAATTGCAATGCCGGCAAGCATTTTCGCCTTTAAACTCAGGTTTTTGATAAAATTCATAATAAAGGTTATTTAAGGTTTCTCACTATAATACTATTGATTGACGGTTAATTTTTCGCTTGACAATAAACGTTCGGCACTCAAAACAATGGTGCCGTTGCCCATCGTGCCGTTCACAAAATCAGCAGTGGTTTTACTCAGGGTAAGCGGTGGTTCCGATAGCTCGTCCCGTTGTGTCTGCTTTGATCCCATAATGGCGTCAGCCACCAGGCCAAATGCCATTTGCTCATTACGCAACAGCAACACTTTGTTCATTTCGGTGAGGCCCTTTTCTTTGAGTCCGAAAAGATTTTTCAGATTGACCACGGAGATAATTTCTCCCCTGAAGTTTATAACACCCATTACAAAATCGGGTGTTCCCGGAATGGGCGTAATATCTTTGAGGGTCAGCACCTCTTTCACAAATTCCGCTTCGATGGCATATGTCTCCGGAAAAAGCGAAAATTCAACAAGCATGAGACTGCCCCCGGAAGCCTTGTTGCCGGCTGCTGCTTCTTTAGCGGTAAGTCTGGCCCGCTCTTTCAGTATTTGGATGTCCTGGTTCATGGTATATCACATTCCTGGTTCATCGTGTTCCATTTGGGGTTAACAAACCGGCCATCTGCCTCAGCCTGCCGGCTGTCATGCCGTCAAGCGCAGCCAGGGGCTCATTGTCATCGTACATCTCAATATCCTGCATCAGGTTTTGCATTTCTTTTTTAGCCTCCCTGTTTCTGCCCATACTCTTGAGCAGGCGGGTGCGGCTAAATCGGGCAGCATGATGTTCCGGATTTAGATAGAGCGCTTTTATCAGGTTCTTATCGGCCTGTTCCTGTTGATTTTTCTCCATCAAAATGGTGGCATACAAGAAAAAATGCTCCGCACCCGCATTTTCTGTTTCCAGCACCTGCTTCATTTTTGCCTCCGCTTCATCCAGATTACCTGCATTGGCCAGCATGGTTACCGATTCAAAGAGAGAAGCCGCATTGTCAGAAGCTTGAATTGTGGGTTGACTTTTTGGAGACGAGTTTCTATGGGTCACCGGGCTCCCTTTTTTAGATGCCCCTCTGGGTACGGCAATTTTTTTAGACACAATCGGTTTTTGCCGGCTATCCCTGTTTTCTGATACGGCAGGCAAAGGTTTCATAACCTTTAACGGCTGTTTTTGCTTTTGTTCCGGGGGTGCTTTCCTGTAAAAAATTCCATTTTCAAACAAAATCCGCTGAAAAGCACTGAAATAATCATCGTTGAGTTCTACCTGCCCGGTTATTAACCACCCATCATCCTTCAAAGTATGAAAGAGCTGTTGGGTAATGCGGCTGATGACTTCAGGCGAGAAATACATAAGCACATTTCGGCAAAAAATCACGTCCATCGGAAAATTGCTACCGGATTTCGAAGGGAAATCATCCGTAGCCAGGTTCAATTGTTCGAACTGTACCATTTGTTTTATGTCCGGGTTTACATGGAGGTGTTTGCCTTTCTGTGTAAAGTATTTCTTTTTGAGACGATCGGGGATTTCCCTGAACGACCATGGCGTATACACCCCTTCCCGTGCCTTATTCAGGGCTTTTGTGTTGACATCAGTGGCCAAAATCATCAAATCCCGTTTAGCAACATCCGGTGCAGATTCTTTGATTGCCATGGCTATTGAGTAGGGCTCTTCACCTGAGCTACAGCCGGCACTCCAGATTCTGAGTTTCTTGTCAGCAGGATTCGTTCTGTTTTCAAGGAAGTCGGGTACTATTTTCTCTGTGAGCAGCTTTAGCGCAAACTTTTCCCGGAAAAAATAAGTCTCTCCCACGGTCAGGTGGTGTGCCAGTATCTCGAGTTCATGATGGGTAATCTTTTGGGTTGACAGCCATTGTCCGATAACTTCGAGGCTGGGATTCAAGCCCAAAGCATTCGCAGCAAGAATTACATTACGCTCCAGATCGCGGTACTGGCTCTCCCGGAAATGAAGTCCCAGCAGTTCGTTAATGCGCCGGTTAATGGTTGTAATATAGTTGCCTGTCTTCATTGCTGTTTGTCTTTTTCCTGCATCCTTTCCACATGATCGAGTTGTAATTCCATTTCATGATTCATCAACGCCTCCATATCACAGATAAGGAAAAATTGCTCATCATCACGCAGGAAATATGCCATTGCCGGCTTGGTTTGATGCGAATCTGCCGCCGTTACATCTGTCTCCCGCAAGTCATTTTCAGAAACTTCTTTAATGTCGGAAACTTCGTCAACCACCAGGGCAAGTTTTCTTTTTGGCGTGTTAACGATCAGGAATCTGTCGGCTGGTGTGACTGGCTTCAGGTGGAGACAAAATCGTTTTCTCAGGCTGACAACCGGAATAATTTCCCCGTGAAAATCAAAGACACCATGAAGCATGTCGCCGGAATCCGGTACATCAGTAACCGCCACGGCCCTGATAACCCTATGCACTTGCTGCAAAGGTAACGCGAACTTATGGTCATCTATGACAAATGTAAGCAGCGTA
>CAYMDX010000107.1:0-8706 GCA_964389125.1 uncultured Bacteroidales bacterium
CCTTTGTCACCCATTCACCCTTCCTCGTTGTCTTCAGGGTATGGAAAACTATACCGATATACCCGATCATATCCTGGAGCATCTTATTGCCAGGGAGTCAGGCCGGCTGAGCCAGGAGGACAGACGGTTACTCGATGATTTTTTCGACGCCAACCCCGCACTAAAACCGCTTGCGGATGACTATGTGCAACTTATTCATCAGGCAAGGCATTTGGATGCCTCCCAGGGGTTAAACCATGAGAAAGCCTGGGTACATATCTCCCGCCAAAGCACAAAACCTGCTCAAAACGCCTCTCTGACACGGCGCACCCTGAAATATGCGGCCATATTGCTTCCCCTGGTGGCCGCTATGGGGTTTTGGTTCCTCTATCAGGACACCGGACGACAGCCTGAGGATGCCCGGACTGAGGTCATGGCATCTGCCAGGGAGCGGAAAGCAACCCTGGTGTTGGGCTCGGGCGAATCCTATGTGTTGGACGAAAGCGCCGTGGGTGCCACCATTGAGAAGGAAGGTGCTTCGATTCATCAGGAAGATACAGACCGGATACGATACACCGAAGCTACACAGGCAATTATTCACAGCCTGCAGGTGCCCCGTGGAGGCGAATATGAGCTTGTGCTTCCGGATGGCACCATCGCCCTGATCAACTCCGACTCCCGGCTCGATTACCCCACTATGTTTGATCTGGATCAGCGGGAAGTGACACTGAGCGGGGAGGCTTACTTTGAGGTGGCCTCCGACACGGATCGCCCCTTTGTGGTGAACACCCCGGACATGCAGATCACCGTTACGGGCACCGCTTTTAACATGCATAACTATCCCGGCGATGTGGCAGAGGCTACCCTGGTAAGCGGACGCCTGTCGGTGGCTTCCGGTGATGCTGAGGCGGTAACCCTGCAGCCGGGCGAGCAGGCCAGAAAAACACATGATACCGGCGATATGACCGTGGAGGAGGTGGATGTGGACCTGTATACGTCCTGGGTGCATGGGATGTTCAGCTTCCGGGATCTGCCGCTTGCCGACCTGTCAGTGCGGATGCAGCGATGGTATGATGTGGATATCGAGATCGCCGACGAAGAAGCCGGCAATATTCGTCTTACCGGCGCCATGGAAAAGGACAAGACGGTCGATTACCTGGTGAGGCTGATCGAACAATCTGCCAATGTCTCTTTTTCGGTAAAAGCCCAAAAGATGGTGGTTAGCATGGACTCATGATGATCATATAACAGATATAGATGGTTGAATAAGAAAAAAAGCCGGAAAACATGGGTGTGTTTCCCGGCCAGGAATCAACAAGGATGCCGGCAGCAGGTCGATAATGATGTCTGGCACCGCAAGTATGAACCCTTAAAAGCAAATGTATGAAAAAAAAGTTACCACCCGCATTCCCGGGCAGGGAGTGCATGAAACAATTGCTGACAATGAAGCTATTTGTCCTTCTTATGCTTGTTGCGGTCTTAAAGGTCCCGGCAAGCAGCTTTTCCCAGACTGCGCTGGTGAGCCTCGACATTGAGCAGGGCACGCTCAGCGAGGCGTTCGACAACATCAGCGAACAAACCGGGCACATCTTCTTTTACAGCAGCGACATCGTTGATGACCAGCAACACGTGGAGCTGCAGGTTGACAATGTCGAGCTGGAGCAGACGCTCGATTTGTTGTTCGAAGGGAAGAATATTGATTATTCCTTTCAGGATAATTATGTGGTCCTGTCTGCCGGCGAAGCAGACACCGGGTTGATACAGCCCGACCCTGCTCCGCAGCCGGAGCAGCCCGAAACAAGGGTGGTCACCGGGCAGGTGGTGGACGAGGAAGAGAATATGCCGCTTCCCGGAGTGAGTGTTTATGTGAAAGACACCACCATTGGCACGGCTACCGATGCGGAGGGGAGTTACAGCCTGGAGGTTCCGGTTGATGCCAACACGATGGTGTTCTCGCTGATGGGCATGGAGGCGGTCGAAAGGCGGATTGGTGATCGTACGCAGATTGATGTGACCATGCGGACGGCGCAGATCGGCCTGGATGAAGTGCTGGTGGTTGGCTACGGTACCCAGATCAGGCGGGAACATACCGGTTCTATCGAATCGCTTGACTCAGAAGGCCTGTCGGGCATCCCTTCACACAGCTTTGAGTCGGCGCTTGCCGGTCAGGCTGCCGGTGTGTTTGTCGGTCAGAACAGCGGCCGGCTGGGAGAGGCCATCACCATACGCATCCGTGGTGCTTCCTCGGTGTCGGCCAGCAACCAGCCGCTGTATGTGGTCGACGGCATGCCGGTCACTTCAGACACACAGGGAAGCCCGGGCAACCACCCGACAAACCCGCTGTCCGACATCAACCCCAATGACATCGAGTCTGTTCAGGTGCTGAAAGATGCTTCTGCCGCAGCCATCTATGGTTCCAGGGCGTCCAACGGGGTGGTGCTGATCACCACCAAGCGTGGCTCTACCGGCGACACACAGTTTAATGTCAACATGTCTACCGGTGTAAACCAGGCAGCTAATCTGCGTGAATGGCTTGACGCTGATCAATACCTCGAGCTGATGGATGAAGCCCTGGTGTATGCCGCCGATGAAGATGGCTTGCTGTGGGGTGGCATGACAACAGATGAGCTGAAGGATCAATACATCCCTGGTTGGCGCGAAGGCCATGATGTTGACTGGCAGGACCAGGCGCTCCGGAGCGGCGTGCAAAACAAGATCAACTTCTCTGCCAACGGCGGAACCGAAACAACCCAGTTCTACGCAGGGCTTACCTACGATGACGAAGAAGGAAACATCATTGGGAACACGCAGGAGCGTATCAGCGGACGCCTGAATCTCGATCAGTCTGTAGGGGAACGCTTTATGTTTGGCGCCAACACAAATTTTGTGCGTACCGTAACCAACAGGATCGCGCACGACAACGCCTGGGCCAACCCCATGCAACTGATGGCACAACCCCCCGTACAGCCGGTCATTGATCCCGAAACAGATGAATATAACACCAACACCGTGTATTATAATTCCCTGATCGACTACCGGGATGCCTCCAATATGTCAACGGTGTATCGTACATTGCTGAATGCCTATGCCGAATATGACATTCTGGACAACCTGTCATTCCGGTCAGAATTTGGCACCGACATCATGCATCAGAAAGAAAAATCTTTTTATGGGCGCGAAACCAACTGGGGCAGCCCCAATGGCCTGGGCGAAGAGAGAAACGTGCAGGTCTATAATTACAATATCAACAATTATTTTTCCTATGATACGACTTTTGGTGACGACCACTCCCTGTCAGCCGTACTTGGGATGGCCGCCCAAAAAAGCACCTCTGAAGGCAGCTTTCTGGAAGGACGCGGGTTCCCCACGGATGACTTTCAGAACATGAGCAGCGCTGCCGAGATCACCGGATATAACGGCTGGGGCGTCGGCCACAGCTATATGTCCTTCTTTTCCAGGGCCAATTACCAATTCATGAACAAGTACCTGGTCGGACTCAGTGCCCGCACCGACGGCTCTTCCCGGTTCGGCGCAGACAACCGCTACGGATTCTTTCCTTCCGCTTCGTTCGGATGGATCATGACAGATGAGTCGTTCCTCGACCAGGCCGCACCCCTGAGCTTCCTGAAGCTGCGTGTCAGCTACGGCCTGACAGGGAACTCAGATATCGGCAACTATGAAGCCCTCGGCCTGTATCAGGGAGTCAACTACCCCGGTCACTCAGGCCTTCTTCCGGCACAGCTGGCCAGCCCCGGCCTGAAATGGGAAACAACCTCCCAGCTGGACATCGGTTTGGATTATGGCTTTTTTGATGACAGGATTTCCGGTCAGATCGATTACTACCGGAAAGACACGGAGGACCTGCTCCTGAGAAGATCACTGCCGGCTACATCCGGCTATACCTCTGTGACCAGGAACGTCGGTTCCATGGAAAATTACGGGTGGGAGTTCTCTATCAGAAGCCATAACCTCAGAGGCACATTCAGCTGGATCACCGACTTCAATATCAGCTTTAACCATAATGAAGTGATCAATATCGACGGCCCCGAGATTGCTTACGGGGTGAACTATGTGATTGAAGGAGAGGATATCGGGGTGTTTAAAATGCCCGAGTATGCCGGTGTGCACCCCATGACCGGTGATGCCCTGTTTTATAAAAACGATGGCTCCGGCCAGACTACCACCAACTATAACCAGGCCAGACCCGTTATCGTCGGCAGCCCGAACCCTGACCTGGTAGGGGGGATGACAAACAGCATTGAATATGGGCCTTTTGATATGCGCATCCTTTTCAATTTTGTGTATGGAAATGACGTGTATCTCTCCGCCGGTCGCTATCAGAGTGCCAACGGCGAGTGGTGGGATAACCAGTCAGCCGATCAGATGGACCGCTGGCAGGAACCCGGTGACATTACCGACGTTCCCCAGGCACGCTTTGATCAGCGAAATGGTTCACAGCACTCCTCGCGCTATCTGTATGATGGCTCTTACCTTCGTCTGCGAAGCCTGACCATTGGCTACTCCCTGCCCGCCGAAACGGTATCCTCCGTCGGCTTTACCCAGGTAAGGGTGTATGCCACAGCCTATAACCTGTTTACCCTCACAGATTATCCCGGTTATGATCCGGACGTGAACAGCCTGGGTACAGGTACATCCGCACAGGCCAGCAACGTGGTACGGGGTATTGACTTTTATACAACACCACAGATTCGTACGGTTATGTTTGGCATTGACCTTTCATTCTGATAAATATATACATGGGCGGCAACCCTGCTGAAAAAGGCTGCTGCCCGATAGCAAACCCAAAAAGCAATCACTATGAAAATAAAACATATCATCTTTACATTCATCCTGTTTTCCGCATTGATGTGGCAGTCTTGTGAAGACTATCTGGAGATTGAAACCCAGCAGTCAATGGATGCCGAAGAGGCTTTGTCTACCCCGGAAAACATAAAAGCAACCCTGATCGGGGCATACCTGGAAGCCCGGTCAAGGTGGGTTTTTGGCAGTCAGTTTAATGAGTATGCAGAGCTGCTGGCCGCCACCGACCACATGCAGCATGTGGGTTCACACCGGGAGCCCCAGTCCATTATCGAAAAAGATATTGCCGTCAACAACTCCTATGTGGAGTCAAGCTGGGTTGTTTCTTACAGCCTGATCAACACCCTGAACAATGTGTACGCGGCGGCAGAGATTGTTGAACAAGAAGCAGAGCGTCAGCGCATTCGCGGTGAAGCGTTGTTTTTGAGGGGCAAGATCTATTTTGAGCTGACACGCCTCTGGGGTTTACCTTATGAGGCCGGTCAGCAAAACGACCAGCCGGGTGTGCCCCTGGTGCTGGAGCCTACCTTAGGTGCTGAGGATGCCGTGCATGTTGCCCGGAACAGCGTCGAACAATGCTATGCACAGGTTGTGGAGGACCTTGAGCATGCCCGCGACCTGCTGCCTGAGGAGAATGGCAACTTTGCCGACACATATGCCGCCAGTGCCATGCTCGCCAGGGTGCACCTGCAAAAGTCTGACTTTGAGGCCGCTGCTGAGGAGGCCGACCGGGTGATCACCTCCGGCCGCTATCAGCTGAACACCACGCCGATGAGTGCTTATAACAATCCTGAGCCAACGGCCGAAGACATTTTTACCTTGCAGAACAGCCTCACAAGCAATACCATGTGGCTGTCGCACCGTTATGGCAGTCTGAATGGCATGGGCAGGGGGGATTATGAGTTTTCAGAGAATTTCCTGGCAAAGTTTGACGAAGATGACCTGCGGGGGCAGCTGCAGGAGGACACCTACCCGAGCTACACGGAAGAAAATATCCAGGACATGTACTATATCGGTGTGGGTAACATCCGCAGCGGCGGTATCAATACGGCAAAATGGGCCAACTACTATACCACCATCCCTTTGATCCGGCTGGCCGAGATGTATCTGATACGTGCGGAAGCCAACTTTGAGCTGCAGGAGCAGGGACAAGCTTCTGTGGGAGCGGCAACGCCTGCCGATGACCTTAACATGCTCCGCGAACGGGCATCGGCGCCCCTGTTTGACTCAGAGCCCGGCCGCGAAGAGATCCGCCTGGAGCGTTACCTCGAGCTCTGCTGGGAAGGACATCGTCTGCATGACCTCAAGCGGTGGCAGGAACCGGTCGGAGATCATCCCTATGATGCCGGAACCCTGATCCTCCCGATCCCGTTCCGCGAGCTGGAAACAAACCCGCTGCTTGAACAGAACCCATATTATTTATAATCCAAATTTGACCTATACGATGAAGAAATATCTGATCCTACTATTGTTTTTGATGATTTTGCATGTGCCGGCATCGACGTGTACCGTGGCGATCATCAGCGGCAAGCATACCCCGGATGGCCGCCCGATACTATGGAAGCACCGTGACACCGGCACCCTGGACAACAAGGTGGTCTTTTTTAACGGAGGTCCCTACCAGGCTGTCGGTCTGGTTAACTCGGCCGAGGAAGGCCTGGAAGACGGAGACCCGGAGAAAGCCTGGATCGGCTTCAACGAGGAAGGCTTTGCCATCATGAACTCGGCCTCCTATAATCTTATTGAAGAAGACACCGTTCAGATGCCCCACCTGGAAGGCGCCGTAATGCGTGATGCCCTTGCTAACTGCGCTACTGTTGATGAGTTTGAACAGTACCTGAAAGACCTGCCCAAGCCGATGGGGCTCGAAACAAACTTCGGTGTTATCGATGCCGAAGGTAACGCCGCCTTTTTCGAAACAGATCACTTCTCCCATACCAGGATTGATGTGGACGACAAGTCTGTCGCACCCCATGGTTATATTGTCCGGTCCAACTATTCTTTTACCGGGCAGGCCGGGGAAGGTGCCGGTTATATACGCTTTGAAACCGCTGAGCGGCTGTTCTATCGCGCTTCTGCCGCCGATGAGCTCAGCATTCCCCACCTGATGGAGAATATCGCCACGTCCGTCTGGAATTCTTACAGTGAACAGGACGCACGAAATGCGATTCACATGAGCGAGACAGAAAGCAAGTACATGTATTTCCATGATTGCATCAACAGGTATTCTTCCAGCTCATCGGTGGCTATCCAGGGTGTGAAAGAGGGAGAGAGCCCCGATCTTACCACGATGTGGTCGCTACTGGGTTTTCCGCTGGGAAGCGTTGCCCTGCCTGTCTGGATAACCCCGGAGCAGACCCTGCCATCAATCATGACAGCACCTGATAAGGAAAATGCACCCCTTTGCGACTGGTCGCTGACACTCAAAGAAGAGATGATACCTTCCAGACGCGGCTCAACGCAATATTACATTGATGCGGTAAAAGTGTTTAATGCCGACCATACGGGGATCACACAACGGCTCATCCCGGTAAGCCGGGAAGTGATCCGGGAAACCCGCGAACTGATGGAGGACTGGCAGCAGCCGCCCCAGGAAGCGGTGAATGCGCATTACGACTGGATAGACCGTTATATTACAAACACATATCAGGAACTGTTTGACATTCCTTAGAATTATGAATTCAAAAGCGATAACAATATGAAAAAGATAAATCATATCCTGCTATTTTTTCTGATAGCCATTGTAGCTGGGGGCTGTGAGAAGGATGATACCGTGCAGCCTGTGGCCTGCTTCGATGTTGATTCATCAGAGGTGCTCGAAAATCAGACAGTGGCATTTACCAACTGTTCTGAAGATGCTACCGCCTATTACTGGGAGTTTGGTGATGGTGAGACATCCATTGAGTTTGATGCCGAACATGCATACCAGACGCCCGGCACTTATGACGTGACACTGACGGTATTTCATGAAGAAGAAAGCGATCAGCACCAGATGACCATTACCGTGGAAGAAGACCCCACCCCGGTGGCCTGTTTCACGGTTGAAACAACCAATGTTCCCGTAAATGAAGAGGTTGCGTTTACGGATTGCTCTGAAAAGGCAGACACGTACTTATGGGACTTTGGGGATGGCAATACCAGTACGGACACGGACCCGGTGCATGTATACACAGATCCGGGTGAGGTGGAGGTTGTTCTTACGGTTGAAAATGACCATGGCGAAGACAGCATGTCCATGACGCTGACGGTTATTGGTGATGATGTTGCGTTTCAGGACAACTTTGATGAGTATGAAGACTTTGCCCTCTCCTTTGGCGACTGGACGCAGATCGACAACGACGGCTCAACAACGTGGGGTCTCGCTGCCACCGACTTCCCTAATTCTGGTTATGTGGGCTCCTTCATCATCTTTAACCCTTCGGAAACCGATCCGCCTGTCGATGATGATGAACGTTTTGAGCCTTACAGTGGTGAAAAATACGCAGCGGCCTTTGCGGCGCAGGACCCACCCAATGATGACTGGCTGATCAGTCCGGAATTCCTGATCGATGATACCGGTTATGAGCTCTCACTGGCCATTAAATCCTATTCGGATGCTTATGGCACCGACTATTTTGTCATACAGCTCCTCGTAGGGGATGAAACACACTGGCTCAGCCCGGAGAATGACCCGGTAGCGCCCCCGACCAGCTGGGCGGAGTACAGTTACGATTTGTCAGACTTTGCCGGAGAGGACGTGCAGATACAGATCGGATGCGTGTCTGATGACGCCGTGGCGATGTTTGTTGACGACATCGTGGTGAAATCTTCCGCGGGAAATACCGTGCTGAAGCAGGACTTTAACAATGCTGCAGATTGGCAGGAGCCTGTAACAACGCCTTCCGACAGGGAATAAACACATGAAAC
>CAYMDX010000108.1:0-8647 GCA_964389125.1 uncultured Bacteroidales bacterium
GTGAAAAGTGAACTTATATAATATTAAAAAATAAGATGATATGAACTATTGGCTGGTAAAAAGTGAACCAGGTGAATATTCCTGGCAACAATTGTTGAAGGATGGACGTACTTTATGGGATGGGGTACGCAACTACCAGGCGAGAAATAACCTGCAAGCCATGAATGAAGGTGACCTGGTGTTGTTTTATCACAGTGTAACGGAAAAAAGGGTGATGGGCATTGCGCGGGTTGTCAGGGAACATTATCCGGACCCGACCACAGACGATAAACGCTGGGTGGTCGTAGACCTTGTGCCTGAACAGTCATTTGAGCGTCCGGTCAGTTTAAAAGAGATAAAGGCTGACCCCAGGCTGGAACAAATTCCGCTGGTGCGGCAGGGACGACTCTCCGTAATGCCGTTGAAGCAGGAAGCGTTTGACACGATTGTCGAACTGGGTAACACATGATCAACTAACTAAAATACCGTTCAAGTGAATGTCCTGGATCTTATTATAACCGTCATTCTGGTCCTGGGTGCTATCAGAGGCTTTCAAAAAGGCTTTTTCCATGAGATTGCCATGCTGGTCGGCCTTATTGCAGGGGTTTTTATAGCCATCATGGTATCTGACAAAGCAGCATTGATCGCTGAAGAACTTTTCGGCTGGAACCTTCAGGTGGTAAAAATCGTGGCCTTTATCCTGATCTTCATCATTGTTGTTATGCTGATCAGGCTTTTGGGCAAAGCGCTGACAACCCTGTTTGATGCCCTGATGCTCGGGTTTATCAACCGCCTTGCGGGGGTGGCTATTGGCCTGTTAAAATGGGCGCTTTTACTGGCCATTGTCTTTAACATCATTGCTTTCCTGGACCCGCATAATCGTTTGCTGTCCGAAAAGGTCATAGAGGGAAGTATGCTCTATGGCCATCTGGCCAACTTTTTTAACCTCTTTCTTGAATTGATCAATTACGAAGACATACCGGAAGCCATTGCCATGACGCAACATGCAGGAAGGTTACTCATATAATCAGAAAGGCAGGTCGTCATCCGGATCTTCCGGCGGTAATGGTTCTTCCGGTGGCATCGGACCATCAAAGGGGGAAGGATTCTCTATACTGCCTGACTGTTGCGAAGTGTCTTTTTCAACCTTCCAGGCTTTGACGTCAGTGTACCAACGACCTTTAAACTCCCGGCTTTCGATATTCACCGAAGCCGTTAAATTTTCTCCCTCTTTGATGTCGAAACGGTCAATTTTATCGCCCCAAAGGGTAATACACACTTTTCGTGGATAAGACCCTTCCGTTTCTATAATAAAATCCTGTTTCCGCCAAGGACCTTTGCGGCCTTCACCACTTTGTTCAGGAAGGATGGATATAACTTTGCCACTGATCTCCATAAGAATAACGCTTTTACCAGAAAAATCGGATTTTTTTCAAAAATAAGAGAATAATTACAACGTACAATAAGAAATATATGGCCGACAAGAAAGCTGCATTGGAAAGAAATACATATCAAATATATAGGTATAGTATTTTTAATGCTTCATAGAATGAATCATATTTTCAGCCGCAATCAAAAAGGTTTATTTAATTTCTTCAATCTATTAAAGTAATTATCATTATTTTAGGCCCCGTATTATAAAAACCATATTAACATTACATATCAAATGAATATCAGGGTTTTATTACTTCTAAGTATTATTCTTTTTCTGTCACTGAAAAT
This sequence comes from uncultured Bacteroidales bacterium, assembly GCA_964389125.1. Lineage (GTDB taxonomy): Bacteria > Bacteroidota > Bacteroidia > Bacteroidales > UBA7960 > PUPG01. The sequence continues at coordinate 1,702 of CAYMDX010000108.1, forward strand.
ATCAGGGCAAACAAATCGCGTAAGCGGTTTGCGGGAAAACACCCCGGCGGTATTTGCCATTACCAATGCCGATATTGTCACAGAGCCGGGTAACAGGCTCGAAGATGCGGTAATGGTTGTACGCAATGGTATTATAGAATCTGTAGGGCGGGATGTTCAAATTCCGGCCGATGCTACCATTCTGAATATGTCGGGTGGAACCATCTATCCTGGCTTTATTGACATGTACACACATCAGGGGCTGCCTGCCCCCGAAGAAAACAGTGCTGAATCGATACACTGGAATCCGCAAATCAGAAGCCATTACAGTAGCGGAACCGCTTTCCGGCCCGACGACGAAGAAGCCTCTTCATTTCGTAAACAAGGGTTTGTTGCCGCACTGACTACTCCCAAACACGGACTGCTTACCGGACAGGGAAGCATTGTCAGCCTGGGCGAGGGAAGTGCCAAACAGCTTATTATACAGCCGGACGTGGTTCAAGGCATGACATTCCAACCATCGGACAAGTTTGACGAACGTTATCCCACCTCAACCATGGGTGCCATCGCATTGATACGTCAAACCTTTTTGGATGCAGAATGGTTTGATGAAGCCCACAAAGCCTTCCAGAAAAATCCGGGGCTGGAGCGTCCGGAATCAAACCAGGCCTTGCATGCACTTACAAAAGCACGGTTTCAGCACACGCCATTTTTAGCAGACGCAGATAATGAAACCCGCTTTCTACAGGTAGCCGCCATGGCTGATGAGTTCAATCTGGATATGTGGGTTCGCGGGAGTGGATATGAATATCGCCGAATAAGCCACATCCGTGAAACCGGATTGCCGGTCATACTGCCATTAGATTTTCCTGACGCCCCGGATGTAAGCGCCCCGGAAAAAGCACGCGAGGCATCACTTGAAACGCTAAGGCACTGGCTGCTGGCCCCGGAAAATCCGGCAAAACTGGCCGAAGCAGGTATACCCATGGCCTTTACCTCACACGGCAGTGATGACTCATTTCTTAACAATCTGCGTACCGCTGTCGCACGTGGCCTCGACCGGGAAGATGCTATGGCAGCCCTGACTACCACCCCGGCCGGCCTGCTTGGCATCAGCGAACGTTATGGCCGTTTAGAGGAAGGCAAAGCGGCCAGTTTTATCATTACCGATGATGATATTTTTTCAGAAGGCTCGGTTGTCATGGAAACCTGGATAGACGGTACACGGTTCCGAAACCAGCCGGAAGAGAAAGAGTTGCGGGGTACCTATACAATATCAGCCGGCAATACGCTGGACGGCGCTACCCTTATTATAGAAGGCAGTGAACAGGCCCTTCAGGGATACATCATTCATGAAACGGACTCTATGCGCCTGCAGGAAGTCAAAGATGACCGGATGCGACTTACAATGCGTTTCCAGGCAGACAAACAAGCACTTGCCAATCACTACCGGCTATCTGCCCAACCAGGCGTGGAGGAGTTACTCGGGCTGGGTGAAACATCTGACGGACAGACATTTAACTGGTCAGCAACACGTACCAGGCCTTTTTCAGAAGAAAATAATGATGAAAATACGCAAAGCAAGGCTCATGATGACCTTCCGGACATTCCGGTGAGGTATCCCTCTATGGATTATGGTTATACAGAAAAGCCAGAGGCACCGGACAACCTGATCATCCGAAATGCAACCATCTGGACACAGGGCCCGGAGGGTATCCTCGAAGATGCGGATATTTTGATCAGCGAAGGTAAAATCGTTGAAGTCGGGCGGAACCTCTCTACCCCTTTCTTTACGGAAGAAACAGATGCCGCAGGAAGGCATGTTACGCCAGGACTGATCGACCCACACATCCATTCAAGCATTGCCGGTGGTGTTAACGAAACAGGTGACGCCATTACCGCAGAAACCCGTATTAAAGATGTGATGCAGGGAAATAACGTGTGGCTCTACCGGCTGCTGGCCGGTGGCATCACCTCAGCCAAATTGTTTCATGGTTCAGCCAACCCCATCGGTGGGCAGGATGCCACGATCAAAACCCGCTGGGGAGAGATGGCAGAAGACCTGCTGATCAAAGATGCTGCACCGGGCCTGAAAATGGCACTCGGCGAGAATGTTAAGCGTCTTGACACCAGGTATCCAACCAGCAGGCAAGGCACTGAACAAATCATCAAAGATGCGTTTCAGGCGGCAAAAGAATACGAAAGAAAATGGGAAACATGGGAAGAAGACGGCGAAGGATTGCCGCCACGGAAAGACCTCCAACTGGAAGCCATTCTGGAAGTGATCAACGAAGAACGTAAAGCCCATGTCCATGCCTACCGTCAGGATGAAATGCTCATGATGATGCGGCTGGCAGAAGACTTCGGTTTTACCATAGGCTCTTTTGAGCACACTCTGGAAGGATATAAGATCGCAGATGAATTACGGAAACATGGCGCCGGCGCAGTCATATGGAGCGACTGGTCATCATTCAAGGTCGAAGCCTACGATGGGATCCTGTACAATGCCCGCCTCCTTAACGAAGCTGGTGCATTGACATCACTGCATTCCGATAACACACAACTGTCGACCCGAATGAACTGGGAAGCCGCAAAAACCATGAAAACAGGTGTCGACGAAGTGGATGCCCTGAACTTCATTACGTTACATCCCGCTAAAATCATGGGTATTGACCATCGAACCGGATCCCTGGAAGAGGGAAAAGATGCAGATTTTGTGATTTGGAACGGACATCCGATGTCTACGCGCTCAACGCCCGATCAAACCTGGGTGGACGGTAAAAAATATTTCGACCGGGAGGATGACAAACAAATGCGCGAGGAAGTCATGAAAGAAAGAACCTTGATCATAAACCTAATTCATAAAGACAATTTATAACAATGTATAGGACAATCATTAGTACGATATTTTTTCTTGCTTTCGGCGCCTTTGGTGTCATTGCACAAACGCCGGCGCCACCGCAGCAGCAACCGGTAGCCATTACCGGCGGAACAATTCATACCATGACGGATGGTATTATTGATGAGGGGACCGTATTGTTTGAAGACGGTAAGATCACTGCGGTTGGCAATGAGATAGCGATTCCGGAGGATGCAGAAATAGTGGATGCCTCCGGGCGGCATGTTTACCCCGGACTAATACACAGTCGCACCACCCTGGGATTGACAGAGATCAGCCGTGTCCAGGAAAGCACCGACCTGAGCGAAATTGGCGATATCAATCCAAACATAAGGGCACAGGCAGCATTCCATCCGGTAAGTGAGCACCTGCCGGTGGCTGCCGTTAACGGCGTCACAACAGCCGTACCTACAATCCGTGGCAGCCTCATTGCAGGTATGACCGCCGCTATGATGACCGACGGATGGACATGGGAAAAAATGACACTGAAGGAAGGGCTGGGCATGATCATAGATTGGCCGTCCATGGAAGAACCTGATGAATATGCAAACAAGATGGACAAGCTTAACGAAGCCATGGAGAAAGCCCGTCGATACGAAAAAGCCAGAAGTGCCATGGCGCATTCCGGGGAGATACACCACCCGTTTGACATAAGGTGGGATGCCATGCTGCCCGTATTAAATGGCGATATGCCGGTCTTTATCTCTGTAAGCGGGGCCGAACAGATCCAGGCGGCCATTGCCTGGATCGAAAAACAACAGGTTGAGACTGTTCTTGTTGGAAACCGGGGCTTTGACCTTTTAGCAGCGCAACTGGCCGATAAAAATATTCCGGTAATGCTTTCAGGGGTAATATCAGGTCCGGACCAACAGTGGTCAGGCTATGACGAAGCCTACAAAGTTCCGCTTACTTTATATGAAGCAGGGGTAGACTTTTGTATTGCCGGCGGGGCTTCAGCAGCAGGAGCTTACCGCCTGCCGCACCATGCAGCTTCCGCAGCAGCCTTTGGTCTGCCCGAAGAAGAAGCCATGAAAGCCATCACCATAAATGCAGCCAACATTCTGGGCATCGATGACATGGTCGGCAGTATCGAAAAAGGGAAAGATGCCACGCTTATCATTACCAATGATACACCACTTGAACTTTGGACAACGATAGAACAGGTATACATCCGTGGTAGACAGATCGACATGACAGATAAACACAAACGTCTCTTTGAACAATACATGGAAAAACACACACAGCAAAAATGATCTCATTTACGTTTTCCATATCATAATTTTTATTTATTTTGCGTAATGAAATATTATAGTAACAAACATACAATATGGCTGCCTGTCTGATCTGACTCTTTGATTTCATTCATGAAAGGCTTGGCACCTATTACCTTTTCAAACCTAAAATTTTATCTATTATGAAAGTAACAACAATGATCTCACGCAAAAGATTGCCGCTGGGAGCAATTATGCTTGTAATGCTTTTTTTCGTTTCTTCATGTGGTGGCGGCCAGCAACAGGCAGAAGACAGACTGGAAGAAGTTAAGGAAGATACCGAGCTTCAGCTCCAAATGTTAAAGAATGATATTGACGAACGCATCAGCTATCTGGATGAACAGATAGAAGAAAGCTCAGATGAATTGGCGGAAGAATTGAAAGAGGCCAGGGCTGAACTGGAAGAACAAAAAGAACAGTTAGATGAAGAAATGGATAAGATCGATGAAGCCACCCTGGATGCCTGGGATGCCGTAATCTCTGATGTAACAGGTTCTTACCAGGATGCACGCACAACAATCAATGAGATTTCTGAGGAAGTCAGGACAAAAATTGAAGAAGAAGAAGAAGAACAATAGTAGACTTATTTTCATTACCTAAAAACCTGCCACTATAATGGCAGGTTTTTTTTGACACCTTAACCCATACAAGAACATAAAATCACAACACATGCATCGAATTCTGACCTTACCTGCACTTCTGATTACTGTTTTATTCATCAATAGTTGTCAGATCAATACATCCAATGAGGTGTATTCGCCTGATGGCCATATCAATGCTACTGTTTTCCTCATGGATAACGGCCAGGCAGCTTATACCGTCCATCACAAAGGAGAGCTGATCATTGATACATCTGCCCTGGGATTCGAATACCTGGATGCCCCTACCCTGGCTACCGGGTTGGAAATCACAGAGACCGAACAGAGATCTTTCACTGAAAACTGGGAAATGCCCTGGGGTGAACAGCGGTCGGTGGAAAACCAGTATAACGAGTTAAGGGTCTCCCTTGAGGAAACGGAAGATCAGCAACGTGCCTTTGACATCATATTCAGGGTATATGATGACGGCCTTGGATTCCGTTTCGATTTTCCTGCACAGGAAAGCATGCAGGAGGTCCTGATCACCGAAGAAAACACCAACTTCAACCTCACCGGTGATCATAAGGTTTGGTGGACCCCGGGCGACTGGGATATTTATGAGCACCTCTACAGCACAACTCTGTTTTCGGAAATCGATGCCCTGACAAAGCGGGATCACCCAAACCTCGCGCAAACCTATATACCGGTCAATGCGGTAAATACGCCGGTTACCATGAGGACGGCAGAGGGGCTCCATCTCAGCTTTCATGAGGCAGCCCTGATTGATTATGCGGGCATTACCCTGGAGGTGGATGCCGATAACCTGCAGATGCGCAGCAACCTGGTAGGCACGGAAAGGGAAGATTACAAAGTAATCCGGGAAACCCCTTTCAAGACCCCATGGCGCACCATCCAGATCGCCGATAAAGCCGGTGATCTCATTGAATCAAGACTCATGGTAAATCTGAACGAACCCAATAAACTCGGTGATGTTTCCTGGCTGGAACCCTGCAAATACATGGGTATCTGGTGGGAAATGCATATCGGCAAATCCAGCTGGGATTATACCGACGAACAGGATATTGATAATTGGGAGGAGGCTGAACCACATGGCAGACATGGGGCCACCACGGAAAATGCCAAATACTATATCGATTTTGCCGCCGAACATGGCATAGGTGCCTTGCTCATTGAGGGATGGTATACCGGTTGGGAGAACTGGATTGGTCATGAAGACCGTGAAGGCATCTTCGACTTCGTAACCACGTATCCGGATTTCGATCTGGAAGAAGTAACAGCATACGCCAGGGAGAAAGGCGTGCGCCTGGTGATGCACCACGAAACCTCTGCTGCGGTGACCACTTACGAAGAGCAGCTGGATACAGCTTATGCCCTCATGGAACATTACAGTTACGACATGGTCAAAACCGGTTATGTCGGGACCATCATTCCGCGCGGGGAGTACCACCACGGTCAGTGGATGGTAAACCACTACATGCGTGTGCTGGAGAAAGCCGCTGAACATCAGGTGATGGTCAATGCCCATGAGCCGATCATGGCTACGGGATTGCGTCGCACGTACCCCAATGACGCCACCAGGGAAGGTCTCAGGGGGCAGGAGTTTAATGCATGGGCTGTGGATGGCGGCAACCCGCCTGAACATCTCCCCATAGTAGCTTTCACCCGCATGCTGGCAGGACCGATCGATTACACGCCGGGCATATTCAACATCAAACTTGAACCCTATAGTCCGGACAACCAGGTAAACACCACATTGGCCCAACAGCTGGCTCTTTACGTGGTTATCTATAGCCCCATGCAAATGGTGGCAGATCTTCCTCAACACTATGAAGGCCATCCGGCATTTCAGTTTATTAAAGACGTTGGCGTTGACTGGGAGCAATCGAAGGTACTCAATGGCGAGATCGGCGAATATGTGACCATCGCCCGGGAGGAAAGGAATACCGGCAACTGGTTTTTGGGAAGCATTACCAATGAAGAAGCCCGCGAACTTACCATCGGAACAGATTTTCTGGATCCAGACCAAACATACCAGGCCATAATCTATTCCGACGGTTTGGATGCGCATTGGGACAAGAACCCGGAGCGTTATCAGATTGACAGTTTGACTGTAGATCATGCTTCAGAGATCCATCTGGACCTGGCGCCCGGTGGCGGTGCGGCTGTCAGCTTTAGTACGGTGAACAGTGAACAGTGAA
>CAYMDX010000109.1:0-8571 GCA_964389125.1 uncultured Bacteroidales bacterium
AAAATGATTTAATAACTGATTGATTGTAGTCAAGTCCAAACAGGCGCAGTCAACTATGTCAAAACGCTATCAAAACCCAATAAATGCACCCAACACATACCGGAGAAAGGATAAACATCCATCCATAATCAATAAACAAACCTGAGCCCCAATCCAAACCCAAATCCATAACACTATGCCAATCAAAATATTAGCTGCCGGCGACCTTCACCTCGGAAAACGCTCTTCCGGGGTGCCGGACGATCCCCGGACAAGCTCTTCCAAATATACCTGGGACCTGATGATCAACATGTGTATCGACAAGCAGGTGGATGTGCTTGTGCTGCCGGGCGACATCATTGATAAGGATAACCGCTTTTTCGAAGCCATCGGGCCGCTGCTCAACGGCTTCACCCGCCTGAAAGAACATGGTGTGCAGGTGCTGATGACTTCCGGGAACCACGACTACGACGTGCCCCGGCAGGTGGCCGATACCGCGGGCATGGATCATGTCGCCCTGCTCGGACAACATGGCCACTGGGAGGTCAGAAAGCTTGTCAAAGAAGGCCTGACCGTGCAGTTTGCCGGCTGGTCCTTCCCTGAAGAGCAGGTGAAAAAGAACCCGCTCGAAGACTTCGACCGGGCCGCCATCGACCCGGCATGGCCAGCCATTGGCGTGCTGCATTGTGATGTGGATGTCCGTGACAGCGTCTATGCACCCGTAACCAAGGCCGATCTGATGAACACGTCCGTAAACGCCTGGCTGCTAGGCCATATCCATAAACCGGAAGAAATCCACCACGACGACCCGCTGATTTGGTACACGGGCTCCCCCCAGGCCTTCAGCGCCAAAGAGCCGGGCACCCATGGACCCCTGCTTGTTACCGTGGATGACAACCAACACATCACTGCCCACCATATACCCCTGTCGCCAATCCGGTACGAACCGATTCAGGTCAGCGTGAACGGGGAGATGGATGAAGGGGACTTACGCTCCTTGCTTATCAATACCATGAAGGAAGATGCTGCCAAAAGGAAGGAAGAGTCCGCACAGTTGCAGTATATCCTCTACGATGTAACCCTCATCGGTCAACATGAGCGTATCCTCGAGGTGGATAAATGGATGATGAAGTTCAGCGGACTACCTTTGCAGGAACTGGCCGGCAGCCTGCAGTATGGCATCCGGAAAATATACAGCGAAGTCAGACCGCTGATCACGAACCTGGAAGCGTATGTAAACCCCGACACACCGGTCGGTGTCCTGGCCGACACCATCCTGGCCATCCGGGAGGATCGATCGACTCCCCTCCTAGACAAGCTGATCCGGCAATGGCAGAAACGTTACAACGACATGAAAAGTTCCCCGGTATATATGCCACTACAGGAGCTCACGGCTGAAGAGGCAGGGCAGGTGGATATGGATACCTTTGCAAGATCCTCTATCCTGCAGGAGTGCAACCGCTTGCTTACCGAGCTGCTCAGCCAACAGGCCCGGTAAGTGTCGCCCTGCTCAATGCCGGTCCACTTAGTCACCGGGAACAGAATACAGCTTGTATGAAACTTTAAATGCTTATGTTAATAACCAGAATCCATAGAGCCCATTTATGACCCCGCTCACATTCAAGAAAATATCGCTGCAACGACTGCCTGGCCTGCCGAAAGGAATCAGGCTGCTGGATGGGCTGGCACCCCATATCAATATAATAACCGGTCCGAACGGTTCCGGGAAGTCGTCCACTGCCCGTTTTATCCAAAACCTGATCTGGCGCAAGCCAATGGGCAACATTTTTGCTGATACCCGCTTCGAAACGGGCGATGCTGCGTGGACATCCCACACCGAGCCCGGCATCAGCCTGCTGCAAAAAGACGGGGTCAATGCCGACCTGACCGGCCTGCCGCCCCGTGAAGCTGAAACCGGCTATATGCTGGCGCTGCACGATCTTGTGGTCGCCGACGATAAAGATCTGGCCGCCGGCATCGCCCGTGAATCCATCGGCGGGTACAACCTGGAAGATGCCAGAGACAAGCTCGGTTACGGAAATACTATCAAAAGCACCAATTTGGGAGAATACAAGGCTTATAAACAGGCGGCTGAAAAAATGAAAGACCTGCTTAAGCAACAACAGGAGCTTAAAGATGAAGAAGCCAGGCTTACGGTGTTGAACGATCAGCTGGAGGAAGCCAGGAAGGCAACCACGGAGAAGGCATTTTATGAAAAGGTTCAGGAGTGCCTGCAGGCTAAAGAGAAGGTTATGCATGTTGAACGGCAACTGGAGCCGTACCCGTCCGAAATTGAAAACGCCAGGGAGGATGATCCGGATCAGCTGCAAACGCTGGAAAAAACCATCAGGGATTCGGAAGATTTGATCGCAAAGGCTGAGACTGCCATTTCTCAGCATAAAGAAAAAATCCGGTCCCTTGCCCTCCCGGAAGAAGGCCCGCAAAGGGAGGAGATTGTTACGTTAAAGAAGAAGGCTGACCGCCTGGCTGAGACGGAAAGAGAGTTACGGGAGGCTTCAGAGAAAAAGGCCGGGGCGGAAACGAATGCTGCGGAATCCCTTAAAGGCCTTGGCGGAAAGGTGAACGAAGAGGCCTGGCAGGGTATTGACCTATCGGGCATCCATGACCTGGATGAATTTTTGTGGACTGCGGAGCAGGTTTCCGCTGAAAAACAGCTGCACGAACAGAAAAAGAAACGATTGCAGGAAGATATACATTCCCTGCCGGAAGGCGATCCGGAAACCGTTAGCCGGGGTGTCAGGTTGCTGGCATCATGGCTGAAAAATGACCGCAGCTATTTTGGTATCGCACCGCAGTGGTTCTACTTGATGGCACTGACTGCTGTGCTTATCGCTGGTGCAGTATGGCTGTTTGGTGCCGTTGCACTGGCCGGCTTGTTGTTGATCGCCGGACTTCTGCTGGCCGGGTATCTCACTAAACCGGCTAAACAAAAACAGGTGTATGCATCCGACTACGCTGAAACCGGCCTGCAACAGCCTGCGGAATGGAATACGGAGAACGTTGCTGAACTCCTGGATGCACTGACAGAACAGCTTCATGGCGTTAAAAGACGGGAAAGCCTTACTGTAACCCTTCATAATCTGAAAGAAGAGGATGATAGAATTAAGAAAAAGTCATTGCAGGTGCAGGAACGGTATGACGTGCTGCTGAGTAAGTTGCATGCCGTTCCCGGCCTTCCGGAACAGGGGCTTGACAGCTCGCCGGGGCTGTATCATTTTCTGGCAGGGCTTCAAAAGTGGCAGGAGCATAACGGTAATGCCCGTGCCGCTGAAGAAAACATCAGCCTTCTTCAGGAAAGACATGCGAAAACGCTTGGACAGATCAATGCGCTGCTGGACAACTACGACATCGACAGGGTTGCCGATGCTGAAGAAGCCAAAGCTACCTGCGACACGTTGGAAGAGAAGGTGCAAAACCGTAAAGATGCGCTTGATGAGATCCGGGTACAGCGAAACACGATGGATCAGGCTGCCGGGCAGCGTGATAAGGCCGGGACCCAGCGACATAACATTTATGAAAGACTGGGCGTTGAACCGGGCGACACGCAAGCGGCAAAAGATCTTGTGCAACAGCTGGCAACTTATAAGAATCTCCGGCAACAGCTCGCGGCTGAACATGGTAATCTAAAAGGAAAACAAGAAGCGCTTGAAAAGCACGCATTATACGCTGATAAAAAAGAAGAGCCAGAGCAGTTACAGGCCGAAGGAGTACAGGAGAAGATTTCTATGGCTGCAGAAAAGAGTAACCGCTATGAGCCATTGCTGGAAGAGACAGAGAGAATCAAAGCGAAGGTCGACCGTGCCCGTCACGGACAGGAATTGGAACAGGCCATCAAAGAGAAGGAGGAAGCCCTTGGGGAGCTGGAAGGCTTGTTTGAGCAGAATGTGTCGGCGGTTACCGGCCATTTGCTGTATGAAGCCCTTAACGATGAGATCCGCGAGAAAGCCAGGCCCGAAGTGTTTAAGCGTGCACAGCGTTTATTCAGCGAGATTACACAGGGTCGTTATAAGCTGATCCTGGATGAGGGAGTTGAAGCTGATTTCCGCGCTTTTGACAATGTGCAGGGCAGGGGACAGGCCCTTGAAGAGCTCTCAACGGGTACGCGGGTGCAGTTATTGATAGCCGTGCGACTCGCTTATATCGAAAGCAGGGAGGGCGACCTGAAGCTACCATTGCTGGCGGATGAGCTACTGGCCAACAGCGATGACGAGCGTGCCCGGGCCATTATCGATGCCCTCATCGCAATCAGCCGCCAGGGAAGGCAGGTGTTCTATTTTACCGCCCAGCAGGATGAAGTGGAACGTTGGCAGGATGCCCTGGCCGGAAATGAGCAGCTCTCATATCAGATCATATCCCTGGCAGGCGAGCCGAACGAGGCAGTCAAGCAAAAACAGACCGGCATGGGTGCTGGTTCTCTTCAATTTTCCGATCCGGTGCCTGAACCGGGTAACCTGTCTTATAATGACTATGGCAGAAAGCTGGAAGTACCTTCCTATGACCCCTTGACAGATTATCCCGGCGAGCTGCATCTGTGGTATCTGGTGGAGGATACGTCATTGTTGTATCGATTGCTTAGACGTGGCATTAGGACATGGGGGCAGCTCCGGGGCTTTGTTAATTTTTCGGGAACGGTGGAGGGGCTGACCGATGAGGCCTTTTCCGGCATGAAGGAGAAGATCAGGTTGCTGGAAGACTGTTGTGAGATCTATCAGACAGGGCGCTCAAGGCAAATCGATGCAGGTGTGCTGAAACAGTCCGGAGCGGTGAGTGACAAGTTTATGGATGAGGTTGGGCAAAAGCTACGGGAGCTGGGCGGAGATCCCAAGGCCCTGATCTGTTCTTTACAAAATGGGGAGATCAAAAAGTTCAGGAATGACAATATCGATAAGCTGGAGAACTTTCTTATTGATGAAGGCTATCTCGACCAGCGGGAGCCCTTCTCCGGCGAAGCGCTTCAGGCGCGTATGTCGGCCTGTTTATCCAACACCTCAGTGGATCCGGAAGAAGGGGAACGGTTCCTTAAGGCCATTTTTGAGAGCGATTAAACTTTTGAATGGTACATGGCCATTATGGTTATTATTGCCCGGTTGGGTTGATCCTGATGCGGCCGGATTTTTATCTGGCAGAAACAGTAGTTTGATATGTTTTACTAAGGAAGATTTTTTTACGCAATAAAGAAATGCTATGTCAAAACATGGGACCATTAAACGTTGGGCGCTGATCATTGAAAAGACAGGCCGCGGGAATTATCCTTCTTTCCGGGAGATTCATAATTACCTGGAAGAGCATGGGTTTACGATTTCGGAGCGTACCCTCCAACGCGATATTGAAAAGATACGATACGAGTTTTCAGTCGAGATCGTCTATGATTATACGTATGGTGGATACACGATTGACCGGGAGTTGAGTATCAACAGTGATTACATTGAACGTTTCCTGGAGATGGCCATCACGGCTGACTTGTTTGCTGATAACCTGCGCGATGGTCGCGAGAACCATGAATACTTAGAGTTTGAGTCGCGTGGCGATATGCGTGGCATTGAACTGTTAAAACCCCTGTTGTTTGCGATCAAGAACCAGCGGAAAGTCTCGTTTATGTATAGAAAGTATCAGACGGGCAACCAGCAGCTTCGACATGTGAACCCCCGTTTGCTGAAAGAGTATCTCGGCCGGTGGTACCTTGTGGGCATATCTGCCAGGGCCAAAGCATTCCGGATTTTCGGACTCGACCGAATGTCGGAGGTCCGGGTACATCAGGAAACTTTTAATCGAAAACCCGGTAACGATCCGCGCGCGCTCTTTCAGGACAACATTGGTATTACCTATACGCCCGAAAAGGCACAGCGTGTGGTGCTCTCTTTTACACCTCTACAGGGGAAATATATTAAGTCGTTGCCCCTCCATTCCTCCCAGGAGATACTGGAAGACACTAAGAAGGAGCTTCGTGTGGGCCTGCGTATTGTTCCCAACTTCGAGTTTCGTCAAAAAATCCTGATGATGAGCCCGGCCGTAAAAGTGCTTCAACCTGATTCGCTTGCAGATGACATCAAAGCTTCATTGCGGTTGGCTCTGGATCAGTATGAATGACCCTTTGGCCAAAACTTTCCGGGAAGATGCTATGCCTTTTGTCAGAACATGTTTTCTCAGCGCTATACTGCATAGAACAAGGTGTTTTTGTCTATTCATTTTTCCGGAACGGATTATCCAGCATCTTCCAGTCAAAGTCATAGACCCAATAAAACAATTGTCCAAGTCGTCGTTTGTGAGCGCTATCCATCTCTGTCCCCCTGAGCCTACCTTCCAGCTCTTCACGGGTCACAACCAGGGCATGAAGCGGAAGCAGTTCGTGATGCACACAATGATTCCGTATTTGTTGCAAACACGCTGACAGCTTCTTCATGTCAATATCCAGTTCAGCGGCCAGCTTGGTATCCTCTATAATTGTTTTTTTGGTGGCGGTATCCGCCAGAATATCCCAGACATCGCTGGTTTTATCAAAATAAAGTGTAGATCCTTTTTCTAGTGAATTGCTGTTTGCTTCCATGGTCACACTTTTTAATTGGCAGATGAAGGTGACAAATATCCCGGATAATGCCGGGGTATCGATCCCTAAGCAATCCTCCCCTTTTGTTATACAAAGGTTTGTCCTGAATGCGTCAAAACGTGTCGTAACTAGTTAAGCCGGATTTGAACACCAATGGTTCGGAGCCTTTAGACCCCTTTAGCTTTTAGCCCGAAAACTTGCCACCGGGTATAAATGCCAGCCCCGTTCTGTTTCCTCGCGTGTGATATAGTTCAGAATGAATTCCAGCATGGCCCGCGGGTCATCGGCGAAATCCTTATCATCTTCCTTTTTTGACCGGAAAGCCGCCCGGAGTTGTTCATCTTCCTGAAGCTGTTGGTAGGCGTAGTCTTCAAAACCAAAGATCCACCACCACTCGCCGTCTTCGAGGGCGGCGTTGAAAAAGCCCCAGCTGAAGAAAGAAGATGGTGCTTCAGGCTCCAGCATATGTACGATGTAGTTGTTGCTATGCTGGTTGGTATGGATGACGGCATCGCCCTCATAAAACTGTCGGGGGCCTGTTACCTTGTCAGTTTCCAGCAGGCTGGCGCGTTGTCTGCCCTGGGTGGTACCTGAAGCGGTTTCGTACTCCCGGATATACATTGTTTCCACTTCCAGCACGGTGTCGTTGCCGAGCCGGGTAATTTCCACTCCGTTGAGCTCCAGCCGGCGGATCACTTCATGCCAGGCCTGCGGAACGATATATGCTTCCGGTGCGGTGACCGTCAGCGTCGCATCATAGGTGTTGAAAAATGGGATTTGTACCTCCAAGGGACTGTCGTAGTCGTAGGTGGTCACTGGACGACCCGTCAGGGGAGCTGTTGCCTGCGAGGTTTCATATCCCTTGAATAGCAGGCTGTCATGTTGCTCCATGTTTAATGTGCGGTCGAGCACAAAATCCCTTTGATTTGCTGTTTCATCTTTGGCCATTTGCCGCAGCTCGCGGATCCGTTTCGTATGGGTTGCGGTATAATCTGCCAGCAGAGAGATAAAGTCATAGGTGGCTTCCACCCGCTCCGGGTAGGGTTTGGCAAACTGTGTCTCGGTGATGAAGCCCGGTGTGTTGTACAGGGCAGCATAACCGCTGGAGTAGTCTGGATGGTCATTGAAGGCGGCGATGCCATCACGAATATCACCCCGGCTGGGCCGATGTAGATACGGTATCGCGCCATGCGGACTTTCTGCATTCATCCGGCGATACAGCGACGGGGTCATCTCTTCCCTGAAAAAGGTTGCCAGCTCATCTGCTAAATGGTTGTGAAGTGTAGGGATGAGGGTCATGACGGACTCATGTTCTATGCCGTTCGTGGTGTGGGTGTCGAGGAAGATGTCAGGGTCAAGCAATTGAAAAATATCCGCAAATGACAGGGCGTTTCGGGAGTCCTGTTTGGCAAAGTCGCGGTTCAGGTCCAGGTTGCGTGCATTTCGTCGTCCGCCCTTGTATTTTGGTCCATCCTGGTTCATGCGGTGGTAGGGGCTCCGGTTCAACAACCCACCAATGTTATATACCGGAATAATAGCGATGACAGTCTGTTCAAGAATATCATCCAGCCCATCCTTGCCTGCCAGCAGCTGCCTGGCATATCGTAAGCTGGCATCGACACCGGCAGGCTCGCCCGCATGGATACCGTTGTTGATCAGCACAATGCTTTGACCATTGGCTTTTATGGCGGCCGGATCAAACAGCTCATCTCCGGACATCATGAAAATATGAAGGGGTTTCCCGACATCAGTGTCTCCGGCTTCCAGCAGCCGCGCAGCCGGGTAGTGGTCTGCCAGCGCCCGGTAGTATTCAATGACCTCATCATAAGTCGGACTATGGTTATCCGCATACTGAAGGTTGATCGCCGGGGGCTCTTCATCCGTGATGCAGGCCTGTAATAATGTTATGCTTAGCAGTAATAGCAGGGGTTTTAACTTATGGTTCATCTGTTTATGTTTGCGTTAGTGTCTGTATTTCAATGTTTTGCGATTCTATAAAGGTAGAAGTTAGAAGTTAGAAGTTAGAA
>CAYMDX010000110.1:0-6058 GCA_964389125.1 uncultured Bacteroidales bacterium
CCCTCACGCCGTCGTCTTCGTTGGTTTTGTGCCCGCATTGATTGAGTGCCCGTGCAATGGCTTTGATGGTATTGATCAGGTCGAGTGGTACGACAGATCCCATATGCCCTATCCTGAAGTACTTTTCTTTGATCTCTGGCAGCAATCCCCCTGCTACAATAATGTCTGTCTCAGCCATTGCATTCATAAAGCACGGCAGCGTTACGCCGTCGGGGAAGAGGGGGGCTGAAAGGGTGTTGGCAGCAATGTCCTCAGAAGCGGGTATCATATCCAGCCCCAATGCTTCCAGGGCTTTTCGGAAAGCCGTTCCGGTTTTTTGATGTCTTTCAATGCGTTCTTCCAGTCCTTCTTCCAGGATATTTTCCAACCCTCGTTCGAGAGCTGAAACAAGGGTTACCGCTGGGGTTCCGAAGTAAGCAGGTTTCCCGGAGGCATAGGCTTCCATGATCGGCAGCCAATTGCCCCAATCCGTATAATAGCTTCTCACTGGCATTTTTCGGTTTTGCCATGTTTGCATGGCTTTGGATGAAGCGACCATCATGGCCAGCCCGGGCGGGAGCCCAAGGGCCTTCTGTGAGGCCGTCAGGGCGATATCAATCCCCCAGGTTTCCTGCTGCAGTTTTTCACCGGCTATGGAACAGACCCCATCCAGGATGGTAAGCACGCCGTACCTTTTGCCCAGCTCTCCGAGAGGGGCCGGGTCGACGCGAACAGCGGTGGAAGTGTCCACATGGGTAAATGTCATTAATTTATAGGGATGCTTCTCCAGTTCGGCTTCGACGACATCGGTTGCAACCACCTCGCCCGGCACCGCCTTCAAAGTGGTTACAATGGCGCCATGACGTTCGAGCATGGTGGCAAAGCGTGCGCCAAAATAGCCTGTTGATAATACCAGCGCACGATCGCCTTCTTCAATGAGGTTGGCCGCAGCCATCTCCATGGCCAGCGTGCCTGTGCCGGCTACAATAAAAGGCTGTCCTGAGGGACACCTCCATATTTCTTTCATCATAGAAAGACAATTGCCAAAAGAGGTGACAAAATCAGGTGCTGTATGACTTTGTGGCGGTGCCCCCGCAGCATCCAGTACGTTTTGTTCGCATTCAACGGGGCCGGGAATCATAAGGGTTTTTCGGGTTGTCATAGTAGTAGTTTATTTTTTGTGCTATATTGATATACAATTGATATGCATGTAATACGATTCAAATTTCTGATACGTCTCCTGCAAGCGGTTGAATATCTGCCATTGTAAGGAGTTGACTCAGGTCATCCCTGGTTTGGGATGTTACTGGTTGTATCGGCTTCCGGGCCGGTCCGCCATAAAGGCCCAGCATATCCATGGCAGCCTTCAGTGCCGGAACGCCCCACTGACGGGTAACAGCCGTATTCAGCCTGATCATCTTCTGCTGAAGGGTTCTGGCTTCATCAAGCTTACCTTCCTGAAATTTTTCGTATATGGCAATGCATTGTGCCGGTGCAATATTGGCCAGGGCTAATATGCCTCCGGTAGCGCCCATGCTGAGGGCAGGCAGCAGGAAACCGGCTGACCCGGCCAGCACCTGGAAAGTTGAATCAGTCTGATCCACAATCTGTCCTGTTTTAGCCAGGTTGCCCCCCGAATCCTTCAACCCCACAATGTTTTTGTGTCTTGCAATCTCCAAAATGGCCTCTGCAGACATATCTATCCCGCTGTTGGCCGGCATGTTGTAGATCAGCACCGGAATTTCTGAGGCCTCCGCCACATCATGGTAGTGGGCTATCAATGCCTCTTTGGTCATAAGCCCTTTGTAATAGAAGGGGTTAAGGACCAGGGCTGCGTCGGCGCCTGCCCGGGCAGCTTCTCTTGTCAAACGAATGGTTTCGCGCGTTGAGTCTCCCCCGGTGCCTGCAAGCATCAGCTTGTTTTCAGGAATGGCCTCCCGGGCAGCCTCATATGCCGCAATCTTCTCATTTTCGGAGAGCATCACCAACTCACCGTTTGAGCCCAGGATAAGAAAACCTGAAAGAGAATACCGGCTTAAGATCCGGATATTGGAACGGATTTTATCCGCTGAAAGCTCCTGGTTTTCATCAAAAGCAGTTGGCAGTGGCGGAAAGATACCGTTGAATGATAACATGTTGTAATTCTTCATGATCGCAGAAAATCAAACACATATTAGCTACGTGTATGGGTTTATTGCACTATTGGTTGGAATAAATTTAATACCCTTTTTCTCTTGAAATAACATGTTGCAGGGGTTTGTTATTTATCAGTCGCTGGTAATTGTCGATCACCTGCGATGCGAGTACGTAGGGATCAGTAATACTGGCCACATGCGGCGTGATGTCAATCTTTGGATGAGACCAGAAAGGATGCTCAGCGGGCAATGGCTCCGGATCGAACACATCCAGATGTGCGCCCGCAATGTGGCCATCATCAATCACCCGGATCAGGTCTTCATCCACCACATGTGGTCCCCTGCCCAGATTGATTACATATGCTCCCTGCGGCAATGTCATCAGCAGGTCATGATTGATGATGCCCTTCGTGCTATCCGTCAGAGGAAGCAGGCAGATAAGAATGTCCGTTTCGGCAAGGAATGTGTTCAGCTGATCCAGGCCGTAATATCTTTTGTAATTCCTTTCTTCCCGGTATGTTCTGCCCCAGCCGATCACTTCAAACCCGACCTTCCTAAACTGCTTTGCGACATGATCACCAATCATGCCGGTGCCCATAACCCCCACTTTAACATCCTTGATGCGTTGGTAACGGTGTTTTTTCCATTGCTTTTCAAGCTGATAGCGAAAAAATACCGATAATCTCCGGAAATGCTTCATGGTAACAGTCAGCGCAAATTCGTACATATCCTGCGAGAGCAGCGGATCAATAATGCGTGCGATGGCAACATGTGCTGGAATATCTGGGTCTTGCACAAGGTGATCCACACCGGCACCAAAAGAGGATATGCATTCAAGATTGGGGTAATCCCTGAACATGCCCGGCGGATGATTCCAGGCCAGGGCAAAAGTGATCTCAGAAGGGTTGGTGACCTGGTCAGGCTTTAAGACAGGGACAGACGGATCGGTTTTCTTAAGCGCTTCAATCCAGGTGTCCAGGTTTCTACCCAGGCTGACAATCAGGATAGACATAAACGAATGACTTAAAATGGTTCAACGTGGCCACTAAAATACGTCAAAAAGTTTGAACAGCCTTTATATCCTGATGGTTATTTCTTTTCTCAGGTTCCTTTCATCATCACACCTGGTTGTATCCTTGCATACTCATTTATAGTGTCAGCAGATATTCTTTGTCTCTGTTTTATTGCATAATGAGCTTTATTGTTTCTGCCTGTTTATGAGAAACTATACGGAGGTAATAGATGCCATGTGGCAGGTTGAGCGGGTACGTATGTTGTCCTTCTTCAGACAGGATATACTGTCGTATTTCACGTTTGTTAATATCAAACAAGTTGGCTTTGATATTTGTCCGGTAGGATCGGATGTAAAGTGTATGATCAAATATCCATGCGGTTGCAGTTTTCCCGGCATCATCGTTTTCCAAATCAGTCAAATCGCAACTGATTGGACTGAAGCGCAGTTCGAAACGTAGTGGTTCATCTTCCTGACAGGCTTCAAACGTATACGTTGCCTGGCTGGATAGCTCATGGTTCTGTTTTTCTTTTTTGTCGTACAGGTATAGTCTGTCATTCGGGCTGCTTTCTTCCAGTGAAATTTCAAATGTGCTTCCTTGTTCATTCTGATGAAAGAACAATGGAATGCTAAGCTCGTCGTGGATATGGCTAATGGCATTTACCAAAAGATTTTCCTGGTTTTTCTTTGAAAAGAATATTGGGGCTTTGCCCGGCCGAAACCGGGAGTCATAGCGGTAGTCATGATTATCAAGGGCATCAGGTACTACATGTAAATACGTATACTGTTTTGTTTCGCCTGCTACAGGTTTTACAGCCAGTGTGATGTAGCTGTTGTTGCTCTTTTCTGAATAGTTTTGATGAACACGCGCATCTTTGCTTATACTCATGCTCATTGGGGCTTTTGCGTTGTTTGCCTGCACAAAGAAGGCCGTCATGGGCGGTATTGATGACCCTTCGGTATAAGGTAAATAGCTTCCGAAAGTATTATCATAGTATTGAGGTACGAGGCTAACCCCACCGGGTGATGACCAGTACCCGTTGCCAACCATGATTGCGCTTGCGTATGGGTTGCTGATCAGGTTCCAGCCGGGCTGATAGTATGCTGGATGTTCAATACCAACCTGTTCGTTACCAAGGCCGGCCCTGGAGAGCTCGTTCCAGTCCTGGTTGTCAACATGCAATATCCCGTCAAAGGTGTAAGTAGCTGCTGTCTGTGCTGCAAAAAGATAACCTGTGCCGCGTTGGAAGTTTTCGTGGGCAAAAAGATTGCCTGGAACTCCGGTTCCGGCTTTGTAATTATACCATAAGTCATCAGCTTCACCCCATCGATAAAGGTCAAAGTCCGAACCGGAATCATCCAGAACGCTCAGAAAACTTGCTATTCCTTGTCCGGATACCGGTGATGATATCCAGTACCAGCTGGATGCTGCATGGGATTTCTGAGCATCCCAATCTGTTGATTTGGGAATGTATTGCTGCACACTTACACTTACCCCTGCATTGTTGAGAATGAGGGATCCAGTGCCTTCGGCCGTCGATTCAATCAGAATCCCGGTCGGCGGAGGCGGGATCTCTTCTGCCGTGATCGTGATCTCGTCAATGCCGGTATAACCCTCTTTTTCATCTGTATTTCGCCACCTGATATACACAGTGTTCTGGTCTTCGAAAGCGGGAGGCAGGTTTAGCTGGTCAATAACACCTGTTGTCCAATCATCCGTAACGGTGACTGAAGCAATTTCCGACCAGTTTTTTTCATCATGACTGATTTCGACGAGCCAGTTTCTGGGACCCTGACCCCCCCAGTCTCCTTCATCAGTCCATTGCTTGGATGAGAGGGTTAGATGTTGATAGCCGGCTGTGCTGAATTGAATTGTCCAGCTTCCATATCGCCCGGGAATGGGTCCAGCTGGCTCTATATAAAAGGACTCTGCATGTAATGTTTTATTGCATACCTTATGGTTTGAAACTCCGTCTGAAGTGGATAATACCGCATTTATATTGATATCCACAGCGAGGTCCGCAAGATAGGGGGGTGCTAACCAATCATCACTTTGATCACTAAAATTCCATTCCACGATGGTTGTGTTGCCGCTTCGGTCAATGATGTTGTTATTGTCGTTGTACAGGCTTTCGGTGGTGAGTTGCCCGTCATCGGCAATCACCAGTAAGGCTTGTTCCCGAAGGGTCAGCTCATTTACTATCTGAAGCTCTCCGGACACGGTGGCATGGCCGTTGATCAGAACATTGTTGCTGATACCGGGAAGCATATCATCTGGATCCAATCCCGTTCCACCTGTGGAGAAGATGTTCCAGTTTGCTTTATCGGCCCAATCACCTTCGCCTGAAAAACAGAAACCGGCCAGCTGTCGATCATTCGCCGCCACACCCCGTGCCGGGAAAAATGTGGCCGAGGCGGTGGGGATGTTTACATTATTACCTGAATAAGTTTCCTGGGTTAACTGGTCTCTATTGACGATTTGACTGTTTTCTGCGTGAAAAGCCAACCGCGGATCGACGTCCGCAAAGGGATGGGGACTGCCATCCTTGCGAAGTTGTGCCTGAAAAACGGCCAATTGCAACCAGGTTCCGGAAATGATTGTTTGACTATCTCCTATATCTGGGGTTGTTAAGGAAATCCAGTTGAAGTACCTATTTGGTGATTTTCCTGAAACCACAGCATCCGGATTTCTGTAGAACCCGGAATACTGGTTCATATCCTGGCCGCCTTCTATTGTAAAGTAGGCAGATTCAAACGCTCCGCCATTTTTTAGTTCCTGGTTAAACTGAAAGGTAAATTGCCCTCCGTAGAAGGCAAAATCTGATGAGCCTGCCCCTTTTCTTATCCACACTTCCCATTGTAAGGTGGATTCATTCATTTGTTTCACATTTTCAATTTTTACATCCCAGCTATACTGTGCCGTAGCCAAGTG
>CAYMDX010000110.1:6158-8460 GCA_964389125.1 uncultured Bacteroidales bacterium
TATCTACTGTGGGGTAGCCGGCACGATTTTTTTGATGCCCTTTCGCAGATTCTCCAAAGCCAGATTGATATCCAGAATGTCTATTTTTCCATCGCCGTTAAGATCTGTGGTCAGGTACCCTTTTTCTTCGGCGCGGACATCATCCAGTGTGAATGAATAATCGAGGAAGTCTACAAATCCGTCCTGGTTCAAATCACCGGCAAAAATTCCATATACGGCGTTATTGAGTTGTACCAGGTTGTCTCCATAGGCTTTATGGATGTTATTGGAAAAATCATATGCCACCGGTATGGTTTCGCAGGATATTGTTGAGCTGCTGACAGTTTCGAGGTGATTCCGGTGTTTGACCGTCAGGTAATATTCGCCGGTGATTTCTCCCGGGATGGTGCAAGATGCTTTGCCATTTTGATGTAGCGCCACATGTTCCGATATATATACCGGATCACCGTAATTGTCGGGGCAATGAAGTTCTATGGTAATAAGGTCTGCAATATCACCATCAAAGGCCGGAACCAGTATGTTGTTAACCGGGTCGTACTCATAAGCTTTATTCATTTCTGCTGCCCCACTATTGTACAGGCCTTCCAGAAAGATGGTTATTTCTACTTCTGTAAAATTCTGTTGGCTGGTATAATCTCTCACATCATGCGTAGTTTTGCTCCCATTCGTTTGTTCCTCCGCATAACCTGAAATATGGGCTACAAAACATATTAATAAGAGTAAGCAATTTTTCATAGAACAATATTCATTTTGTCATTGGGCACAAAGCAGAACATTTTAGGGTTGATATGTATACAAAAAACAAATAAAAGTATATATACAAAGCAAAAATATCTATAAAATAGATGCAATGCAATCGCTGATATTACGTAAAAAATCCTGATAAATACGGGTTTACTCTTACAAATCCAATATTATATCTTCACCAGCTTGTTTTTGATGGCGTAGCGCATCAGTTCTGTATTGTTGCGCAGATTGAGTTTTTTGTAAATATTGGTTTTATGTGTTTCGAGCGTTCTGGTGCTGATTTTTAATGTTTCCGCAATTTCACTATGGGTTAAGCCTTCTGCAAAATAGGGGATCAATTCGGTTTGACGCCTGGTGAGTATGTTTTTGGCTGGTAATGTTTTGGTTGATCGATCAATCATCTCTTCTGCAAGCATTTCTGCGATATCTCCTTTAAACCACCTTTTCCCATTTGACAAGGCTTTCACTGCCTTTATCATATCTTCTGCACCGGCTGATTTTGTCAGGAAGCCTTTCACTCTGGCACGTATGGCCTCCATGAGAATCTCTCTTCTGTTATTGACAGAGACCATCAATACAGGCATTTCCGGAAAGGATTCCAGTATTTGTTCCGTGGCATATATCCCATTATAAATGGGCATATCATAATCCATGATGATCAGGTCAGGCGCAACACTTTTGGCTTTTTTAATGCCCTCAAGGCCGTTCTTGGCCAGTTCCACCTTTTTAATGACCGGGTATTTTAGCAAAAGTGCCCGGATACCTTCGGCAACCAATAAATGGTCTTCAACAACAAGGATATTCATCTTTTGGTTTATCTTTTTGTCATTGCATGTTGCTGGCTTATATGTTACGGTGCTACCAGCGACCTGTTCTGTTTTTATTGACCAATTGCTTTTACTCTTAAATAAAACATGTTTGGTAATATTATAGAAGCGATTTATTGAGCAAGGTAAGTATATTTCTTGAACATTTGATGGACCACACAAAAATTTCCGAAAAATATATTACCAATTATATATGTTCTTATGATGTGTCCGGCT
Source organism: uncultured Bacteroidales bacterium (assembly GCA_964389125.1). GTDB lineage: Bacteria > Bacteroidota > Bacteroidia > Bacteroidales > UBA7960 > PUPG01. Next base: position 7,949 of record CAYMDX010000110.1, read on the forward strand.
ACATAAAAAAAGTCCGCCCAGGTGCAGGAAATTTGGGAAAATCGTACTTTTGCAGCATAAACCTCAAATATGCTTCAACATGTATCGTACACGGCTGGTAATGATGGCAGGATTGATTTTTGGGATAATGGTTTCGCTTTCCGGTTGTCATAACGGCGACCATCATATCAATGGCGTGAGTTCCCGGATGTTTTATGAAAACCATCTTCATCTCCTGGAAAATAGTAATGCTGTCATTATCGACGGGCGAACCGCGGAGATGTTTGCCGGTGGTCACCTGAAAAATGCCGTTAACATTGATGCAGACGCGCCGAATCTTTCCGAAACATTGAAACAATATGCCGATAGACCGCTGATCGTCGTGTACTGTACCAACATTCGACGTACTTCCAGGATTGTTCACACCCTGTCTGATTTTTATGAAGGGGAGATCTTTTATATCGAGGATGGCATTCAAGGCTGGAAACGCAATGGATTCCCGGTTTCAGTAAAATCCGTATCAGATAACTGAT
>CAYMDX010000111.1:0-7960 GCA_964389125.1 uncultured Bacteroidales bacterium
GGCGAATACCTGATTATTTGGGCATCGGGCAAAGACAGGAAGACTGAAGAAGGCATGGTCAATGGCATAATCAGGGAGGTATATACAGGTATTGAAGGTGCCGAAATAAGCGACCTTACAGATCATCCAAATTATCCTGACAATCCATGTGAAAGGCAAATTGTCACTACCGGGTTTGAAGCTCCTGTAAATATAGCTGACCATTACGGGCAGCGTATGCACGGGTATATAAAACCTCCCGAAACAGGAGAATATATTTTTTGGATAGCCAGTGATGACAATGGCAGTTTAAACCTCAGCACTGACCAAAACCCTGACAATACCGTTGAAATTGCAAGTGTGCCGGAATGGACCTACTCAAGGGAGTGGGATAAATACCCTGAACAGGAATCTTCTCCCATAGCGCTTGAAGAAGGCAACTATTATTATATAAAGGCCCTTATGAAAGAACATGAAGGTGGTGATAATCTTGCTGTACGATGGCAACTACCCGATGGAACAATAGAAGAACCTATCCCGGACTCACGGTTATTCCGCGACCAGGAAGAATTGCATACCAATTTCAGCATAAGCCAGGATGGTGAAGAAGTATTGTTAACAAGTCCCGATTCAACGTTAATCGATGAACACCCTCCTACCAATATCCCGACTGATATTTCATATGGCAGAAAACCCGATGGCACAGGAATATGGTACTACTTCGAACAACCTACACCCGGAAGCAGCAATACAACACAATCATATACGGGCGTATTGGATCCACCGTTATTCACAACCACAGGAGGATTTTATGAGGAGGAATTTGATCTTGAACTGTTTCATCAACAAGATAATGTAACAATTGTATACACACTCGACGGTTCAGAACCATGTATAAGCAATCTTGACGGAACAGTTTTTGAATATAAAAATCATTATGCATATCATCCTGACGAACCCTTTGGCGAACTGGAAGAGCAAGCATTTATATCAAAGATTTTTCATGATTATATCAACATTAAAGATCAATCCGGGGAGCCAAACAGATTGGCAGACTTTTCTTCTACGATCCATGAGCCTTATTATATACCGGATGAGCCTATTTTTAAAGGTACAATAGTAAGGGCACGTGCATACAAAGAAGGGAAAATTCCAAGCAATCCCACAGCTAATACCTATTTCATAAATCCCGAAGATCCGGATCATTTAAAACTGCCAGTGATCTCCGTGGGTATACAGGAAAATCATTTGTTTGGCTATTATGACGGTGTATACACACCAGGTGAAGAAGCTGATCAATGGCGTCTTAATAACCCTAACAGCTCGTTCAGCTGGGTATATCCCGGAAATTTCACCCGCCGTGGTGTAGCATGGGAGTATCCCGGCAACATCGAATTCTTTGACAAGCAACACCTCCAACAACTCAATCAACCTGTTGGAATAAGAATTCATGGGGGTGCAACGCGTTCATTCCCAGTGAAATCTCTGCGTATATATGCGCGAAACAAATATTCCAACTCGCTTCTTGAACATCCTTTTTTTAACAGCCGTCCTCATTCAGCTTATAAACGGCTCATATTGCGAAATTCCGGAAATGATTTCCCCACAAATATATGGGCACCCGGACATTCGTCACGAACTATGTTTCGCGATGCAGCTATTCAGGCAATTGTGAAACATATGAACTTTACCACGCAGGCCTTTACACCTTCAGTACTCTTTCTGAACGGCGAATATTGGGGAATTCAAAACATCAGGGAAAGATACGACAAACATTTCCTTGGCCGTGTATTTGGCGTTGAACCTGAAAATATTGATCTATTGACCCAAAGAAACACGGTGAAAGAAGGTGATCATATCCACTACAACGAAACAATAGACTTTATTGAAACGCATGGATTAGAAGACGATGAAAACTATCAATATATTCAAACACGTATAGATACGGAAAACTATATAGACTATCAGATAGCCCAGATTTTTTCCAATAATACGGATTGGCCCGGAAATAATATCGACTTTTGGAGAAACAGAACGGAAGAATATGAGCCTGATGCACCATACGGGCATGATGGCAGATGGCGTTGGCTTATGTTTGATATGGATTTTGGGTTTGGCTTATACGATAATTATCACATGAATACGATCGAGTTTGCCACACACGAAAGCGGAACCACATGGGCAAACCCTCCATGGTCTACTTTTTTATTCAGACGTTTTCTGGAAAACGAACAGTTTACCAAACAGTTTCTGACTCGCTTTGCAGACCAATTAAACACTGCTTTTCTCCCCGAAAGAATGATAAATATTATCATGGAACATAAAGACATGATGGCTCCGGAAATGGAAGAACATTTTGCCCGATGGGGTTATCCCGATGCGTATGATCAATGGCAACAGAATGTTGATGTTATGATCGATTTTTCAAATCACCGTCCGGAACATCAATGGCAACACATTATGGATTATTTTAATCTGGATGGTTTCATCAATGTAAGCCTCAGTGTATCAGATCAAAGCCAGGGACATATCAGGATAAACACCATTGAAATTGAGCCAGTTACGCCGGGTGTTGATGAATCACCCTATCCATGGACAGGCCAATACTACAAAGATATTCCGGTTGAACTGGAAGCTATCGCCGCACCCGGATATGAGTTTTCTCATTGGGAAGGTTCATCAAATGCGGACTCAACCATGATTACAATATCTGAAAATGAAGATGTTAGCCTGACAGCGCACTTTCAAAAATCGGACGACCCGGAACTGATACATTTTTGGGTTTTTGACACTTCATTAGAAAATAACACACCACTCGAAGAAATAGACAACACATACCATGCTTTGAATCCTGCAACCATTCATTTTCAATCGGCTTTGGACGGATATCCCTTCTACCCGGGCCATCCCGACTGGAGAAAAGCATCTATGGAACGACGAAATATGCCCACCGGCCTGAATTACCATCCCGAAGGAAATGACGACATTGCGTATGAAGATGCAAATATGAGAGGATTGCAGATAAGAGAGCCCTTTTCAGGTAATGCAGGCGAAAACACCTTAATCTTTCATCTGCCTTCAAACGGATATGAAAACCTTATCTTCAAATTTGCAGCTTTGGATGAAGGAGCAGCAGATTCGATTATTGTTGATTACGCCGTAAATGATGACTGGATTTCCTCAGGGCTGGAAACAACAGAATTTGGACTTGAAGAGGAATACAATACCGTCGAAATGAATTTCACAGATATTGAGGAAGTTAACGACAATTCCGGGTTTAAGATACGGTTAAGATTCATAGAAAATGGAACCGAAACAGACGATATCGCCAGGGTTACTTTCAACAATATAAGCCTTGAAGGCAACAAGCTTGATAATATAATGGAGCCCCCGCAAATAGTGGATACTTTATCATTAAAGAAGACTATTGAAAATGGTGATACAATAACTATAGACCTGAATACTGTTTTTGAAAGTCCCGAAGGAGAAACGCTAACCTATAGTGTTAGCAGTTCACGACCTGAATTTGTTGAAGCAAACCTGGATGATAATATATTTGAATTAACGCCACTCAAAAGAGGAGATGCACAAATTGCAATCAGTGCCAAGGATGATACTAACCCTGATGTGGAACATACCTTTCGGGTGTTGGTTTACCCGGAAGCATTCAATCTGGATGAGGATAATTATGAGTTTTCCTATTGGGATGAGAGCAATCCTGAACTTACATATCCCAAGAATATGTTGTTTTTACAATCTGATACTGACGATCCAGGCTTAAGACATCCTTTACTATATCCTTATCATATTGAACATGATGATTACCACGCCAATGACAGCGAAACCATTGGATATCCCTACAATAATACCGGACGTTCAAGAATAAACGGTTTGAACGGGGAAGGTATCTCATTTATCAATACCGGCAGAGGAAGAGACCTTGGCGGGGCATTACTGGCCATTAATACAACCGGCAAAGAGCATGTTAATTTAAAATGGACGGCTGGTACGATACTTCAAAATGACAGGATTTACGGTATTCAATTGCAATATCGCATTGGTAAGGAAGGAGAGTTTAGTGATTTGATATATTATAACCAAATGTCTCAATATGTAACCAGAGACAGTGGTCATAACAAAGTTCTTCCTACTATAAAGCTCCCCGAAGCATTAATGAATCAAGCGTATGTTCAGTTGCTCTGGAGGTATTACCATATTGCAGGCGACGATGGCCCAAGAGCTCAGCTGCGCCTTGATGATATTACTATCGGAACCGATTTCGCATCAGACGAGGCTTTGATCAAATCTTTTAATTTTAAAGAAGCTGTATTGGAAGAATTGGTTCTTGACAACGAGTCATTTATAATAAGTGCAACAGTTTCTGATTTAGCTGATATAACTGCACTCACTCCAATAATTACCATCTCTGACAGAGCCCTTATAAGACCAAGACCAGCCGCGGATGGCAATTACACACCAATAGACTTCAGTGAACCGGTAGCGTTTACTGTAATATCAGAAAGCGGTCTGGTTGAAAACACCTACACCGTAATGGCAGAGAATGAAGTAACTACCAACGACCCAAACACAGACAATATAAATATATTTCCAAATCCTGCCAATAATACGATAAATATATCCGCTGAAGATATTATCAAAAGGGTAGATATTATTGATATAACTGGTAGAACCATTTATACGCACAATGAAAGAAATAGGGAAATTAATATTCCGGTTCATTCTTTCGATAATGGGATTTACTTCTTGCAAATATTTTTCAAAGAAGATGTTTATAACAAGAAGATTCAAATAATAAATTGATGCATCAAAAACCCGTTGGCTTTAGCCTCCTCCCGTATCTGATTGCCCTGATCCTCTTTGGCGGATTGGTCTTTGGTGCTTCCGCTCAGGAAACAACGGCATCGTCAGAATTGGGGGATTCCATCTTCCTGGATAATTTTTCATACAGCGGGACATCCCTTGATATTTCAGGAGAAACCTCAAACGCCCGGGCCACTTTCTGGAAACCCGACGGAACAGTGGTCTTCGTGGTGGGAAGGTACTCCAACAATGTGGCAGCTTATGAGCTTGACGATCCCTGGGAGATAAGCACAGCGACATTCAGGCAAGCCATGGCTTTGCCCGGCAGATACCAGCATGGGTTGTATTTCCGGGAATACGGCGAAAGAATGTGGGTATACGACCGCACCAGCATCTGGTCGTTTGACCTGGATGAACCCTGGGACATTACCACCATCTCCGAAGGGGAAAATACCGACCTTGGTGATTTTGTATCGCGCGGACATGACATCGATTTCAAATCCGATGGATCCATGCTTTTTATTGACGACCGCAATACCGGGGCCGTATTTGCCATAGATCTTCCTGTTCCATGGGAGGTATCCAGCGGATCCCTCAGTCACACCCTTGATATCAGTCACCAGCAGAAGGCAGTGCGGGGCATTGAATTCCTTCAGGATGGCAGTGTCATGATCCTGATGGATACCGGCCGTGACGAACTGCTGCAGTACGACCTGGAAGAACCCTACAATATACTGACCGCCCGCCTGGTCAACACCTTCGATGTAAGTGAGCAAACGCACCAGGGACGAGGCTTAAGTTTTAATGCAGATCTCACTTCTTTTTACGTGACCGGCAGAAATGAAGAAAAGATCTTTCAGTATGATTTGGTTCCGGAATAAGACAATCATATGAGATCCACAAGCAGATAGTTTAATCTGGTATCCTTACCTATCTGATACCGTTAACTGACTTTTCTTACGAAGCATCAGCCAATGAATCTTTTGGGAGGTACGCGCTTATCTCACCTGTGTATGTCACATACAAGCGGTGCATGGCCCGGGTACAGGCTACGTAAAGCATCTGCCGGTCCTGGACGGCCTTGTAATTGGCAGCGTTGGCAAACGGGACAATCACCTGGTCAAACTCCAGCCCCTTGGCCAGATGGGCCGTGGTGATCACAATGCCGCTGCCAAAAGACGCACTTGTGGCCTGCAAAAGATCCGTGGAAAAGCTGTCTTTGAGCATTTCATGGAGTTTATCGGCCTGCTTTTGGGTTTTGCAGATGATGCCGAGTGAATTCTTGTCACTTTGCTGAAACGCCTCCATAAGACTCCTGATATACGCCGTTTCGTTTGCCTGCGATGTACATCCTTTCACTACAGGCGGCTCACCATGACGCTCCATGGGTTCAATGGCCACATTGTCGGTTATCCGGCTGGTGAAGCGGGTAATCTCCCAGGTGGACCTGTAACTTTTGTTCATGACCATCGATGTCGCTTCGGGGAAAACCTCTTTTATGGTATCCATATTGGAAGAGCTGAAGGGATTGACCGACTGGTTAATATCACCCAAAATCGTTTTCTTACAGGGAAACAAAGCGCTCAATACCTTATATTGTACCGCTGAATAGTCCTGCATCTCATCTACAAGCAAATGCTTCACCTGCGTATAAGGCTTAAGGCCTTCCAGTTTCATCTTCAGATAAAGCAATGGGTAGACATCATTGTACTCGAACGTGCTGCCTTTTTTTGTTTTCAGGTACTCCGGTTTTCCCAGCCACTCGTAAAAACCTTTGTAGAGCATCCTCAGATTTGTGGAAGGAAACATTTTGCGAATGGTCTTGTGCAGCTCGGTGCGTTCTTTCCCTGAAACCTCATACTTGTAATGGATGCGTACATTCCTGACAACCTCTTCAACAACCTCATTAAAGCGTTGCAGGAGTGGCATGCGGCTGTATTTCCTGAACATCTCCGTAATAAACCAGTCGGGAACAGGCTTTTTATTGATGATGATGGTTTCCGGCCTGAAGCCTGTATTCTCAAGGTGAACCATATATGCATCCATCTTGCTGATCAGTTCCGGGGTGGATTTAAACTTTATGCGCTCAATCAGCTGCTCCGGGGGGTTAGCCAGCAGCTCGGCCACCTGGTCGAAAAAGCCCTGAAACCGGATCTGATGCTGAAACAAATCGGCGGCAATCTCCTCCATGCTGGTTTCCTGCACGGTTTCTTCGCCCAGCTCGGGCAACACATTGGCTATGTAGCTGGCGAATATTTTATTGGGAGAGATGATCAGAATATCTTCGGATGAGATGGTATCCTTGAACTTGTATAACAGGAAGGCGATGCGGTGTAGCGCGATCGAAGTCTTTCCGGATCCGGCCACTCCCTGGATGATCAGGTGGCGGGCATCTTCGTTCCGGATAATGGCATTTTGCTCCCGCTGGATGGTGGCCACGATATTGCGCATCTTGCCTGTTGAAGCCTGATTTAGCTCTTTCTGCAGCACATCATCGTGGATGGTGATGTCGCTGTCAAGCATGTACTCCATCTTGCCCCGGCGTATCCTGAACTGCCGTTTCAGCAGGATCTCCCCTTCCGTGATCCCATCCTTACTCTCATACGAAGCTTGTCCGGGCTCATAGTCATAAAACATGCTTGAAACGGGCGCTCTCCAGTCATACACCATGTTCCTGTTTCCTTCCTCATCACGAAAGTTGTGCACGCCGACGTATACCGGACGCACATCAGATGCACCAACCTCCCGGAAGTCCATTCTGCCAAAATAGGGCACATCGCGAAGGCGAAGCAGCCTTTTTCTTTTATCCAGCGCATGATCCCCCTGCAGGGTGTAGTTATGGATGGTTTCGCGCATGGCGTTCTTTTCCAGGTGATCCATGTCGCGCTTATGCTCTTCCATATGGGTATTCATGTAATCGATCTCATCCTTTTTCAGACGAATCGAATCCTGAATACTGACCAGGGTGTCTTCTATCTTGTTAAGTACCTGACTCAGGTAGCTGCGTTCTTTCTGTTCTTCCGTCATAAGATGTCCGGGAAATATTCTAGGCAGGCGAACAGACAATTGATTCTGTCAACGCCCTGTTTAAATGGTTACTAAACAATGGAATCCCAACTACAAAATGGAAGGTGCAAAGATAAGTACTTTACTCAGCGTA
>CAYMDX010000112.1:0-7916 GCA_964389125.1 uncultured Bacteroidales bacterium
GAAAAAACGGATGAGAACAGCGAGGCCTACAAAGCCGGTTACACTAATATATCGGATATTGGCAAGGAGCGAATCCGCCGGGCGGGCAAAAAAATCAAGGAAGAATTGCTGGAAAAATACCAAAGCGAGCTGGATAAATTGAACAAAGACCAGCAACTGGCCCTGGATGATACCCAACAGCAGCAGAAAAAAGAGCTGGAGGATAAAATTGCCCATATCCAAAACCTGGACACCGGCTTCCGCGTCTATAAAACCGATACTACCAATATGAAAGATGTGTATTATCATCCCACGGAAATCAAGCAGGACCAGTTGGAAATGTACCAAAGCAACATCAAGGAAGACCGCTCACCGGAAGATTTGCTTACCCAGGTACTGCTGGATTTGGGTTTAACCCTGGATTTGCCCATGGAAGAAAAGGAAATAAAAGGCAACAGAGTGTTCATTGTGCAAACCAACGCCCTGGTAGCTTGCTTTGATGATGACATCACCTTTGAAATCGTAGATGAAATCGCCAAAATCGAGCCTTTAAAAGTGGTATTTAAAGATGCCAGCTTTAAGGATGATAAGGACCGCATCAATGTTTCCGAGCGCTTCAAGCGCTTGTCGCCTGAGACGCAGATAACGGTTATTTAACACTGTAAAAGATTATCACCTATGGAAGTCGAGGAAATTTTACATATTATCGATAAAGGAGAAGGATTACAGACGGAGTTTAAACGAGCCAAAAATGCTGTTCCTTCTGATTTGTATGAAACCCTGGTTAGTTTTTCAAACACAGCCGGAGGCACAGTTTTATTGGGCGTGGCTGATGATGGAAGGATTGAAGGAGTTGCTAAATCAAATATAAGCTTGGTGATTAAAAATCTTACTTCAGCGCTTCATTCAGCCGACCTGGTACATCCACCACTTTATTTGCAACCGAAAACTGTAGATGTTGGCGGAGAACATGTGATTATACTGCAGGTTCCCGTAAGTTCGCAGGTTCATAAGCTCAAAGGAAGGATTTACATACGGGAACACGAAAGCGATGTGGATGTAACCGATGACCAAAAGCAGGTAAGCTCAATTTACCACAGGAAATCAAGTGTTTTTACTGAAAATAATATCATACCGGGTTTAACATTTGACGACTTATCATCCCGGCTTTTTGATAAGGCAAGAAACCTTATCCATTCCAACCAAAGCGATCATCCCTGGCTTAGCCTAAGCAATATGGATATGCTTAAAGCAGCAGTGCTGTGGCGCAAGGACTTTATGAATCATACCGAAGGATTAACGCTGGCTGCTGGTTTGATATTTGGGAAAGACACCACCATACAGAGTTTATTACCGGCTTACAAAGTAGAGGTAATTGTTCGAAAAGAAAATAAAGATCGCTGGGATGACAGGTTGACACTGAGAACCAATTTACTCGACACATACACCGAAGTAAAAACTTTTATTAACAAGCATTTACCTGCAAAGTTCTATACGGAGAAAGACCAACGGATTGATTTACGGGACAGGATTTTCCGTGAAATAATAGGTAATGTTATTGTACATCGCGAATACAATGCAAGCCTGGCAACAGAAATCGTGATAGATAATGGAAAACTGGAAGCCACAAACCCCAACAAACCCCATTTGATTGGGCCTATCGATTTGGATAGCTTCAACCCTTACCCCAAAAATCCCAACATCCGAAAATTTTTCACTGCACTGGGATGGGCTGATGAAATCGGCTCCGGTATCCGAAACACCAAAAAATATCTCCCTTTGTATGTAGAAGATGCTCAGCCTGTTTTTATTGAGGATAGTGAATTTACAACGATTATACCTTTAAAACACATCACACTAAAACCTTATACAGACGAATGGCTGGCGTGGTTTGAATTGAAAACAACATACAGGACGCACCTGGAGGAGTGTTTGAGACAAATCAGGCTTGATGCAAATTCAGAACACGGGAGTTGGAAAGATGTCCTTTTGCATTTGGTACCAGGCTGGACTCAAAAAGGTACCCGGCTAAAAGCTCTGGAATGGCCTAAAGGTCAACCGAATAGTTTAGATGATATTAAAAAAGTACCCGGCTACGAGCAAAAAAGTACCCGGCTACTCCATAAAAAAGTAAGGTACTATATTGCTATTTTATCGCTAACAGCCAAACCAATAAGTCTGGAAAACATAATGGATGCTATAGGTTACTCCAATAAAAAAACATTCCGGGATAATTATATGAAACCCTTAATGAATGTTCAATTCATTCAAAAAACCCAAAAAGAAAGCCTATCGTCACCGGAGCAAAAATACCGGTTAACGGAAAAGGGTAAACTGTTCTTAAGCAATGCGAATCAATAATTTACTAAAATCCAGCACGCTAGTATGAAGTTAATATTTAAACAGCAACAATATCAAACCGAAGCCACTAATGCCGTTGTTCGATGCTTTGAAGGGCAAACTAAGGGGCAACGCAAAGATATTGCTGAACGAACAGGAACAGTTATTCATGAAATATTTTCAAACAAGAAACTAAAAATCACAGAGGAAGATATATTACAGAACGTACAAACCATTCAAAAACAATACGGACTGAAAGTCAGTGATGCATTAGCAGGGTTAAACTTTACCATTGAAATGGAGACCGGTACCGGGAAGACTTATGTGTATACCAAAACAATGTATGAACTCAATAAGCATTATGGCTGGAGCAAGTTTATCATCATGGTTCCATCGGTAGCCATTCGGGAGGGTGTGCATAAATCTTTGGAGATTACATCGGAGCATTTTCAGGAATTATATGGTAAAAAAATCCGGTTTTCTATCTATAATACCAGGAACAAATCCAACCTTATCAACATTAAGAATTTTGCGAATACAGCCAATATTGAAGTTATTATTATGAATTATCAGGCGTTTGCCACTTCAAGCAAGGAGTCGCGTAAAATTTACCAGGAGTTGGATGCCATACAATCCGAACGACCTATTGATATTATCAAACGAGCCCGCCCCATACTCATCATTGATGAACCCCAAAGATTTGGAGAGCAAGCCGAAAAAATATTTACAGAAAGGGATTTTGATCAATTGTTTACATTGCGCTATTCAGCCACGCATAAGAAAGACTTTAATAAAATATATCGGCTGGATGCCATTGATGCCTATAATCATAAGCTTGTTAAGAAAATTAATGTGAAAGGAATAGAAGTCGTGGGTAATAGCGGCACGAACAGCTATCTCTTTCTTGACCGGATACGAGTTAGTCAACACCAATATCCGGTAGCTTATATCGAACTCGAAGTGAAACAGGAAAAAGGGATTTACAAAAGAATTAAAAAAGTTCACGAAAAAGATGATTTATACGAAAAACATTCAAATTATCTTTCGCAGTATAAAGGATTTGTCGTAAATGAGATCAATGCAAAAACCAATAAAGTAAGCTTTACAAATGGAATCGGGCTTTCTGTTGGCCAAACAATTGGTGATGTTAATGAAGAACACGTGCGCCGAATACAGATTCGTGAGGCTATTGAATCGCATCTGGAAAAAGAGCGGTGGATGTACCCAAGGGGAATCAAGGTACTCACTTTGTTTTTCATAGATGAGGTAGCAAAATACCGTGATTATTCTGTCACTGACAACAAAGGTGAGTATGCCCGCATATTTGAAGAAGAATACAACAAAGCAATAGCTCAGCCCGAAATATTTGACCATGATTTTAACCAATACATTAAAGAAACAACGGCAGCAGAATCTCATGAAGGCTATTTTTCTATTGATAAGAAAGGAAACTTTGTCAATTCCAAAGAAAAGCGTCTCCAGGGTACTGTCGAAACCGGCAGCGATGATGAGGGAGCCTACAATTTGATTATGAAAAATAAGGAAAAGCTATTGAGTTTTTCGGAACCAACCCGTTTTATCTTTTCACACTCAGCCTTACGGGAAGGATGGGACAACCCCAACGTATTTCAGATTTGTACGTTAAAACACAGCCAGTCAACTATAAGCAAACGCCAGGAAATTGGTCGCGGCTTGCGAATTTGCGTGAACCAGGATGGCGAACGAATGGATAGTGCAGCACTTGGACAAGAATTTTTTGATTTGAATAAGCTTACAGTAGTCGCCAGTGAATCCTATGATGATTTCGCCAAAGCCCTGCAAACTGAAATTGTGGAATCTCTTTCGGAGCGGCCTGTTAAACTTACCACCGAAGCCTTGGCAGACAGAATAATAATGAATGAGGAGGGTGCTACATATACCTTTGATAATCAATCAAGCATGGATTTAATTTTTGATTTTAGAATGAAAGGTTATGTAGATGAAAAGTATAATATTACTGAAAGCCTTATGGAGGATATTGAAAAGGGGCAATTCAGCGTACCTGATGAAATGTCTAAATTTAAGGCAGAAATTGGCGAAATGATGCAAAGCATCTACAATACAGCCAATTATAAAGCTACGGACAATGAGAAAGCAAACAATGTTTTTGAGCCTGTTTTAAAGCCCAATGAGAACTTCGCCAAAAAAGAATTTCAGGAATTATGGAAAAAGATAAAGGTAAAAACCGTTTACGAGGTAGATTTTAATAGTGATGAATTAGTGGATAAAACGATTCGCGCTATTGATGCAAACCTATTTGTAAAAAAGGTAAAAGCATATATATCATCAGGTGAACAAAAAAGTATATTAAGTGAAGAACAAGTAAAGCATGGCAGCATCATGTCAACAACCATAACAAAAACAGAAAAAACAGATAATATCCTTGGGGACCTTCCTTACGACTTGATAGGCGAACTGGCAAAAAACACCAACCTGACCCGGAAAACGGTTGTAAGAATCCTAAAAGGCATTAAAAAAGATACTTTTTACAATTTTACAATTAATCCTGAGAGTTTTATTCTGGAATGCAGCACACTGATTAACAACGAAAAGGCAGCTACTCTGATTAACAACATTCGTTACTCAAAAACGGATCAAACCTACGATGACAGCCTATTTACCATCAACAATTTTAATGGCAAGCTGGGTGACAATGTGCTGGAAGTAAAAAACCACATCCATGATTATGTAAAAGCAGATTCTACAACCATAGAAAAACCATTTGCCGAAGCGCTGGATACGGATGAAGATGTCATAGTATATGCCAAATTACCGGCAGGCTCCAAAGGTTTTCAAATTCCGACACCTGTGGGTAACTATTCCCCGGATTGGGCGATTGTATTTGATTCAGGAAAATACAAATATGTCTATTTCATTGCAGAAACAAAGGGAACAATGGAATCTTTAAGATTAAAAGGTGTAGAAGATAAGAAAATCGAATATGCCAGAAAACATTTCGCTGCACTTGATAATACAGATATTAAGTATGATGTTGTTGACAGTTTTGAAGCACTGAGGGACAAAGTATTAAAGTAAGCGTGAAAGGCAGGTTTCTGCTATCTCATTCAAGTATAAAAATAATGCTATCTATGTGCAAGGCTTTGGAATTCACGAACAGGTTGATGATGCTGAATTTTCGGGCCAAATAATATACACCCATACAAGCAGGCAAATTGACATCATGTATTAATGCATCAATCAAAACAACATGAGCAAAACGGTTTTCAAAAAAGTAGATTTTGATCTTGACTCCCTTGTAAAGAATATCCAGATTGGACAAATCGGGCTGCCAGATATCCAGCGACCTTTTGTTTGGAAAAACACAAAGGTCAGGGATCTGTTTGATTCCATGTACAAAGGCTACCCGGTGGGCTATCTTCTGTTCTGGGAAAATTCTATCACCGAATCCAAACGGACTATTGGCGAGGAGCACAAGCAGGTACCTCCCCAGATGGTCATTGTCGATGGCCAGCAAAGGTTAACCTCGCTGTATGCCGTTGTGAATCGTGTTTTAGTTTACCGTGAGAACTTCGAAAGCGATTACATACGAATAGCATTCAGCCCGCTGGAAGAAAAATTCGAGGTTACAGATGCCGCCATCAGTAAAGACAAGACCTACATTCCGGATATTTCAGTCCTTTGGAGCAAAGATACCGATATGTTTGAAGTAGTGGATGAGTATCTTAATTCATTAAAGCAGCAACGTGAGGTTTCTCCCGAAGAGGTTAAACTTATCAAGAAAAGAATAAGCAAACTAAGCAATCTGTTGAGCTTTCCGTTTACGGCCCTTGTTTTGGATGCAAACATTGATGAAGAAGCTGTTTCAGATGTGTTTGTGCGTATCAACAGCAAAGGTACTCCGCTGAACCAGGCAGACTTTATACTGACCCTGATGTCTGTTTTCTGGGATGAAGGCCGCAAAGAACTTGAGAAATTTTGCAGAGAGTCGCGCATTCCGGCAAAGGGAGATGCTTCACCATTTAACCACTTTATTGAGCCATACCCCGATCAGCTGCTGCGGGTTTGTGTTGGCGTTGCTTTTAAACGTGCCCGACTGAAATATGTTTATTCCATTTTACGCGGCAAGGACCTGGAAACGGAAACTTTTAGTGAAGAGCGGCGTATTCAGCAGTTTGAGCTGTTAAAAGACGCTCAATCAAGGGTGTTAAACTTCACCTACTGGCATGACTTCATGAATTGCCTGCGCCAGGCTGGATTCCGAAGCAATAAAATGATCAGTTCGCAAAATAACCTACTCTTTTCTTACATATTATACTTAATAGGCCGTACAGAATACAAGGCCCCTGAGTTTGATTTACGTCGCACAATAGCCCGGTGGTTTTTTATGTCGGCTGTTACCGGACGTTTTACAGGCTCTCCGGAGTCGGATATGGAGTTCGACCTCGCGCGTCTCAGACAGGTTAAAACGGCAGATGATTTCATCAAAACGCTGAACAAGATATGCGATATTACGTTAACAAACGACTTCTGGGCCGTTACGCTTCCCAATGACCTGGCTACATCTTCACCCCGAAGCCCCTCATTGTTTGCCTATCATGCAGCTTTGGTTCTTTTGGATGCCAGGGCGTTGTTTTCAAATATCAAGATAGCCACGCTTTTGGACCCATCTGTACAAGCGCATAAATCAGCCGTGGAGCGCCATCACCTTTTCCCAAAAGCCTACTTGCAGAAAAAAGGCATACAATCAACACGCGAAACCAACCAGATAGCCAACTATGCCCTGGTAGAATGGGGTGACAATATAAAGATCGGTGATCAGCCACCCCATGAATACCTGCCAGAATTAAAGACCCGATTTAGTGCCCCGGAGACCGAGAGAATGTATACAGCACATGCTCTTCCTGAAAACTGGGAGCACATGGAATATCATGACTTCCTTGAAAAACGCAGGGAATTGATGGCCCAGGTAATAGCCAAGGGGTATGAAACATTAACCGCCATTGACAAAACTGACGCCGTGGAGGAAACAGGATTTGATCTTGCAGAAGAAGTCTTAAATGGTGAATCTGCAGCGGTTGAATTTAAGTCTACCATGCGCACCAACCTCCACACAGGCCAAAAAGACCCGAAAATGGAGCTGGCTGTATTGAAAACCATAGCCGGGTTCCTCAACTCCAATGGAGGCACCTTAATCGTGGGCATTGCTGATGATGGCAGTCCAGTAGGGATTGAGGCGGATGGTTTTCCCAATGAGGATAAGATGAGTCTTCATCTGATCAATATCATAAAATCACGAATGGGTATAGCGGCGCTGACAAATGTCAATGTAAACTTTGATGAATATGAAGAAGCCGATGTGATGGTGGTTAGGTGTCATAAATCCCCTACGGCAATATTTGTAAAAGATGGCGATTTAGAAAGGTTTTATGTCCGCACCGGTCCGTCCACAACTGAGCTCACAGCCAGTCAGACCCAGGACTACATCAAGCACCGGTTTGCGATTAAATAGCCTGGTAGATGAAGAAAAAGAAGAAAGCCATATTCATGACCATCTACGATGATGATGGAAACATCATTGAGGAGGTCCCCATGACAGC
>CAYMDX010000113.1:0-7862 GCA_964389125.1 uncultured Bacteroidales bacterium
GTTCACCGTTCACCGTTCTTAGTACCACCCAAATATAGGAAGATAACCAGACTTCTAACAGAAAAAACAGGTTGGAATGCCATCGCCCCTTCAAAATTATTGTATGGAAGCTTTTTGGCATGGCAGAACCATTGGTTTGCTTCTTATCGAAAAGCATCTTTTACAAGGTCGATGTAAGGAAATTTATAACCTAAAATCGAATCTTCTTTTAGCTTTTTTTCTATTTTTACCCTCATTATCAAACATAATCTGTCCATGAAATGCCGGTTTGTTCCTGTGTATCCCCAAAAAAGCTTTGGTAATTTGGGATATGGAAAATGCAACATGGATGTCATGATAAGTAAAACCAAAATCAAACAACATGAATACAGGAAATGCGTCAATGGCACCCACTTCCCGTTCAAATCGGTTATTTATTATTGATTTTTTAAGAGGTGCGGCCATACTGGGATTAATACTGGCCAACATGTCATTCTACAATACGCCTTTTCACGCCCAAACCGGGGAGTTTACGTTATGGGATGATACCGCAAACAGGATCGCAAATCTGTTTATATGGTTCTTCGTCGAAGGCAAGTTTTATCCGTTGTTTTCCCTCTTGTTTGGCATGGGGTTCTATCTTTTTCTTCAAAAAGCAAACGACTCAATGGATAAAGTGGTGTTGACGTTCAGAAAGCGGTTATTTTTTCTGCTGCTGTTTGGCCTATTGCATGTGCTGTTGTTATGGTATGCCGATATCTTAATCGTATATGCCTTGTTTGGGTTGATATTGACATGGTTTCGGAACCGATCCGACAGAACCATTCTTAGGAGTGCAATCATTTTTATCATGATCCCCGTCGTGGTGATCGGTCTGTCGATTGGTTTTTTGAAGCTGGCGATGATGGTACCGGAAGCCGCTGAATCAATAGAAGCTAATTTCGCTTATCAGATGACGCAAACGGAAGAATTGATAGATGAAACCATAACAACGTATAGCACCGGTAGTTTTGCTGAAATCGTCAGCATGCGTCTTGCTGAATATGCAAATACACTACCCGGATACCTGTTTTTCTATCCGAACTTCCTGGCTATGCTGTTTGTGGGTTTTTATATCGGCCGGAAAAAGATTTTTGAAAACCCGGCTTCGGGCTTAAGCGTCTGGAAAAGAGTCTTCTGGTGGTGCCTGCCCCTGGCATTGGTGTTTAATTTGGTAGTTGCTTATTATAACCAAACGGCTTCTTATATCTTCCCCGACTGGGATTTGCTCCTCATTACAATCGGTTATGGCATCGGTGGTCCCTCCATGATGTTTGTTTACATATATATTCTCGGTGTGATCTATCATAAAAATCTTTTGAAGAAGATAACCTATGCGATATGCAGGACCGGTCAAATGGCATTTACCAATTACCTTACACACTCCATTATATGTACAACATTGTTCTACTCCTACGGTTTTGGATTGTACGGTAAGGTCAATTACTGGCAGGGCATACTAATAGCTCTTGTCATATATGGTATTCAGGTTATTTGGAGCCATTACTGGCTGACATATTTCCGGTTCGGGCCGTTTGAATGGTTGTGGCGCTCATTAACTTATGGAAAGCGGCAGCCCATGAAACGGGGAAACAGCCATAATCACATCAAAACATAATTATTTGCAACTTTCCCCCATGACCTGTTACTCTTCAGCCTGGCCTTCAGCCCGGTTAAACACGAATTGCAGCAAGTTGGCTCCCATTCGGAGTGCTTTTTGCCTGACTTCTTCCGGGTTGCCGTGCACGGATTGGTCCTCCCAGCCATTACCCAGGTCGACCTCATAGGTATAATACAGCACCAGGCGCCCCTCGTGAAAGATGCCGAATCCCTGCGGTGGTTCTCCGTCGTGCTCATGGATCTTTGGCGGACCCTCGGGGAAGGAAAATGTCTGGTGGTAGAGGGGATGCGAATGGGGCAGCTCTACCAGCTCCTTGTCAGGAAACACTTTCTGGATCTCCCGGCGGAAGTATTCATCCAGACCGTAGTTGTCATCCACGTGCAGGAAGCCTCCGCCAATAAGATAATTCCGAAGGTTCTCGGCCTCCTGTGCCGAAAATACCACATTGCCGTGCCCCGTCATGTACACGAAGGGGTAGTTGAACAGTCTTGAGCTGCCAACTTCCACATTGCCGGTCTGCTCCCTGATGGTGGTGCCGGCGTGTTCATTGGCAAAACGGATAAGGTTGGGCAACGCCGTTGGGTTGGAGTACCAGTCGCCGCCACCGCGGTATTTCAACGTGGCAATCTCATGGTATTGGCCCTGTACTTCCAGTGCGCCGGCTATAAGTATGAATAATATGATGATCGTTTTTCGCATCAGGTTTTCTTTTTTTGTTTTTTGATGTGTGATGATTACGTTATAATGCCTGCTGTTTCTTTATTTTGAGAATCCGCCCTGTACCACTGGTGATCATAACATGCTCCCTGCCTGTTATAACAGCCCGTTAATTGTATTTGCCTGCACGCATAGCGCCATAGCTGCTGTTTCTGTCCGGAGGCGGTGCTGTCCCATGCTTATCTCACGAAACCCGGTCTCTTTGGCAGCAGCCACTTCTTCCATAGTGAAGTCGCCCTCGGGCCCCACCAGCAGGGTGGTGGCTTTACCGGGCGAGCAGACCTCCTGAAGCAGCGGTTTCTCTCCTTCGGCACAATGCGCGATAAAGGCATTGCTGACTGCCGGCCGCTGCATGAAATCGTTGAATGCCACAGCCGGGTTAAGCCTGGGCAGGTAAGCCCTGAGCGACTGTTTCATGGCTGCCATCACTATCTTCTCCAGACGGTGAGGCTTTATTGTTCGGCGCTCGCTCTGCCGGCAATACACCGGCGTTATCTCATCGATGCCGCATTCAGTGCTTTTCTCCAAAAACCATTCAAAGCGGTCGATGTTTTTGGTGGGTGCTACGGCCATGTGCAGGTGGAAGGTGCGCTTGCCGTATGCTTCGGTACGTTCGGTTATTACCAGTTGCGTGGCTTTCGGATGCGGAAGCCGCACAACTGCCTTGCACCAGCTGCCAAAGCCGTCGGTTACCATTACCTCCTGGTCTTTCTGCATACGTAAGACCTTTACACAGTGATGTGATTCTTCCTGATTCAATGTGGCTAAATCATCCGATATATCCGGCGCAAAAAAAATATGCATACCTGTTACTGTTTTTGAAACCTGTAGCGCTACCACCCTGCATTACCGTAATACATAAAACTTCCATATCGAAGATCCCGAATACCCGGTAACCAAGGCTTTAACACAAAGGTAAATCATTACTAAGAACATCGTAACCCTTTGACCTCTTATCTCCTTGACATTTAGACTTTTAGA
Source organism: uncultured Bacteroidales bacterium (assembly GCA_964389125.1). Taxonomy (GTDB): domain Bacteria; phylum Bacteroidota; class Bacteroidia; order Bacteroidales; family UBA7960; genus PUPG01. The sequence goes on from CAYMDX010000113.1 coordinate 3,338, forward strand.
CCTTTTTACCTTTCGACAAAATTTAAACAGATAAAAGATTTCGCCATTCCCTTGTTAATACATCTGAAACTTACAAAACCAATTACAGGGAAAGCCTGCTACAGGTAAACAAAGATAAAGCAAAACCGTTGAATAGAGCAGATAAGAATCATCGATAAAATATCCCTGTCCCGTCTGGTAAAGTGTGTTTCTTTGTATATTTCTGACAGGTAATACAACGAAGATCAATGATTTGAAAGTATAATTCGCCCTGCAACCTCTGTGTAATTCAAAACAGCATCACTATGGATATAACCGCGCTTTTTCTCGGTCCCAAATCGGAAAACAATGAAACGTTCAGGCAGTTTTTTGATGCTATCGTGGAGGATATTCTGAACTTCCGAAATAATTATCATCCTGATGAACCGCCCATCATCTCGGAAAGACATAAGTTGAGTGAGGCTTATGTTACCACGCGGGCTGATTTTATGCAGGAGTTGAAAACGATCCTGAGCAAGTTGCGGGCCCATTCCATTCCAGCCTGGGACACCTCTTATATTGCCCACATGAACAGTGACCTGGTTTATCCGGCCATTGCAGGGTATATCTCATCCATCATGTACAATCCGAATAATGTTACCGGTGAAGTATCATCGGTAACCACGCAGTGGGAGATGGACTTCATCAATTATTTGTGTGAGATGGTGGGGTATCCTCCTTTTTCGGCCGTGGTAAAAGATCCGGTTGAAGAGGGACTTCATGCCTGGGGACATATTACTTCTGGCGGTACGGTGGCCAATATCGAGGGATTGTGGGTGGCGCGCAACCTGAAATACCTGCCACTCAGTCTGAAACTGGCCGCCAGCGAAGACCCGGAAAGGTTCGGTTTTCTCGATGAGGCAACCTTTACATGGTTCAACGGTCAGGACACAAGCATTGGCCGTCTTGATTATGCAAGTTTGTTCAATATGTCGCCGGACCTGATTTACGAGATGATGAACTCCCTGACCAAAGCCTGCCATGTCAAATATCCTGACAGGGGGGCGCTGTTACATGAGATCAGGGAGTATAGCCTTCAATATCTGGGCATACACGGGATGCATGCTCTTATAAGAAAGCAGGCCGGGGATGAGCTGGCGTTTCCCGTTGTGCTGGTAGCGCAAACCCGTCACTACTGCTGGGAAAAAAGTCTGGAAGTGCTGGGACTGGGGATGCATCAGTTGAAAACCATACCGGCCGACCAAAACTACAGGCTTGACATGGAGGCGTTGGAGACGTGGTTACAGGATCATCCTGACACGCCGGTGTTGGCGGTGGTGCCTATCATCGGCACGACCGAGGAAGGTGTCATGGATCCCATGCATAAGCTGGCCGCGCTGCGTAATAAGCTTGAAAAGAATGCGGAAAGGTCGTTTTATATTCACGCAGATGCAGCCTATGGCGGCTATTATGCCTCCATGTTCTCCGCTGATGACTTTTCAAAGCACAACACAGCCGAAGATGCCCTCAACGAATTCGCCAGTCATACACAAAAGAATGAAGAGGGATATCTGGTAACCGACGAAGGTTTTACCATCAAGCCTGATGAACTGGAGGCCGTCAGGAAATCGTTGGTGCAGATTTTTGAATCGCTGGAGGGTTTGAAATATGCTGACTCCATCACCATTGATCCGCATAAGCTCGGCTATATCCCGTATCCTGCCGGCAGCGTTCTCTTTAAGAACAATCAGTCGAAAAGCCTGATCTCTTTCGAAGCCCCCTACCTGAAATGGAGTGGTGATGTACAACCGGATACCGAAAGGGTTTTTCTCGGGCAGGCCACCCTTGAAGGTAGCCGGCCGGGTGCAGCAGCTGCAGCATGCTACCTTGCCTCCCGCATTGTTCCCCTTAACATCCGGGGCCACGGTAAGATCATGCTCTACAATATGATCGCAGCCAGAAAATTTTTTAACAGCATTCCGCCCGAAAAACCCGGGGTATGCAAGATTATTCCGCAGTATGATCCCGAGACCAACGTGGTGTGCTACAGCATCGGGTATCCTGGTGTCGTCGAACATCCGAAATATATGAACCTGCTCGCCAACAAGGTGTTTGATAACATGACGAAGAAACTGGACAAGCAAACATCCAGTTACGAATATTTTATCTCCAAAACCAATATCAGCTACCGCGACTATCCCGGGCAAATCGATGCCATGTTTGATCAGGCAGCTATTCCGAAAAAGAACCATGAGCTGCTCGAAACAGATGAAGATGGTGAGTTTTTTGTTTTAAGAAGTGTCCTGATGAACCCTGTGGCGCTTGGCCTGCCTGATGACTATTACTCCGGGTTTTGGTCGAAGGTTACAGAAATCGCCGAAGATGCGCTGGAGGACATACTTGATGATATTATCAAAAACAGGTATCACAACAAGAGGGTGCAGGTGCTCTGGATCGAGAACATGGAAGCCGTGGAAAACCTGAAAAACTTCATTGAGACTTCAGTGCTCGGCCGTTATTTTTCGTTCCACTTCCTTTCTGACAATGATTCCGTCTGCGACTTCATGTACCGTGCTGGTAAGGAGCAGGAAACCCTGGGCATAGATGCTGATATTGTAATTACCGATCTGTGTCTGGACGGCTCGTATGATGACAATGTCGATATAAGCCGGATGTTTCCGGTTATCCGAAGAGGTGCAAAAGATAACAAACAGATCATCTGTTACAGCAAATATGTAGCCGATGATCATAAACGAGCTGCGGAAGTTAGACAAAACCTCCTGGCCGTTGCCACAGAAGGTGGCCATACGGAGAAAGAGCAGTTGTTGCATTTTGTGGGGAAAACGGTTTCCGGGAAAGACAAGAAGCCCGTCTATCATAATGTTGAACCGCTTCCTGACGCGTTCCGTGCTGATGTTAACAAGCTTCTCAAGAAACTGATTCTTGCCCTCCAGCGGCTTGCTTAATCGATATTTGAAACTCCATGTGGCGGGTTTTGCAGTGGGTGAAGTCTCGGCAGCCTTTCCGGATAAGCAGCCTTTATTGCATTATCCGGATCTGTTTCACCATGGTGATAGCAATGATTTAACTGAGAAGTTTTTCTTTTTTTAGCTTATAATTTTTTGAAGACCACCACATCACACTTGCCCCGATTATCAGGCTTGCTATTGAGATGGAGAAGGCAGTGGTAAAGCCCCATAGCTCATAAAACAACACACCGACAAGGGGCGCAAAAATGGCCCGGATAGCCGTAAGGCCGAGGTGTATAGACTGGTAGATCCCAGCTTCTGAGGGGGAGCAAAAATAAGCAGACCCGATACTCCACATCAGGGCCATTGTGGCGGCAAAAATGCCATGAAAGAGGATATAAAAGGTGAGGGTGTGGTAATAGGTGATATCCCAGAACTGCACAGAACTGTCATAGTATTGTGTCATCACCATGGAGAAAATATACAAGGCCATTGACAACAGGGAGATGACCGCAAACTTCCGGGGATCCATCCGGCCGATCAGCTTGCCGAAGAAGGGTAGCAAAAGAATGGCCAGCAGGTTGTAGGCATTTTTATAAAACGCCACACTCGAATAGTTCAGCCCCAGCCCCTGATCCCAAAACAGGACGATGACCGTGAATGACCCCATAAAACCGAATCCGTAAAACATAAAGCCAATCTGGAAATGCCGGTAGGGAATATTCTTTACCAGAATGTTGGCCATTTCTATGACAGATTGTTTGACGCCCTGCCATACAGACTGGGCTTGTTCGGGTGGTCCTTCTTCCTGCTTATAGGGAATAAATGACAAAAGGGAGATGGACATCATGCCAAGAATGGCGGCAATCGGGAAAACGTATACGAAAACATAATGATTGGCGTCCAGTGCCCATCCATACGCAAAGGTTGTGGCCATCGTAACCAGCTTTTTTGCAGTTGTGGCATAACTGAAGAAACGACCAAAGTTTTCGTGGCTGTAAGCATTCTTTAAAAAAAGATTAATGCTGGGAAATACAACTGGATGAGCCAGGTAATAGATCAGAAATATCGCCAAAAAGAGATAATGATAAATGGAGTCTCCTGTGAGTTGTTCGGCGCTCCTCGGGAAAAAGAATAACAGCATCAAAGGCAGTCGGGTGAGGATGGCCGTGCGCCGGAGTAACCGTTTCTTATTCTTGATACGGCGAAGCATGGCGCTGAAAAAGATCAGTAGCAAAAATACCAGGGTGGAAAACTGAAACAGAATGCTCATCTGATAGCTGGATCCCATCAGGCTTTTGATAAAAACAAATTCGTTGAGCACGATCAGCCCCGCCAGTATCCCCTCAATAAATGAGTAGGAAAAATGCAGGACGAAGGTTTTTCTCTCATCCGGATGAAGCGCTGACAGTACCGGGATTTTCATTCTTGTCAAGTGTTTGCCGAAAAAGCTTGTTTGGCCTAATTTTTGGCGGTGCAAAGGTAGCCATCTTTATCAAAATCAACACAATCAGTTGTTAAAATTAGGTATATAACTATCATAATTTATTGGTGTAAAAACCGGATTTTCTTAAAAAAATCGTTTCTTTACAGTGAAA
>CAYMDX010000114.1:0-7564 GCA_964389125.1 uncultured Bacteroidales bacterium
TTCATTATGGTTAATTCAAAATTTTATACGTTAACTCCCGGATCAGCTCTCCGTGAGTGGCTGTTTCATTGTTTACGCCCTTGGATTTCAGGTCGTAGGTCCTGAGCAGGGTGAACACGTCGACCACCTTGGCCGGTGGGTAATGTTTGGCTGCCCGGGCATAGTCCTGGATAAAGTAAGGGTTCACGCCGAGCGCGGAAGCTGCATTGTTCTTGCTTTTGTCTTTCAGACTTTGATACAAAAGGATTTTGGAAAAAAACTGAAACAAAACCGCCGTAACCATCATAATCGGGTTCGACTTTGGGTTATCGGCAAAATACTTGGCGATCTGGTAGGCCTTACGATTGTCTTTAGAACCCAGCGCATGTTGAAACTCAAAAACATTAAAATCTTTACTAATACCGATATTTTCTTCAATATGTGTGGTTGTGATTTCTGCGCCTTTTTCCAGGTTTATGAACAGCTTCTTCATTTCGTTGACGATCCTGCCGAGGTCGGTACCCAGGTGATCGGCCAGCATCTGTGATGCACGGGGGCCGATCTGATAGCCGTGTTGCTTTGAATAATCCCTGATCCAGTCCGGCACCTGGTTGTCATACAGTTTTTTTCCTGTGAAAACCACACCGGTACTGTTCAATGCCTTATATAGTTTGGTACGTTTGTCAAGGGTTTTGTATTTATAGCATATTACCAGAATTGTTGATTCGAGTGGTTGGTTTATATAGGGCAACAGATCATCTATGTTGCGGATATGCTGGGCTTCCTTGATGATCACCACATTGTGGCTTGACATCATTGGATAGCGTTTTGCTACGCTGATAATTTCCGGTATATCCGTATCCTTTCCATACAGGATGCTCAGGTTGAACTCCTTTTCTGTTTCTGTCAACACCTTTGCCTCCAGGTTATTTGAAATCACATCAATGTAAAAGGCTTCTTCGCCTGTCAAAAAATAGACAGGATGAAACACTTTATTGCGTATGTCTTTCAGAATATTATAAAATGCTGTCTGGCTCATATCATTGTTGGAACGGCTGGCAATCCTATTCTTCGTATTCGAAACGAAGGTGTTTTACTGTCAGACCATTGTTTATCAATTCTTTTAGTGCATCCAGACCAATATTCAGGTGTTCTGTTACGAACTGTTCGGACACTTTTTTATCACTTTCGGCTGTTTTTATCCCTGTTGAGATCATGGGCTGATCCGAGACGAGCAGAAGGGCGCCAGCGGGAATGCTGTTATAAAACCCGACGGAAAAAATGGTGGCTGTCTCCATATCAATGCCCATACATCGTATTTTTCGCAGGTAATTCTTGAATTTGTCATCATGTTCCCATACCCTGCGGTTGGAAGTATACACGGTACCTGTCCAATAATCCCTGCCATGTTTCCTGATGTTGGTAGAGACCGCTTTCTGGAGGCTAAAAGCCGGCAGTGCGGGTACCTCGGGCGGGAAATAATCGTTCGAGGTACCCTCGCCGCGGATGGCCGCTATGGGCAGTATCATGTCCCCCAGACTGTTTATTTTTTTCAGCCCCCCGCATTTCCCCAAGAAAAGCACCGCCTTAGGTTCTGCCGCTGATAACAGGTCCATGATGGTGGCTGCATTGGCACTGCCCATACCAAAGTTAATGATACTGATATCATGATGGGTAGCCGTTGGCATGATGCGATCCGTGCCCTGTATGTCAACATTGAACTTGTCTGCAAATAACCTGACGTATTGGTTGAAGTTGGTAAGTAAGACATATTTGCCGAAGTCTTCCACCCTGGTGCCTGTGTAGCGTGGTAGCCAGTTTGTTACAATGTCCTCGCGTGTTCTCATAGATGGCAAATTTTAGTCATCTCAGCAGATTAGTTCTGAACAAAATTAATGAAACCATGCTAAAATGAACTGTTTTTTTGCCGTATATTTGTAAAAGGTGCATCAAGGCAATTGACCATGCAACAATTAAATCTCCCGACATACCCCCTGAAAGTATCCAAAAGATCAGGCAAGCCGCATGTTTTTGATATTTTCCGGAAGCGTTTTGTGGTTCTCACCCCCGAAGAATGGGTGCGGCAACACTTTTTGTGGTGGTTGACGGAGGAGAAGGCCTATCCGCAAGGTTTGATCGCCGTGGAAGCCCCTTTGCAGTATAACCGGATGGACCGGCGTGCCGATGCCATCATCTACGGCAAAAATGGCAAACCGTTGATGATCATTGAATGCAAGGCTGCCGATGTGCCTGTTACACAGGATGTCTTCGACCAGGTGGCCCGCTATAATGTCCCACATGGTGTCGCTTATCTGATAGTAACCAACGGGTTAAAGCACTATTGCTGCTTTCGTAACCCTGAAAACAACCAGTGGCATTTTCTGGATCATATCCCTGAATATGAACGGATTGCTGATAAAAACCCGTATACGCAAAACCCTGCCCAATAAACTTGATTTTATTGTGAATGTTTGATCTGCTAGCACAATGAATAACAGCATCTTTACTGCCTGCCTGTTTCTCTTCATCATCTCAACATCTGCCATGGCATCGGAACAAAGTCATCCGGTGGTGCATACCGAAGGCATTGGAACCGAATATGTTGATCCCGGGAACATTATTTTTAAACTGATTCCGGAAGCCGTTCATGAAAATGCTGACAGCCAGTTACCTGCCATGCTGAAAAACAGTTTACCATCAGTCTTAAAATCAGCGCCGGAACGTATCTTTCCAACGCATGAGTCCCCGCCTGATAAACGCCATCCTTCAGGAAAGCCTTTGACCGATCTGTCGCGTATGTATGAAGTGGAGATCAGTCAGGAACATGATATGGAAGCGGTAATGACAACGATTGCCGCTACCGGACTGGTGGAATACGTTCAGCCACGTTATTTGCCTGAACAGACACTGCCGCCGGAAGCCATGCATTACCCCGAGGGCTATGCACCCAATGATACATTGCTGGATGAACAATATTATCTCGATAATATAGAGGCTTTTGCGGCATGGGGACTATTCAAAGGGGATACCAATACCGTGATCGGCATTGTTGACACGGGTGTGGAACTCCATCACCCTGATCTGGTGAATGCCATCAAATATAATTATGATGATCCGATTAATGGTGAAGACTCCGACAATGACGGTTATGAAGATAATTTTTACGGATGGGACCTCGGAGAGGGCAACAATGACCCGTCTTACAATAAGATAGCCCATGGGGTGCATGTATCAGGTATCGCTGCGGCAACCGCTGATAACGTGGCGGGCATTGCAGGAACAGGTTTTCATTCGACGTTTTTACCTGTGAAGATCGATGATGAATTTGGCAACCTGGTAAAGGCCTATGAAGGCATTGTTTACGCTGCCGATCAGGGTGTTTCTGTGATCAACTGTTCCTGGGGAAGCCATTTTAATGCCGGACCTTTTGGTCAGGATATCATCAATTATGCTACTTTCAATCAGGATGTCCTGGTGGTGGCTGCCGCCGGAAATGCAGATTCTCCCGTACCGTTTTATCCGGCCTCTTTTGAACATGTGTTGAGTGTGGCTGCTACCGACAGTCTGGACCGGAAGGCCGGATTTTCCAGTTATGGGGACTTCGTGGATGTGACAGCGCCCGGAGTCGATGTGCTATCCACCTGGGTAAATGGTTCGTATATAAACTCTAACGGAACTTCCATGGCTTCCCCTGTTGTGGCTGGTGCCGCTGCCATCGTGCGTGCTTATTTTCCCGAACATCAAGCCCTGCAGGTTAAAGGCATGTTAAAAATGACCACAGATTCTATCGATGGGGTGGCAGGTAATGAAGATTATGCCGGACAGCTCGGCCATGGCAGGTTAAACATGTACCGGGCGCTGACAGAAACCCATTGGCCTTACATGGCCATCACCGGGCTTTTGACGCCTGGTGAAACGCTGGAAGCTGTCAGACCGGATCAGGTCTTTCCCCTGCACTTTCAGTATCAGAACCGACTGGCTGACGCTGAGGATGTAACAGCTGTACTGACAACCAGCAGTGAACACCTGGACGCCGTCAACGACAGCATCTTCCTGGGCAATGTCGACAGCCTGCAGGTTGTCGGCCACGAGGATAATCCCTTTTTGCTGATGACAGACCCCGCCCTGCCCGTAAATCATGCCGTGTCTTTCACCGTTTCCTTTGTTGACGGGGACGGTAATCGCATTGGGAAACAAACACTTAATCGCCGTTTACATCTTGACTATGTAAACATACAAGCCGGTAATATTGCTACCACTATCTCCGCCAGGGGAGCCATCGGTTTTAATTATCCCTATTACAGCCAGGGCCTGGGTTTGACTTACAAAAACAGCTATACCCGTTTGAAAAGTGGCGGATTGATTGTGGGAAACAGCCATTTCAGTATAGCTGACAATATTTATGGAGCCGGCCCCGGTGCTTTCAGCGAAACTTTGCTGCCAGAAACACTGCCTGAGGTGCATGACGACCATCCCCTGGCCTCCAAACAAGTATCCGGAAGCCTTACCACTATACAGGATGATCGGTTCGATGCCCTGGAAGTGGACATTGCCTACCAACTCTATTTCTGGGACGAAGAACCAGCCGACGATTTTTTCCTGCTGACCTGGCATATCACAAATCAGTCACAAAACGAGTATCATGACTTTTTTGCCGGCTTTTTTGCCGACTGGGTGCTGCGCGATAATAAATATCACCGTGCTACCCTGGATGTACCAGGTCGCCTGGCATATGCATTTCACGAAAACGGCGGACATTATACAGGTATCCAATTGTTGTCAGCAGGCGGAATGCGCCATTATGCGTTCGATAATCCGGGCACCCATGGAAGTATGCAGATTGACAACGGGTTCAGTGATTTTCAAAAATATACCGCACTTACTTCCAACCGCTATCAATCAGGTTTTTATTATGATGATAACGATGTAGCTTCCCTGTTAAGCTCCGGGCCGCATACGCTGGGATCAGGAGATTCGCTCAGCGTGACCTTTGCCATCCATCTGACCGATAACTTTCAGGAAATGAGTGATAATCTCGACAAGGCCGTTTCGTATTACCAGGCTTTGCAGGATATCGAAACGCATGTCATCTCCCTGGAAGATGCTGACAGGGAAGCGCCTTTCACAGTACACCCAAACCCTTTTACGGACTATCTCCAATTAACCTTTTCCCGGGAGCTGCCCGCTGACAGCCGCCTTTCGTTCTATGATCTTTATGGCCGGCTTATTGAGGAACGACATCTGTCAAAGACTAAAAATCCCGGACAGACTTATTCCTTCTATCTTCCGGATCTGCCATCCGGTATGTATATCCTTCGCCTGCGGGGCAATGGGATTGACAGCGCGCTGCGGGTGGTGAAGCAGTAGCCTGGCCCGAAGTAAACAGTGAACGGTGAAGAAGCTGGAAGCTCGAAGCCGGAAGCTGGGAGGAAGAAGTGAACGGTGAGCGGTGAACGGTTCAGAATCGTTTTTCTCATCACTAATCTTTCTTAAATATGTACATTTGCGAAACAAATGACGCGAGCCATGGATACCATTAATCAGAACGTCGTATTAATAGGAGCAGGCAATGTGGCGACGCATCTGGGTTTAGCATTTAAAGATGCCGGCATTCCGGTTTTGCAGGTGTATAGCCGTAGTCTGAAAGCCGCCGGGGAGCTGGCAGAGCAAATCGGTTGCGATGCAACCGATCGTCTTGAAAAGCTCAGTCCTGATGCAGCCATATATGTGATGGCTGTGTCAGATGATGCCATTGAAGATGTCGCAGCGGCATTTCCTTACCCTGATAAGCTGTTGGTGCATACATCCGGAAGTGTGGATATGCAGGCTTTGAAAAAAGGCAGCCGGCGCTATGGCGTTTTTTATCCGTTACAAACGTTTACGAAAGGGCGCCAAGCCGATTTTTTCCATATTCCGCTGTGTCTTGAAGTTGCAGGCCAGGATGACGGGAAGCTTTTGCAGGCATTGGCTTACTGTGTGACTGATAACGTGGCATGGGTGTCTTCTGAAACCCGCCGTCAGCTTCATGTGGCTGCCGTGTTTGCCTGTAACTTTGTGAATCATATGTATGCTGTGGCCGCTGACATGATGGAAAGTCATGGCCTTTCATTTGATATGCTCCGTCCGCTTATTGCCGAAACAGCATCCAAAGCAGAAGAAAAGGATCCTCGCCTGGTGCAAACCGGTCCGGCCCGGCGCAATAATACCAGCATATTGGAAAAACATGAGCACATGCTCGCAGACCAGCCAGCATGGCAAAAGATGTATCATTTTATCAGTGAAGATATCCGGAAGAAATATAACAATGAACAATAATAATCGTGTTGAAGGTTTTTTAAAGGGCTTTTAACATAAAGAAGTATAAGCCGATCATAACATGTGCCTATGACGAACTATAAACAATTGCTTGCAGATATCGACACCTTTGTGTTTGATGTGGATGGGGTTATGACCAACGGCATCGTATTGCTGAGTCCCGATGGTGAAATGCTGAGAAGTATGCATGTAAGAGACGGTTATGCGCTTCAGCTGGCAGTCAGAAAAGGCTATCGTATCATCATCATTACAGGCGGCAGCTGCGAGACTGTCCGTAAGCGGTTTCTCCTGTTGGGCGTTAAAGATATTCATTTGGGTGTTGGCAATAAATTACAGGTTTTTGATGAGATTGTAGAGACAGACAAGCTGGATCCCTCCACCATGTTATATATGGGTGATGACATCCCGGATTATGCGGTCATGAAAAAGGTAGGGGTCGCTGCCTGCCCGGCTGATGCCGCCGAAGAGATCAAAGCAGTTTCTGCATATATCTCGTCGTACGAAGGCGGCAGAGGGTGTGTGCGTGATGTTATCGAACAGGTCATGAAGGTTCATGGCTGCTGGTTTGATGACGAAAGCCTGAGTTGGTAATCCATAATCCAAATCAGGATTTCACCCGGCGACGCCCGGTTTACTGTTTACTTACTATCGTTATCCCGCAGATCAAAAACAAATAGCATGCATATTCTTGAATGTCTGAAGCAATACGATATCATACTTGCTTCACAGTCTCCACGGCGCCGAATGTTGATGGAGGCAGCTGGTATTCCCTTCCGTGCCATGGCCAGACCGACAAAAGAACATTTTCCGGAAGAATTGCCACCGGTAGAGGTTGTATCTTACCTCTGCCGTCAGAAAGCAGATGCTTTTCTTGATGAGCTTAAAAAGAAGGATGTGGTTATTATCACCGCAGACACGATTGTCGTTCAGAAGGGAGAGGTTATCAATAAACCTGCTGACGAAGCGCATGCTTTTAAGATGCTGTCGGCCCTTTCCGGCAGGACCCACGAGGTATATACCGGTGTGTGTATTCGTCACCGGGAATCCGAAAATGTATTTACGGACCGTTCAATGGTCTCTTTCCGTGAACTGGAGGCTGAAGAAATATCATATTATATTCAGCAATATGAGCCTTTTGACAAAGCAGGTGCCTATGGCATACAGGAATGGATTGGGTACATTGGAATAAACGGTATAGAAGGGTCGTATCATAATGTGATGGGCCTGCCGGTTCACAGGGTGTATGAAGCCCTTAAAGAATGGCTTTGTT
>CAYMDX010000115.1:0-7448 GCA_964389125.1 uncultured Bacteroidales bacterium
TTCAGACCTATTTCATCTTTTTCCTGGCATGGTTCGGTGGAAAAAAACTGAAATTACCCCATAATGTTTGTGCACCGGCTGCCATGATTGGTGCCAGCAACTTTTTTGAGTTGGCCGTGGCGGTGGCTATTGCCCTCTTTGGTCTGCAATCGCCCGCCGCCCTTGTAACCGTGGTCGGTGTGCTGGTGGAAGTGCCTATAATGCTTTCGCTGGTGGCCTTCGCTAACAGAAACCGGTATTAATTACCGGATAGCTTAGGCCTGTAAGCTTGCAGCAGTCGGGTGGATTAGTACACCGGTGTCCGCTCATCGAACTCAATCTCAAATGTGAGATTTGCCAGACAGTCGTTATAGATGTCCTGCAATTCGAGTCCGTTCCGGGCACCTATGAAGATGTTGGCCAGCTCAAAACTGTAGCTGTCCTGGCCGTAGAGCTCTGACAGGTGCATGTCCTCTTTTACGTGGACCTTGATTTCCAGCTCGTGGTACTTCTGTTTCAATGCTTCCACTTCTTCTGCTGTAGGGACTGCTTTTACCTTGCCCGGCTCGAATGTACGCATCATGAAGTTGGCTGCTTTCCGGTGATCTCCTTTGTACTCAAGTGCCTTGGGCCTCCTTCCGAGCGCAAGGTTAAGCATGATTGAATGATGGGAGATGCCGTGGATCTTTTCAAAAATGTCGGTATGTGCCTGTGAAATACGCGGGTTGATCTCCAGCAGAAAGATATGGTTGAAGGTAGAATCATAGAAAAATTCAATGTTGAAGGGAGAATTGTTTAACCCTACCTGCGTAATCGCCCTGCGGGTTAGGTCAGCCATGCGAAATTGGATTTCCTGGGGCAGGGAAGAGGGGTATTCGTACCGGGCAAACGATGTGTGGTCGCCTTCCCGGATGGAGTCCACAATTCCATATACCACAACCTCTCCCTCATGCACGTAACCCTCTACAGTACATTGGTGGCCGGTGATAGGTGTTTCGGCGATCATGGTCTCCTTCATGTTCCTGAACTCGTAAGGAAGGTTGAAGTGCTTAAAGAAGTAATTAAAAGGTTGCGACAAAAACTCGATATGCTCGCGAACCTCTTCCATGATATTGGCAAACTGATATTCCCCGGTGACTTTATATGCCAGATAGGAACGGAATGATTTTATCGGTTTGATCCAGAATGGCGGTATCAGCTCAATATCCTGCCAGGCACTGTTGCTGAAGGGATCAAAAGCTTTAAAGATAGGGATGCTTCTGGGGATAACCTTGCTTTGTTCCAGGCGGCTCCAGTATTTATGTTCACATTTCATCACACTCTCCAGGGATGGTGCCGGCAGATTATATTTTTCGGCAATGACCGGGATTAATGTCGTGCCCGGAAAGTCATAATAAGATACGATGGCGTCTATCTGTCCATGGTTGTCTATGCGTTCGCTAGCCGTTTCTATCAGTTTCTGAATATCCAGTTCGTCTACACCCCGCATCTCATGGATATGCAAAGCCGGATGGAAATCACATTCGGTTGCTTCCGGCAGGCGATTCAGCTTGTTCAGATTAAATTCATCGAGCCCAATTACGAATACCTGTTTTTTCTTGTTCATGCTATTATATGTTATAAAGTTAAATATGTAATGCTGTTCTTGATGTCAAAACGGAATGTTTTCCGCTAAAGTGTACTGCTCTGCAGGATTTGTTATATGCCGGTTTGGGTGCCTATAAACTCCGTGGGATTTTCTCGTCCCATGTCTTGGAGAAGATACGGGTATCTCCTTCATACGCATCCAGTGTAGCCCTGATCCTGAAGTGGGTGCGGGTTGAAGTTAATATGGTGTGGGTGTTTGCGCGAAGTGTCGAATCTTCCCGGGTAAAGCTGCGCACACTTTTTACTTCTCCCCGCAGGGTGTCGTAATTGTTGTTCTGGTAGGAATATTGTTCCGTAACATCTTTCTGGATGGTCCAGTCAATATCGTCGAGACGGTACAGGGGATCGTTGTTGGTCACATTCAGGGATACATGATTATTGGCCAGGTTGTGTTGTACGATCCACTCCCTTTTGGCCGGCACCAGCAGGGTCGTGGGTATTTCCCTGGTACGTTCGATTTTATCAAGCTTTCGCAGATGGTTATCGCTCAGTTTGTTGTTCCTGACGGGCAGGGTAAGCTTGCTGCCGGCCAGGTTGATGGTCAGCCTGGCTGGTTCGGGTGGAGGCCAGGCAAGGGGCCAGTAGGATGATGAGATGGCCAGACGGATTTGGTTGCCGGCCGGGAATTTTTCGGCGATATAATTGAGGTTGAATGATACCTTGTAGGTCTTTCCCGGTTCGAGTGGTTCCGGGTTTTCAAAACTTTCACGATGGGTAAGGTTCAGCAGTCCGTAGGTGACCCTCGTCGCCCTTCCGTTTGGTGCCACGTCGGATATTCTGGCGGCCACTTGCGCTATCGGTTTGTCGGCGGTTATCTCAAGCTCCAGGGTGGGGGCGCCCAAAATCTCCATGTCTTCCTGGAGTGGCTCGGTGTCAAAGACCATGGAGCCGCCGTCTTCTTCGCGCTGATCGTTTGGCAGGTCGGTGGATTCTGCATAGGAACACCATTTCCCGGCAAACAGGCCAACGCTTAGCGGGCTCTGTATCGCTACCTGTTTATCTGTCTTCTGAGCTTCATCAAAGCTGAGTTGCCCAAACAGCAGGCTCACCTCTTTGGGCTTCACATCCGGGGATGGCCAGTTTGCTTCACCAATCCAGCGTCCGGGCCGCTTGGAAGAGATGGGGGAGACGGTATCCTGCATCCAGACCCTGAGCATCGGGTCATCTTTAATGTCGGCATCTATCCCTTTTAGCCATTGGTCCCACCAGTATATGGATTCTTTCAGGAAGTCGATGGTTGGGCCGGGGCCGCCCATGTGGGGGTATTTATGTCCCCAGGCACCAATCAGGCCTTTCCGGGGAACGTCCAGGTTTTCCAGCAGGCGGAAAACGGTGTTGGAATAGCCGTCGGCCCATCCGCTAATGGCAAACACCGGACATTTGATGTCTGAGTAGTCCTCACAGACCGATGCATGTTTCCAGTAGGCATCCCGGTGTTGATGTTCAAGCCAGTTTTTCAGCCACAATCCGCTTCCTTCCAGCCGTTCCAGCCACATGTCGCGCCATTTATCCCCAACCACCTGCGGATCAGGCGGGCACGAGTTAAAGGCAAACATGGTGGAGGCCCAGGACAGGTTGTCGGTCAGCATGGTTCCGCCCATGTAATGGACGTCGTCGGCGTAGCGGTCGTCAGATGAAGCAACGGTAATGATGGCTTTAAGCTCAGGTGGTTGCAGGGCGGCAATCTGGAGGGCATTGAAACCGCCCCAGGAGATGCCGATCATGCCGATATCACCTGTACACCAGGGTTGGCCGGCAATCCATTTCAGCACCTCCAGGCCGTCATCCAGCTCCTGTTGCAGGTATTCATCCCGTAGGATGCCTTCCGAGTCGCCGCTGCCGCGCAGGTCAACCCGCACACCGGCGTACCCGTTTTCAGCAAAATACCCGTGTATCTGGTCGTCCCGTACCGCTTTGAAGTCGCGCTTGCGATAGGGAATATACTCAAGTACCGCCGGAACAGGATTCTCTTCCGCATTCCGGGGCACCCATATCTTACATGCAAGCCTGGTGCCGTCTTGCATGGTAACAAACACATTTTCAATAACTTTTACGTCCATGGCTGATGTTGTATTGCTAGAACAAAAATACGCTATCTATTGGATATATGGGATACTATTTAATAAAACGAACATGATTTGACAGACCACCTGCAGGTCGGTTTCCGGTTTGTCCTAATCCCGGAAATCGATATAGCGTTTGGCCCAGTTGGCAATCATATTGCCGATGTAAACTGAATCGACGGATTTTGACAGCAGGTGGTCAGCGCTGTCAAGGGAGACGAAACTTTTTGGGTGTTTGGCAGCCATGAATATATCGGCGGCATTGTCGATTCCTACGATATAATACAAATAAAATTAATAAGGTTTTTTATATACTTTAACATCTTAAAATGAATCGATCGACCGGCCTTATCTGGTGAAATGTGGATCAACACCATTCCATCAGGCTCCTCGTAGCTGTCGAAAGGAGTTTCAAGCTCTGATAAGATTGAGGAGGAGCTGAGTGATCTCTTCGGAGCCTGAGATATGTAGCTCTGATCTGACGGATTACTCAGAGAAATCGACTGAGGTCCGTATAGGGTTAAATGGGGTAAATCTTGATTATAGTTCGATGTTTAGGTTGACAGCATAATGCGCCTTTATGCCCCTAATCATTTTCAGTGCGCACCTATTACCGGACGCAACGAACAATTAACCCATATGACTTAATGTTGCCGGGGCAGCCAACAAGGCCGTAATTACTGCCCATGAAGCGGCGCCCGGCATTTGCAGATGAATACTCCATTGAACACCACCATGAACCGGAGTGCCCAATATAGCTGGAAGCCCTATATATGAAAATATACACAGATGGTTCAATTTTTAGGGCACCAGGAAAACAAGCAAGTCTTTATTTCAGCTCAATATCATCGAGCAGGACGGCAGTATCATAAATACTGTCACCTACATCTGTGCACCGCAATACCAGCGACAGACATTTGCCCTGATAGGCTGAAATATCAAATGAAGACGACTGCCATCCGGTCATATAAACATCTCCCTGGTCAAATACAATCTCGGGTGAAACTGAAATCAAATTGCCAGCTTCTTCATTTGTGGCACCAAATTCGGCAGCTAAACCGTCGATGGTTTTTCTCATCAGGACTTCTGTACCACCCTCTTCGCTGATCAGCAATATTTCAAAGGTGTCTTGAAATTGAGATCCAATAAAGCCCAGGAACTCTTCAGATAAAAAGTTCCATTTCAAGTTAAGCTGGGTGACATTATCCGGCACAAGCAAGGTCTGTGAAATGCTTCCCATCTGCTGTGTAAACCCCATACCTGTTGAAATAATCCCCATGTGATTGCCGGATTGTGGTGTCAGAAACCCAAGCTGGCTGATAACCCTTCCGTCGCCTACCTTCGTCCAGCCCATGAGCCCGTTTGCAAAATCCCCGTTAATCAAATCGAGGGTATACTTCATGTTTCCGGATCCGCTGATGGTAAATTTAGCATTTAGCGGAGGCCCTGAAGTAGTATTTATAGAGCTCACATTTCCAGTCGTTTTATTATCCCTGGCGAGCTCGATAAAGATGTCACGGCTACGGTATATACAAAAGTCGCTGGGCACGACCTCGTCATAACCATAATACGTTTTGGCACCGTTTGCAACGAAAGCGTTTTTTAGCAGCGGCGTTTTATCGCTTTCACAAGAGTTATTAAGAATTACACTTTGCGGGAAAGTGCCGGGCAGAGATGAAATAAATGGTGAATATACGACATAAACGTCTGCTGCAGTATCAACCATCCCTTCCCAGCTAACCGTAATGTTTGAATAAATCCCCATTTTCGGATTATCACCCTGCAACATGGGTTTATAAGTCTGGTAAGCCGTCTGGGTGGTATCTGCCACTTCCCCGGTCATGATCACATCGCCGCCAGATCCGTGCGTCGCAATGACCACCATGCCATAATTGACCATCTCATACAAACGGCTTATATTGGCCTCCTGGTTCACATAAGAGGTAACAGAAAAATCACCACACTCGAGGCTGTCAAGAATATTGATTATGTGTTGTCTTTCGTTGAAGGGATGAAATTCCGCTTCATAAGGTGCATAAATAAATACATTCCTGTTGCCTATGGTGTTCGGGTCAAATTCCGTTTTATCGAAGTCTTCAACGTAGGCTACACCTCGGGTTTGTTTATGCAGGGGCACAACAGGTCCTTCGTTTCGCGGGATGTCTTGCGATTCATCTGGCAGCATGCCCCCACGGGTCACCTTTTGTCCATCTTCATTCAGCAGGCTTATGATGGCACCTCCTCTAAGTCCTGATTCATAAGTTATATCCACCGAGGTGCCCCCTACACGGGTAGCATTGGCTACCCCCTGCTGATCCTGCAGCCAATTCACCATCTGGTTGATAGCATTGTCGGCATTCGCCTGACTGCCATCAAGATATTGGTTTAATTGGTCGGACATATTTTTCTGGACTTCCATTAACGTATGCATTGTTCCGGTAGGCAAATCATCAAAAACCATAACGACCGCCTCATCCGATTCCATATCTCCGGAGCCCGCAACATCGGCCGAAGCTTTGAATGTTAATTCACCGGTAGTATTTTCAGACAAATAGACTATTCCGCTAAAAATACCATCACCCTTGATCTCATCACCATAGTTCGACAGGTCGCCGTTATCAAGCAGGTAGCCCACCCTTGAAGAACTTCCATCAGGAGATGTTTTTATCAGACGAATGGTATCCCCCACGTCCAACCCGGGTGATACGCTTATCTGCACAGAAAACTCCGTATCTGTATCAACCAGCATTTCCTGGGGAAAAACCGACATGTCACCCAAACCAAGATCAGGGGAGGAATCATCTGTCTCGCATTGCGAGTGCAGCAGGAGTAATGCAATAAACATAGCCATCAGCGCACTGGCGCTAAAAAAGCGGCGAAAATTTTTAAGTTTTTTCATGTCATTTGAATTTGTTTGACTAAATACAGTTAATAACAAGTAAAAAAATTTAGGAAATTTAATAAAAATTAATAAGATATTCGTCTTATTTTTATAAAAAAATTCGATTAAAAAAATTTATATATAGGTGAATATTGGTTTGTCGCAAATTGCTACTACATATATGTGTGTTTATTTTCTATATGCAGGAAATTTATCTCTTATGCAGATTTCAAATATCTTCACAACGCATGGTTTGGGTTTACCTTCGGCATGCCGGGCCTCTCGGTCAATTTTTAAAAAGTCAATCAAGAATATTGAAGCGTCAAGGGTCAGAACTTATAGAATTAACCTGCCTGCAGTCTTTCAGGATGTTCCCGGTGTTTTCGTCATCAATATCCTCATAAGTGTTGATCAAATGATCTGTGAAGTGCTCCGGTCTTTATCAGATGGCAAGTGTCAGCCATGCGTGCATAAGCCGCGTAAAAGAAAAACGGTAAGTAAATGATCAAGCGATGTGCCATGTTGTGCAACTTCTGACCGCCACACGGTGAGGTACTCCGTCCAGCGTGTAATGTCATCTCCGACATTAGCACGTTTACCCTCAAATCCCAGACGTTCACGCCATCTCGGTACTTCAGGTACATCGTAGAATATTTCATCATATATTGTTACAACTTCATCAAGTACCGTTTCCTGTTGAGATTGCTCCTGCGTACATGCCAGGAGAGCGATTTGCAGAAAAATTATAATTATTATAAAGTGTGTGTAGGCGGGTTTGTTTCTCCCTGGCTTTCGCATGATAATACTAATCAAATTGTATGCAAATAAAAAAGCAGCTACACCCTTAAAAGATGTAACTGCTTGAAAATTAAGTGGGA
>CAYMDX010000116.1:0-6127 GCA_964389125.1 uncultured Bacteroidales bacterium
GTTCACCGTTCACTGTTTACTGATACAAAAATGATACAATTATGAAAAACTATCTGATCGTAGGAGCATCATCCGGGATCGGCATGGAGTTGGCATCCATACTGAACCGGGACGGACATAAGGTCCACGGAACTTATCGCAACAGCGAGGTTCAGACTGAAGAAGACGGTATCGAATACCATTTTCTTGATGTGACAGCGGATCAACTTACGCTTGATTTTCTGCCTGAGAAAATCGATGGCGTTGCCTACTGTCCCGGAACGATCAATCTCCGGCCTTTCGCAAGGATAAAGCCTGAACAGTTTGTAAATGATTTCAACACACAGGTAGTGGGTGCCGTGAAGGTGATCCAGGCATTGATCCCCAGGCTCAAAAAGGCTGAGGCTGCCTCCGTTGTGATGTTCTCCACCGTAGCGGTGCAATCGGGTTTCAATTTCCACAGTCTTGTTTCCGCCTCGAAAGGGGCGGTGGAAGGCCTTGTGCGGTCCCTGGCCGCCGAGTTCGCCCCAACTATACGGGTGAACTGTGTGGCGCCCTCCATCACCGATACGCCACTTGCCTCAGGACTGTTGAATTCGGATGAAAAACGGGAAGCCAATGCAAAGCGCCATCCCATGAAAAGAGTTGGTTCGGTGAGCGATATTGCAGAGATGGCCGCTTTTTTACTGTCTGATAAATCCGGATGGATCACCGGGCAGGTCATTGGTGTAGATGGTGGAATGTCCGTCATTAAAGGATAGCACCCATGGCTTTTTACCAACTGATTCAAAAGCAAGTCCTTCCGGCCACCGTTGATGAGGCGTGGTCGTTTATTGCCTCACCTGACAATCTGCAAAAGATCACGCCGAAGGAGATGGGCTTTGTGGTTAGGTCGCCTGAGCTTGCTCCGGAGATGTACCCCGGCATGATCATCAGCTATACCGTAAAACCCATGTTGGGCATTCCGCTGCAGTGGGTCACGGAGATCACCCATGTGAAAGAAAAATCGTATTTTGTTGATGAACAGCGCGTGGGTCCTTATGCCATGTGGCATCATCAACACTGGATCGAAGCCGTTGATGACGGGGTGCTGATGACCGATATTGTTTCCTACAAGCCGCCAATGGGTTTCCTGGGCAGTATCGCCAATGCATTGTTCATCAAAAAGAAGCTGAACCAGATTTTCTCCTACCGGAACAAGGTGCTGAAAGAGGTTTTTTCGGAGAGTGGCGGAAACGAGGAAGCGAGGATGCGAGGAGGCGAAGACGCGAGGAAACGAGGAGGTGATGAAAACGAAGATGCGAAGACGCGAAGACGCGAGGATGCGAAGAAACGAGGAAGGTAGGGAATGATGGGACGACGGAATGATGGCTTACATTTGTAATGGATCTTCGCGGGGCTTTACCTTCGATGACCATGGCCATCAGTTGTTGGCAACAGAATAAATTATCGGGGAAGAATATCTATTTTAAAGGTTCATGCAGAAAAACACCATATTGTTTGCCGTTGGGTTTGTGCTGCTTTGGAACTCAGGTTTCATTGGTGCCGAATACGGCTTGCCCTATACGGGACCGTTTACCCTGCTTTTCTGGCGTTACCTGTCGCTCACGTTCGTGCTTTTTTTGTATTTGATTGCCCGCGGAAAATTTCGTTGGGTTGGCATTGCTGCTGCTTACCCGCATATGTTGGTTGGGGTTCTTGCGCACGGGGTTTGGCTTGGTTGCGTTTTGCTGGCCCTGAGCCACGGTGTGCCACCCGGGATAGTGGCATTGGTGGTGGCACTGCAGCCGCTTGCCACAGGTGCTTTGTCCGGTCTCGTTGTTGGTGAGCCTACATCGTTGCAAAGATGGCTGGGACTCCTTGTTGGACTGGGTGGTGTATCCATCACCCTCCTGTATAGAATTGATTTCCAGGATGCCGGTTCAATTTTTGGCTACTTCATCCCCCTGGGTTCGGTTGTAGCCATCACAACAGCCAGTTTGATCCAACGAAAGATGGAGGTTACAAAGGCGGCTCACCGCTTACCCGTGAACCTTGCCCTTTTTTACCAAAGCATGGCAACCACCCTCGCTGCTGCCATACCTGCCATACTTGCAGAGAGTCTGGTGACCCGCTGGGAACCTGAATTTTTATATACGATGACCTGGCTCATATTGGCAGTATCCCTGGGCGCCTATGCCTTGATGTGGCGTTTACTTGAAAGGATAGATGCAACACGCGTGGCGAGTCTTTTTTATCTGGGTCCACCCGTCACCATGCTAATGGCCTGGATAGCTTTTGGTGATCTGCTAAAGGTTACCGATATTATTGGTTTGTTTGTTGTTTTCCTGGGTGTGCTTATAAGTGATCCTCCTGCCAGGAGGAGGACTGTTAAAGCGTAGCTTCTGTTGCCGGTAACGGGAAAAAACATGTATATTTGAGACATGCTTATTGAACAAACCACATGAAAAAACAGAAACCTTTCCTTTCCAATGATTTTTATGAGAAATAAGGTTTCACCATATTGTACTCCCTAACTTTTTTGTTTTATGAAATCAAGATCTATTTTCCGTCACCCGTCGCCCATCCTGATGTTTAGTACGCTTTTGGTTCTCTTTCTGGTTTTCTCCTGCCAGCCTGCAGGTCAACGTTCGCAAGAGGTCGGCACCGATTCGTTCCCTTTGCATGAGATGGATATGGAAGAACTCCGGGAAGCCTACCAGACAGGGCGTTTTACGGTTGAAGAGGTGGTCCGGCTCTACCTTGACCGTATAGAAGCCATCGACAGCAATGGTCCGGCCCTGAATTCTATGATCACGCTCAATCCGGATGCCATTGAGATTGCCGGGTCGCTGGATCGTGAACTCCGGGAAGGGACCTCGAGGGGGCCATTGCATGGCGTTCCTGTGGTGTTGAAAGACAATATTGATACCCACGATAAGATGCCTACCACTGCCGGTTCGCGGGCGCTGGCCAACTCTTATCCTTTGCAGGACAGTTTCGTGGCAAAGAAGCTGCGCGAAGCCGGAGCGGTTATCCTGGGTAAGGCCAACCTGAGTGAATGGGCCAACTTCCGGGGGCAAATGTCCAGCAGTGGCTGGAGTGGTGTCGGTGGCCAGACAAAAAATCCTTACGTGCTTGATCGAAACCCCTGCGGCTCTAGCTCCGGCTCCGCCGTTGCCACCTCGGCAAGCCTTACCATGTTTGCCATCGGCACCGAAACCAATGGCTCCATCGTTTGTCCGTCGCAGGCTACCGGTGTCGTCGGTGTGAAACCCACCGTCGGACTGGTGAGTCGCAGCGGCATCATCCCAATTTCCCATTCAATGGATATCGCCGGTCCCATGGCACGTTCGGTGAAAGATGCCGCCACAGCCCTGGGTGCCCTTACCGGCGTTGACCCCGAAGACGAGAAATCACTTCTGAGCGAAGGGACCTTTCATGAAGATTATACCCGGTTCCTGAAAGAAGATGGTCTCGACGGGAAGCGTATCGGTCGGTTTACAGCTCCCGAAGGACAAAATTTTAAGGTAGATACCCTGATGGATAACGCCGTGGCTTTTATGGAGTCACAAGGCGCTGTTATCGTGGATGTGCCACAAATTTCTGCCGCTAATACGGGTATGCAGGCTTTCCAGGTGATGCTCTATGAATACAAAGATGGACTGAACCGCTATTTCGCCTCCCTGGGTCCGGATGCACCCATTCAAAGCCTGGAAGAGCTGATCGCCTTTAACGAAGCTGACTCCATTACCCTGCGCCACTACAATCAGCGCTACCTGGAGCTGGCACAGGATAAGGACGACCTCGACGCGGAAGAGTACAGGGAGGCCCTGGCAGCCATGCACAAAGGCAGCCGGGAGGAAGGTATCGACAGCATTATGGATCTGCATGATCTGGATGCCATCATCGCCCCAACCGGCAGTCCGGCCTGGAAAACCGACCTGATCAATGGCGACAGCTTTCAGCTGGGCAGCTCTTCTCCTGCCGCACATGCCGGGTATCCCAACATTACCCTTCCCATGGGGTATGTGGATGGATTACCGGTGGGTGTCTCCATCTTTGGCCGTGCATGGAGCGAGCCGGTGCTGCTTGAGATCGCCTATGCCTACGAACAGGGAACGGGCCACCGGCAAGCGCCTAAGTTCCTGGAAGAGGATGTGTTTGAATAGGCACCGCTTTCAAACAATTATTCGTGTTGCGAGTTTAAACTAGAGGATTGGGAGATGGGTACTGCGTAAACATAAATCATTGTCTCAGAAGTTGATTTACCCTTCCCTGCCCGGAAGGGTTTTTTTGTAACCACATATACTTATGAAAACGTCAAGAGCTTTAGGATTGCCGAGAAAAACGCATGTGATCCGGTTTACCAAAAAACTTTGTGTATTTCTTTTTCCGGAGGTCGAAGGCTGCTCGCGTTGCTCTGTCTCATTGCGGCAATTGCGCAGGCAGCTTTTGCATCTGTTGTATCCGGTTTTCTATTCGGATAAAAAAGAGGCAAAGCAGGTGGTCCAGACCTATATGGACACTATTTTTGACATCCAGACAATGTTGCGTTCTGATGCACGCTTTATCACCGACAGTGATCCTGCCGCTTCCGGGACGAATGAAGTCATTATGACCTATCCGGGTTTTTCTGCCATCATGGTGTATCGGTTGGCCCATAGCCTGCATAACCTTGGATTGACGCTAATACCGCGTGTCATGACAGAATATGCCCATACCATTACAGGCATTGACATACATCCCGGCGCCCGGATCGGTGAATCCTTTTGCATCGATCACGGAAATGGTGTGGTGATAGGTGAGTCTGCAATTATTGGTAAGAATGTCAAGATTTACCAGGGGGTAACCCTGGGTGCGTTGAGTGTTAAGAAGCGGGATGCTACCCTAAAAAGGCATCCCACGGTTGAAGATGGCGTGGTCATTTATGCAGGCAGTACAATACTTGGAGGAAAGACAGTGGTCGGGCATCAGAGTATCGTTGGTGGTAATGTCTGGTTGACAGAAAGCCTGCCTCCTTACTCCGTTATTTACCAGGAGACCAAAAACACCGTTAAAAAAAGAAAACAGGGATAACGCAATTTTTAAGATGAAGACAACACGTTTTACAGACCTTATTGGAAACACGCCACACGTATTATTAAAAAATATGTTTCCGGAGCACGAAGTGTGGATGAAGCTCGAATCGTTAAATCCCGGTGGCAGCATCAAGGATCGCATCGCGCTTGCAATGATAGAAGATGCAGAAGCTTCGGGGCGGTTGCGTCAGGGGGGCATTATTGTGGAGCCCACCTCAGGAAATACCGGTATTGGGCTGGCAATGATCGGGGCCGCCAAGGGTTACCGCGTTATCCTGGTCATGCCGTCATCCATGTCGGTTGAACGTCGTTATCTGCTTGCCGCGTATGGCGCTGAACTGGTTTTGACTCCCCGTGAGGAAGGTATGAAGGGAGCCATTGCAAAGGCAGAACACATTGCCGGTACCAATGAGAACGCATTTATGCCGATGCAGTTTCAAAACAGCGCCAATCCAAAATGTCATTACGATCACACAGCCCGTGAAATTCTGGCAGACTTTCCGGATGGGTTTGATTACCTTATCACCGGTATTGGTACTGGCGGGCATATCACTGGTGTCGGGCAAAGGCTTAAGGAAACCTTTCCGGAGATGAAAGTGCTTGGTGTGGAGCCCGCGCTTTCTCCGGTTATAACGACCGGGGAGTTCGGTCCGCACCCACTTCAGGGTATAGGCGCCGGATTTATACCTGAAACACTGGACAGGGGAATCATTGATGAGATGGTTCTGGCTGAAGAGGAGGAGTCCTATGCCATGGTGAGGCGCGCAGCCCGTGAAGAAGGGATCCTGATCGGTATATCCTCAGGTGCTTCGCTGGCAGCGGTCCAAAAGAAGCTTCAGAAGATCAGTTCTCCCGCCCGTATTCTCACCTTTGCCTATGACAGCGGGGAAAGGTATTTATCCGTAAAACCCTTGTGGGGCGACGCCGAATGATGTCCATGTAGCCTCCTGTCCTTCCGAAGGGCTATTCAATGCCATCCAGCCACTCTTTGCTGGTCCTGTACCTGCTGTTCCTGGTCCTGCAGCTCCCTGATGCGAATGAAGCAGACGCGTCGGTTTCGAAATGTGTTTTTACCGTGTAATTCTCAA
>CAYMDX010000116.1:6227-7408 GCA_964389125.1 uncultured Bacteroidales bacterium
TGTATGAATAATCTTTTGTTTTTAGTTTGAGACGCAAACGGGGTATCCATCCTGTTCTGCGAATATGCCGGTTCAGTTAGCCGAACAGGATGCTGTTTCAAAAAGATGGTTGTTTGACTGACAACTGCTGAACCATTGGCAAAGCCAAGATGTTTATGATTAAAGAACATAAAAGAGATCCCATGAAGAATCTGTACATATTTTTGCTTATTGTCATTTTGCTTGTCCTTGCAATTAGCCCTGTCCAGGGGCAAAGTCTCACTTCCTTTGAAAATTTTGAGCTGCAGCGCCAGGACATCAACCGATCAGCCATGCTGGTGCTCGGTGGTTGGGCTGTCGGAAATATGCTTACAGGCACCTATGGTCATTTTAATACAACCGGGCAGGCTCGTGAGTTTCATCAGTTTAATTTTATGTGGAATGTGGTTAACCTGGGAATTGCCACTTATGGTTACATGGAAGCTGCTGGTGCCAGTCCGGAAGGCATGGGACATGTGGATGTTTTGAAGGAGTATGTTTCATTGCAGAACATTCTGCTTTTGAATGTTGGCCTGAATGTCACCTACATGACCGCGGGGTTCTATTTGCGGGAACGGGCAAAGAATGTCACCAGCTATCACGACCGGCTGAGAGGGTATGGCAACAGTCTGCTGTTACAGGGCGGTTTCCTGCTTGCTTTTGATGTGAGCTTGTTTTTCATCCACCGGAACCATGCCGCGTTGCATCTGTATCCTCAGCTGGAGTCATTAGCCTCGGGCGGTGTTGGTTTAGGTCTGGTCTGGCAGTTTTGATACCCCCTTCTAAACTAACGCCGGGGCGTTGAAGACGCATTCCTGCCTGTCAGGTTCTTCATTTACTCCGACCGTGCCCGGGACAAAACCAATTGGTTTTCATCTTTCCGGCGGGCATTTCTTCGCCATGTTTCCCTGCATTTTTTTATTATCGCGGCCAATTCCCGATGCTTTTTCTGTTGATGACCTTTTCCTGTCTTATGCTATTTTTTATTAGGGGATTTACAAAAAACCCGAAAACAACGTCATATTTTGACGTATCGGTGGCTTATATAGGCTGGTCGCAACATGTAAAAAGGAATAAATCCCGGTTTAATGGCAAATTTTTTTGTAAAAATCAGTATGTTTGAGGTTGCAGAAAGCCTGGGTTTGCGATGATCGATCCTGAAT
>CAYMDX010000117.1:0-7375 GCA_964389125.1 uncultured Bacteroidales bacterium
AATGGGACGAGGTGCTCTTGGTGCACTAACAATCGGTATTTCGTTGCATCTGTAAGTATGGGGCTGACTACCTTATGATGTATGAAACACATCATACATCGGTACGTACGATATTCTCAATAGCCGCATCATGACACACTGATGAAAGTGTAAGATGAGCCCCACTCTTCTGTATTTTAGGAAAATGTTTTGTAATCGGATCGATTTTTTCCGGGATATTCCCTAAATACATTATCTTTGCCTCCATTCAAAATATTTCAATTGGATTTAACCCCCTTGAAAGCTTGTTTTATGGCGGTTTATAAAATATTTTTTCAGGCTCTGGCTGCAATTCCCAATTAGTTGGAACAGCTTTATCTGCATCCAGGTGCAGCGAGTGTGGAAAAGTATTTTGTAATAACCTGAACAGGCTATTTTCAAGGGATTTTTTTTAGCAATTCATTCACCATTAAAGTACAGTTTTATATGAAGAAACTATCGGTTATTGCGTTTGGAGGGAATGCCCTGCTTCAGAGTGGTCAGAAAGGGACCATTGATGAGCAGGAGCAAAATGTGTATGAAACCTGTCAGCATCTTGTGCCTTTAATCAAAGAAGGTTACGACCTGGTTATTGGTCATGGGAATGGCCCGCAGGTGGGAAATGTGATGCTTCAGCATGAGGCTGGCCATAAAGAATATGGTCTGCCCAAGCAGCCCGTCGATTTTTGTGTTGCTGAAACGCAGGGCTCCATTGGTTTTATGATCGAGCAACAATTGCGCAATGTGCTGGCCGAGCACGGCATTAATAAAAATATTGTCACCCTGGTGACACAGGTCGTGGTTGACAAAGAAGATCCTGCCTTTCAAAATCCCACAAAGCCTGTAGGACCTTACTATTCAAAGGAGGAGGCTGATGCCCTGACCGAACAAAACGGGTGGGTTTTTCATGAAGATCCCAGGGGTCGTGGATGGCGTCGTGTGGTTGCTTCGCCCAAACCGGTTGATATTCCCAGCTGGGAGGCCGTTGAAAAGCTGGCCCGTGAAGGGAATATCGTCATTACCGTAGGCGGTGGCGGCATTCCTGCCTATATCGATGAGAAAGGAAAGATTATCGGTATCGATGCCGTGATCGACAAGGACCTGGCATCCTCACAATTAGCCAGCAAGATCCGGGCCGATGAATTTTGCATTCTTACGGACGTTCCGAATGTCTATGTAAACTTTAATAAGCCTGACCAGAAAAAACTGGAAAAAGTAACCATTCAAGAGGTTACCAAATACCTTGATGAAGGACAGTTTACCGAGGGTAGCATGGCCCCGAAAGTGCGGGCCTGCATGCAGTTTGTTGAGAATGGCGGAAGCGATGCCATCATCACCGAAGCTGAGAAACTGGGCCAGACAGGAGAAGGAACAGTAATTATTCCTTAATTTCATCATTATAACAGTCAATCATTTATTTACATTAAAAACAGGAGATATACCTATGGCATTTAATTTGAGAAACAGGAGTTTTTTGAAGTTGCTTGATTTTTCACCAAAAGAGATCAAGTTTTTACTTGACATGTCGGTTGATCTTAAAAAGGCAAAATATGGCGGTTATGAGCAACGCCGCCTGACAGGGAAGAATATTGCCCTTATTTTTGAAAAAGCTTCCACAAGAACCCGTTGTGCATTTGAGGTAGCGGCATTCGATCAGGGTGCGCTGGTTACATACCTTGGCCCGACAGGAAGCCAGATCGGCAAAAAAGAATCGATGAAAGACACCGCACGCGTACTGGGACGGATGTATGACGGCATTGAGTACCGCGGTTTTGCACAAAAAACCGTTGAAGAGCTATCTACATACTCCAATGTGCCGGTATGGAATGGCCTGACCAACGAATATCATCCAACACAGATACTGGCTGACTTCCAGACCATGATGGAGCACAGCGATAAGCCGCTCAACCAGGTTTCCTTCTGCTATCTGGGCGATGCGCGCAACAACATGGGCAACTCCCTGTTGGTTGGCGCAGCAAAGATGGGCATGGACTTCCGGGCAGCAGCCCCGAAATCAGTTCAGCCAAGTGAAGAATTGGTTGCGGAATGCCGTGAGATCGCCAAAGAGACCGGCGCAAAGATCACCATTACCGAGGATGTGGATGAAGCCGTTAAAGGTGTTGATTTCCTTTATACGGATGTTTGGGTATCCATGGGCGAACCCGAAGAAGTGTGGAAAGAACGCATTGAGCTCCTGAAACCTTATCAGGTAAATATGGATGTCATCAAAAAAACAGGTAACCCAAAAGTGAAATTCCTGCATTGCCTGCCCTCTTTCCATAACCGCGAAACAACCATTGGTGAAGACATCTATCAGAAGTTTGGCCTCGATGGAATGGAAGTGGTTGAAGATGTGTTTGAATCAGCGCACTCCGTCGTGTTTGACCAGGCCGAGAACCGCCTCCATACAATCAAAGCGGTGATGGTGGCAACCCTGGGTGACTGATTTAGTGTTGACCGGCATAAGGAGCCTTCCTCCGAAACAGATCTTCATCATATATAGTATGGAGCATTCCATAATATGTAGATATACAGAAGCATAATAGCTTTATTAAAAAAACCTGGCAAAAAGAGCCAGGTTTTTTTGTTAGGTTAAAAAGATGTGTATATATTTGCATCTGAATACAACTGCAAAGATTATATGAATTTCAGCCGGATACATATCCTTCATATCTGGGCCTGGTGGCCAGCCTCTCCGGCTGCCACAATATAACATATAATCCCCATGGGAGCGTGCTGCTCCGTGATCATCCCGAAAATTTTAATTTTTTATTATTGTTTTGGTTACGCGATTCGTGTGTCGCGCAATGATTGAATCCCATTTTTAACGTTTTTAATTCGAATTTACCAATGGAAAATATAATACAATTATCCGCCCAAGAGATACCCCGTTTTTTCTATAATATTATGGCTGACATGCCCAATAAACCGATGCCGCCGCTGCATCCGGGAACCCGTGAGCCTGTTACACCGGATCTGCTGGAGCCATTGTTTCCGAAAGACCTGATTATGCAGGAGACGTCGGCGGAACGATACATTGAGATCCCTGAAGAAATAAGGCGCATCTATGCCAAATGGAGACCAACTCCGATGTTCCGCGCAAAGGGCCTTGAAAAAATGCTTAACACCCCGGCAAAGATCTATTACAAGTACGAAGGCGTGAGTCCGGCCGGCTCCCACAAGCCCAATACGGCGGTTGCCCAGGCGTTCTATAACAAGATAGCCGGTACCAAGAGAATTGCCACTGAAACCGGGGCAGGGCAGTGGGGTAGCGCCCTGGCCTACGCCTGCCAGGCATTCGGGATGGAATGTGAAGTTTACATGGTTCGCGCAAGCTATGACCACAAGCCATACCGGAAGGTGATGATGAATGCGTTTGATGCCCGGGTATATCCTTCTCCTTCTGATCGCACCGAGTATGGAAGGAAGGTACTGAAGGAAAATCCAGCTTCATCCGGTAGTTTGGGAATTGCCATATCAGAAGCCATTGAGAAGGCCGCTTCCGACCCGGATGCCCATTATGCCCTGGGAAGTGTGCTTAATCACGTGTTGCTGCATCAAACCATCATCGGTCAGGAAGCCATCCTGCAGATGGAAAAGGCTGGCGACCAGCCCGACCTGATCGTTGCACCATTCGGCGGTGGCAGTAACTTCGCCGGTATTGCTTTCCCTTTCATCAGGATGAACCTGAAAGACGGGAAAAATATTCGCTGTATCGCCGTCGAGCCCAACTCCTGCCCCAAGCTTACCCGGGGCGAATTTCGTTACGATTTCGGTGATACGGCCGGGAAAACGCCTTTGTTGCCCATGTATACCCTGGGTCACGACTTTATCCCTTCTCCCATTCATGCAGGAGGATTACGGTATCACGGGGCCGGAGTGCTTGTGAGTCAGCTGCTGAAAGACGGGCTGATTGAGGCGGTGTCGGAGCCGCAGGAACGCTGCTTCAAAGCGGGCATCGATTTTATCAAAGCCGAGGGTATTATCCCTGCCCCTGAGGCAACTCATGCTATTGCTACTGTAATCAACGAAGCCATACGCTGCCGGGAAGAGGGGCGTTCGCAAAACATCCTCTTTAACCTTTGCGGGCATGGTCATTTTGACATGTCAGCCTATGATGCCTATTTATCCGGGAAAATTTCGGATGTGGGTGTCTCTGACGAACAGATTAGCTCGTCGATGGCTGGTACCGATGCTTTTCAGCCGGCATGAAAGAATGTTGGCCACAATCGAAAAGCAACGGCTTCTGATCATTTTAAGACTATCACGACAAAGCGGGACTATCAGGAATGATGGTAAGTCCCGCTTTTTTGGTTCATGGGAAAGGGGTGCAAAATTATATTGTGTTGCACCAATTATTCGGGTGTGGTTCATGAAAAAAGTTTACTTTGCACAAAAAAAGTAACATGACACAATACGAAATCAAACTTCCGCCATTTAAACGGGGCTTTCATCTGATAACGCAGCACATTATGGATGCGGTTGGTGATTTACCCCAGACCGGTCTCTTGCATATATTCCTTCACCATACATCTGCCGGAATTGTAATTAACGAAAACGCTGATCCTTCGGTATCTGCCGACCTCAATAGCAGCTTCGATCACCTCGCGCCGGAAAGGATGCCATATTACACCCACGTGATGGAGGGTGATGACGATATGCCCGCCCATATTAAATCAGCGCTTACGGGTGTATCACTGACCATACCCGTTTCCAAAGGCCGCCTGAAACTGGGAACCTGGCAGGGTGTTTTCCTGTGCGAATTCCGTAACAGGAGCGGTGGCCGAAGGTTAACCCTGACCGTCTACAGTTAAGGCCGGACTATTATCATCTTTATATCCAAAAATTTTATACTTTTTTCTACGAATTTTAAAATACTTTATCATCATTGATGCTGTAATTTTGCATTGGGAAAATATATAATAGTATAAATATAGAACTGTAGATATATGTCTGATACATTATTTAAACCTGTGGCTTATCGTGTGGAGGGAATGTCCTGCACAAACTGCGCTCTGGGCATTCAGCGGGCGCTGGAGAAAGAAGGTTTTCAGAATGTGGATGTTGATTTTTCGTCAGGGGAGGTGCATTTTGAAGTGGCGGATGAGGGTCGTCTGCCGCTGGCCGAAAAGCGCATTGAGTCGCTTGGCTACAAGGTGAAAGACAGCATTGAAACGGAGGATGAGGAAAAAAAAGGGTTGTCAGCCATTGAGAAAAAGTTCTGGTTTACGGCCATCTTTACCATACCGCTGATCCTTGCCATGTTTATACCGGTGGATTTTCTCCATAACGACAAGTTTCAGCTGGCCCTGACCATACCCGTGTTCATTGTCGGGTTTCTGCATTTCGGTCGCAGTGCATGGTACAGCTTGCGCTCCGGTGTGACCAACATGGATGTGCTGATCTTTCTGGGTAGTACGGCTGCCTTTGTTTACAGCCTTATCGGAACCATTTACGGTCTGGGACCTGATTATCTCTTTTATGAAACATCGGCCAGTATTATATCCATTGTTTTGTTGGGCAATATGATGGAGCACCGCTCCGTCAAAAAAACATCTTCGGCTGTTGATGACCTGGTGCGGCTTCAGAAAAATACGGCGCGCCTGATCACTACCGAGATGCATGAAGGTCAGGAGACTATTGAAGAGGTCGATGCTTCACTGGTGGAAGAAGGGCAACGGGTGCTTGTAAATACAGGTGATAAGGTTCCTGTTGATGGTGAGATTTACTGGGGTGGCGGCAGTCTGGATGAAAGCCTGATATCCGGTGAGAGTGTTCCTGTCGACCGTCAGAAGGGAGATAAAGTTGTTGGCGGAACCCTTTTGGTTTCCGGTACGATTCGCGTAAAAGCCACTGCTACCGGGAAGGATACCGTTTTGGCCAGCATTATTGAGATGGTTCGTGAAGCGCAGAAAGACAAACCCAGGTTGCAAAACCTGGCAGATAAGATAAGTCGGATATTTGTGCCGGTGGTTGTAGGCCTGGCACTACTGACAGCCATTTTTTGGTTTGTTGGCATGGATCTGCCGTTCCGCGATGCCTTTATGCGCGGCGTAGCCGTGCTGGTGATTGCCTGTCCGTGTGCTCTTGGACTTGCTATACCGACGGCTGTTGTTGTAGGTCTCGGGCGAACTGCCAAAAGCGGGATCCTGATCAAGGGCGGAACTGTGTTCGATAAATTTGCCTCCGTCGATACCATTGTGTTTGACAAAACCGGTACCCTTACCACCGGCAATTTTGGTGTTAAAAACCTGCAGGTTTTCAATGATACAGAAGACCATGTGGGTAGCGTTATCTATAGTCTGGAACAATATTCGGCCCATCCGATCGCGCAATCTATAACCCGCTATTTTAAAGGTGTGACTTCGATTCAGTTTGAAGAAGTGAAAGAGCAAAAAGGACTTGGGGTTCAGGCGGTCGATAAGGATGGCAATCGCTATGTGGCTGGTTCGTATCATATTGCATCCCATCTTACCAGTGATGACACGCACAATGTGTACCTGTTGATGAATGATCGCCTTATTGCCTGGCTTGACGTGGAAGATGAGATCAAAGAGGGGGCCAAGGAATCCATTGACTTCTTTAACAGCCGGGGAGTAAAAACGGTATTGTTAAGTGGCGACAGGCCGGAGCGTTGCGAAGCAATTGCTGCCCAGCTTGGAATAAAGGAAGTATATGCCGGTAAGTTGCCTGCCCAAAAGCTCGAAATTATTGACCGGTTATCCGAAGAAGGCCGGGTAGCCATGGTGGGTGACGGTATCAATGATGCTCCGGCTTTGGCCAAGGCCTATGTTGGTATCAGTATGAGCGATGCCACACAGGTAGCGGTAAAATCGGCTGATGTTGTGCTTCTGAAGGGAGACCTTCGGTTGCTTTCCAAAGCATTTGGCGCTACCCGAACTACATTGCGCACAGTTAAGGAAAACCTGTTCTGGGCATTTTTCTACAATGTTGCCGCTATTCCGCTGGCCATGATCGGTCTGTTAACTCCGATCGTAGCAGCTTTTGCCATGGCCGCATCGGACGTGATCGTCGTGTTAAACTCACTGCGACTCAAAACCCGCAAGATCCGGTAATATATCCCGGTCAGGGTCAGCTAAACTTTCTTTCAGAAAATTATCAGGGAAATCAATCGCCAGGCGGATATGCTAAATCGATGATGATTTTCCTGGTATTAATTAGCTTTGCTAACCTGGCCGGGTTTGTTTTCACCCCAAAAATAAATGCATCTCCCTAAAGTCTCTTACGTCCCTTAAGTCCCTAAAGTCTCTCACGTCCCTAAAGTCTCTTACGTCCCTTAAGTCCCTGAAGTCTCTTACGTCCCTTAAGTCTCACCTGGTGTTATCCATTCATCGAC
>CAYMDX010000118.1:0-7345 GCA_964389125.1 uncultured Bacteroidales bacterium
ATCTAACATCCAACTTATGAAAAAAAAATACAAATACGGACTGGTCCTGAGCGGAGGCGGCACAAGGGGCTTTGCCCACTTAGGCGCGCTTAAGGCGATGGAGGAACATGGTATCAAGCCGGATATTATTTCCGGGGTTAGTGCCGGCGCCATCGTCGGAGCTTTGTATGCTGACGGCAAGGATGCTGAGAAAGCGTTTAATGCCATCGTCAGTAAGAATCTGTTTAAGTTTGTCAGACTCATTATTCCAAAGATGGGCCTGGTTAAAATGTCAGGGTTTGAACGAACACTCAACAAAAGCCTGCATGCCAAACGCTTTGAAGATTTGCAGATTCCACTTATCGTTCATGCCGTAAACATCAACACGGTTGAACATACCCAATTTCAAGAAGGCAATCTGATCGAAGCCGTTAAAGCCTCTTCATCCATTCCGGTATTGTTCCCACCGGTAAACATCAACGGCTACCAGTATCTCGACGGGGGAATTGTCAACAACTTCCCGGTTGAACCGCTGGTTGATAACTGTGAAAAAATCATTGGCATCAATGTAAACCCGCTGGGGCGGGAGGACAATATCGACAGTCTCAAGAAAATCGCTATCCGCTCATTTCATCTTACCATGAGAAACCATGCACGCAGCCGTAAAGACAAGTGCGACCTGTATATCGAACCCGAAGAGGTGCAGCACTATGGGGTTATGGACCTTTCGAGCGCCAGAGCAGTGTTTGACCTCGGTTACAAAAAGGCCACAGAGGCACTGAAGACATGGGAAGCAACACCATAAATGCAACCGGTACCTTTCCCATTAGCCATCGCTGTCGCTGAAAGCTGAAACACACCCACGAATAGAACAGGTTTGTATATTTTTTTACCTTTGCAACTTTAACATGATACCGCGATGGCATCTGATCTACACATATACAACTCCCTGACGCGCAGGAAAGAGGCATTCAGACCTCTTAACCCGCCTTTTACCGGACTTTACGTGTGCGGGCCTACAGTCTATGGGGATGCCCACCTGGGCCACGCACGGCCAGCCGTTACCTTCGACCTGGTGTTCCGGTATCTCCGGCACCTGGGGTATAAGGTACGTTATGTGCGCAACATTACCGATGTAGGGCATCTCGAAAGCGATGCCGATGAAGGAGAGGATAAGATAGCGAAAAAAGCCCGGATTGAGCAGCTGGAGCCCATGGAGGTGGTTCAGTATTACTCAGACCGCTACCATGCAGACATGGAGAAGATGCATGTGCTAAAACCCTCCATTGAACCCAGGGCTTCGGGTCATATCATTGAACAGATCGAAATGGTGAAGGCCATCCTGGATGCAGGGTTTGCCTACGAAGTAAATGGCTCTGTCTATTTTGATGTTCAGAAATACAACCAGCAATTTCAATACGGGAAGCTAAGCGGCAGGTCTGTTGATGAGATGTTGTCAACGACCAGGGAATTAGACGGACAGGAGGAAAAGCGTCATCCGGCTGATTTTGCCTTATGGAAGAAAGCCACTCCCACCCACATCATGCGCTGGCCTTCCCCGTGGGGAGAGGGATTCCCGGGCTGGCACCTGGAGTGCTCGGCTATGAGCGCCCGTTACCTCGGTGAAACATTCGACATCCATGGTGGCGGGATGGACCTCTTGTTCCCACACCACGAATGTGAGATTGCCCAGTCGAACGCCACCTTCGGCAAGGATGCTGCACAATACTGGATGCATAACAACATGGTCACCATCGAAGGGCAAAAGATGGGCAAGTCGTTGGGTAATTTTATTACGCTCCGCGAATTTTTTGGGGGCAATCATCAGAAGCTGGAAAGAGCCTTTCATCCCCTCACCATTCGATTTTTCATCCTTCAGGCGCACTACCGCAGTACCCTCGACTTCAGCAATGAAGCACTGGAAGCAGCAGAAAAAGGCCTGAAACGGCTGTGGCAAGCCATGAACACGCTCCACTCGCTGCCGGCCGGAAGTTCTTCAAGTGTTGACGTATCAACACTGTCCGATAAATGCTACGAGGGCCTGAATGACGATTTCAACAGCCCCGTAACCCTTTCGTACCTGTTCGACACAATACGCACAATCAATGCGGTAAAAGACGGGCATGAGACCCTTACACAAGAAAGCATCGACAACCTGAAACATGTTTTCAAAACTTTTGTAATCGATATTTTCGGTCTGGGTGATCCGGAGGGCGGATCATCAGATAATGAACAAGAGCTGATCAACGACCTGATGAGTATCCTGCTTGATATCAGGCAACAGGCGCGCAAAAACAAAGACTGGGACACAGCTGACAAATTGCGTGACTCCCTTCAAAAACTGAATATCACCGTTAAAGATGGGAAAGACGGCGCCAGTTGGGAAAAAACATAATAATTACGTACCTTTATTCTTGATTATATTATATTCTTATTGGGAACAAGGATTTTTATCAAATATTGGGAGGACTGTTCATGCCAGCAACGCAAACCATCACATCCACCGCCAACCAGGAGCTTCTGCATTACCTTTTGGAAGGAAACAGGCATGCGGTATCAGGGTTCATCCATGACATGACAAAAGAAGGCATCTCTGTTATGGATATCTACGAAAAAACCATAAAAACAACCTTATACCGTATTGGTGAGCTTTGGGAAAATAATGAGATCACCGTGGCAGAGGAGCATGTGGCCACATCCATCACCGAAGCCATCATGAATGAGCTCTACTACAAAATCATATCCCGCACCCGCAAGCCTTACAAAGTCGTTTTGGGTTGTGTGGAAACAGAACAGCATCAGGTGGGTGTTAAAATGGTGGCCGATGTGTTTGAGATGAAAGGCTGGGACACCTGGTTCCCGGGAGCCAACATTCCACTGGATGACCTTATTCGATTCACAAAAGAAAAACAGCCCGACATGATAGCCCTGTCAGCCAGCATCCATG
This sequence comes from uncultured Bacteroidales bacterium, assembly GCA_964389125.1. Classification (GTDB taxonomy): domain Bacteria; phylum Bacteroidota; class Bacteroidia; order Bacteroidales; family UBA7960; genus PUPG01. Next base: position 2,927 of record CAYMDX010000118.1, read on the forward strand.
CACACTTATCCATCATGGAAAAGATGCTGAAAGCAATTCACCAACATTTTGACCTTCCGGTACTGGTCGGGGGACAAGCTTTCCTGCATGGGGGTCAGGAAATCACAAAACAATTTCCCCGAACCACCTACATCGCAAACCTTCAGGAATTAGCCTCCCATATTGACCAAGTTACCGATGAATAGCCACGGAAATACCATATCATCCTGGTTGGATATTGTTGAATCGGCTGCGCTGGCAAGCAATGCCCTTTGTATTGCTGTTTTTTCAATCCCCGATCGCTCCCTGCTATTTGGGAATAAAGCTTTTCATCAACTGGCACAAACAACCCCGGCTGAAAGTTTAATAAATCCGACATTTGAGAGGTTAGAACAATTATCTGCGGAAAGCGACAGCCGGACAAAACCCTTATTCGAAGGGCTTATGACCATCGGCAGCGATACCGGTATGAACACGACCATCAACGCAAAGGTTTTCAGGGATGGAGATCAGATGCTGGTTACCGGGGAAATTGACCTGGAACGTATAAACAAACAAAATCAACGGTTGTCAGAGCTAAATAGGGAAACAAGCAACCTGCAAAGGCAGCTCACAAAAGATAAGATCCTGCTGGAGCATACGCTTTATGACCTGAAAAAGGCCAATGAACAACTGGGTATAGTCAATGAAGAGAAGAACAAGTTTATGAATATGGCGGCGCATGACCTGCGAAACCCGATTGCAATCGCCATCTCATACGCCGACATCCTGATTAACGACCCGGACAGTTTTTCCGCCAGCCAGAGGGAAACGTTCCTGAAAACCATTGAAGAAAGACTGCGGTTCTCCCTAAAGCTTATGTCAGAGCTGCTTGACATCTCCAAAATAGAAGCCGGTGATGTTGAGCTTAACATGACCAATAACGACTATGTTGCACTGGTTAATAAAACGGTAGAGTTTAATCAGATGGTCGCCCGCTACAAAAACATCCACATCCGGATAGAAACCGACATCTCTTCATGGCATTTTGCATTCGATAAGAACAAGATCGAACAGGTGTTGAATAATATCCTCAGCAATGCGATCAAGTATTCTTTTAACAATAGTTACATCATCATTTGGATCACAAAGGATGAAAACGGCAAGGCTGTTACATCTGTTATTGATCAGGGTGCCGGTATTAAAAAGGAGGAGTTGCCGAATATATTTCAGCCCTTTCATAAGTCAAGCACAACGCCGACAGCCGGGGAGTCAAGCACGGGGCTCGGCCTGGCCATCAGCAAAAAGATCGTAGAAGAACATGGAGGCTGGTTGGAGGTCAGCAGCAGGATCAATGAAGGGTCCCGTTTTACGTTCTTTCTGCCTGCAGGCAATGATACGAAAACAGATTCATAATACAAGTTACCAGATGACTAAGAACAATCCTACACAGAAACAGGAAAATGCCGGAGATCAGGACATGACGGTGGTCTTAAACAGGGAGCAGCACCTGAAAAATGTTTTGTTGGGTATCCGCAATGTGAATCAGTTGATCGCCCATGAGCGGGATCAGAAAACACTTATAGAAGAAACCTGTAAAACGCTGCAAAACACACTCGGGTATTACAACGTGTGGATTGCCTTGCTCGACAACCAGCACAACCTGACGGATTTCGCCTCTTCAGGATTAGAGGGCCGCTCTAAAGCCCTTGTGCAACAACTACAGGCAGGGAGTTACCCGACATGTATGCAGGAAGCCATGGCAGACACTCGTATGGTGGTCAAGGATTCTCCACCGGATGACTGTCCGGACTGCCCGCTTGCGGGTAACTATCAGAACAGATCCGGCTTATGCACTGCTATCTCCTATCAGGGAGCCCTGTATGGCGTAATTGTCGTTTCCGCTCCACAGGAATATGCCCGGCTTGAGGAAGGAAATGAGCTGTTCAAAGAGCTGGCGAATGACCTGGGCTTTGGCCTGTATACCATCGAAGCAGACAGAAAACGTCGCAAAACAGAACGGATGTTGGAAGAACGACTGAAGGAGATGAAATGTCTGACCAACATCAGTCAGGCTATGTATACACCAATGTCTGCCAGGGATTTCTTTTCCTATGTAATCGAACAGACAGAGCAAAACATGCGGTACCCTGATTCGGCAAAAACCCGGATCGTAGTCCATGATGTGGCATATCCCGGGAACAGATCTGTGCCCGCTGACAGGCCTGCTATCTCGTCGGATATTCTTATTGATGAAAAACCATTGGGACACATCAGCATCTTCTATGATAACACAGACGCTGATTTTGATGATCAGGAACAACAGCTCCTTGATAACGTTTCCCACCTTCTGGGATTGTGGATCCAACGTGAACAAACGCTGGAAGCGCTTGAGCAAAGCCGGGAAAACTTGTACATCACGCTGCAGTCAATTGGTGACGGCATGATTGCCGTGGATATCGATGAAAATATCGTCAGGATGAATCCCGTTGCTGAAAAGCTAACAGGCTATAAGCTGTCAGAGGTACTTGGAAAACCTTTGCCGGAAGTCCTGAAAATATACTGCGGAGACTCAGGCGAAGAAACAGAAGATCCGGCTAAAAAGGCTCTTGAAACAGAGCAAACTGTTTTCATGGGTAATAACACGATCCTGGTGGACAAAGACGGACAAAAACACCAGATCGCTGATTCAGCTGCCCCAATAAAAAACAGAAATAAGGAAGTCGTAGGCGCTGTTGTGGTATTCCGGGATGTGACAGAACAATACCGGCAACGGGAGGTGTTACGTCAAAGTGAGGAAAAATACAGGGCTTTGTTTGAAAACGCCTCGGACGCCATCCTGATTCTGAGCAATGGCCGTTTTGTGGACTGCAACAGCGAAGCAGAACGCCTGTTTCAACGTCCTTGCCAGGAAATAATCGGCAGACAGCCGCATGAGCTCTCACCGGATATACAGCCCGATGGCACAGACTCAAAGTCGGCCGCCAATCGTCACATAGGCGAAGCAGCTAAAGGATATGGCACTTTTGAATGGCTACACAATATGAAAGATGGAACACCTGTCTATACAGAGGTTAATCTGAGCCCTGTGGAAATAGAAGGTGAAGAGGTGTTTCTGTCTATAGTCAGAGACTTGACCGAAAGGAAACAACACGAATTGGCCCAGCAGGTGATTTATAGCATTGCCAGTGCCAGTCTGATTACCCGGGACCTGGAAACTTTTTTCAGAAAAATTAAAGAGGAGTTATCCAGGCTCATTGACACCACCAACTTTTATCTTGCTTTATATGAAGAAGAAACCGGTATGTTGTCCATACCCTATGAAAAGGATGAAAAAGACAATATAGAGGAATGGCCTGTGGCAGGCAGTATGACAGGACATGTGATAAACAAACAAACATCATTACTTTTAACAAGGTCCGAAATCAACAAGCTTATTGATGAAGGCAGTATTGAGCAGATTGGCAGTCTGTGTGAGGTCTGGATGGGTGTACCCCTGGTTACTGAAGGAAAAACCATTGGCGCCATTGTGGTTCAGAGTTATGACGACCCCAATGCGTATACCCACAAAGGCCTTAAATTGCTGGAATTTGTCGCCAGCCAGGTGAGCAATGCCATCGGACTGCAGCATTATGTTAAAGCCCTGAACGAAGCCAAACTGGAGGCACAAAAGAGTGACAGATTAAAGACCGCTTTTCTCAACAATCTGTCCCATGAAATCAGAACCCCCTTAAACGCCATTCTGGGCTTTTCTGAAATTTTACATGAAGGACAGGTTGAGGAAGAAAGAACCAAACACCTCACAGGCATCATTTTCCAGAGTGGAACGCAGCTATTGTCTATCATCGAAGATATTATCAACATCTCCAGCATCGAAACAGGTGCGGTAGAAAAGCAGGAGAAGCAGGTTAACCTGGAACAGCTGATGAGCTCCATCTACTATCAGTTGGAACGACAGGCTGAAGCAAAAGGGCTAAAGTTTCGTTACATCCTGATGGTAAAGGAAGAGGAGGCTGATATCGTAACTGATCCCACCAAGCTCACGCAGATCATCACCAACATGGTAGAAAATGCCATTAAGTTCACAGACGAAGGACATGTGGAATTTGGATGCCGTTTGAAAGACGACAAGCTGCTGTTTAACGTGGCAGATACAGGATGGGGCATACCAAACCACGAACAGGATTCGGTTTTTGACCGTTTCAAGCAGGGCAAGGATCAGCCTTCCAGGGATGCAGCCGGTGTAGGCCTTGGTCTATCCATTTCCAGGGCATTTGTAGAGTTGCTTGGTGGTGAGATCTGGTTTGAGTCGGAGCCGGGGCAGGGAAGCATTTTCTTCTTTACAATACCCTGGAAGCCCGCTTCAGGCAACAAATGACTTTTCAACGGTCAGAAAGTCGACCCAGGGCGTTGCCACTGGGTTGAATTAAATTGCCCTTTCAGGGCGACCAAGCCCGGCCT
>CAYMDX010000119.1:0-7324 GCA_964389125.1 uncultured Bacteroidales bacterium
CCGTACAATCGTCATTTCCTCAATTAAATGGTCGGCTCCGGCAAACTGTTCAATGATAAACAGCATGTAACGGGCATCCACGTTGATGGCCTTTTGCAACTCATGTTCAAACAGGATATCGCCGCTCATTCCTTCCCAGTTGGCATCAAAAGCGACACCTATCAGGTGACCGTCGGCGTTGATCACCGGACTGCCGGAATTGCCACCGGTAATATCGTTGTTGGTGATGAAGTTGACCACCATGTAATCATCCTCATGTTCATAACCACCAAATTGTTCATCCTCATAAAGGGCCTTAAGCTTTTCCGGCACCACAAATTCATGGTCATCCGGATCTTCTTTTTGCATGACGCCCTCCAGGGTGGTGTAGTAATCGTAATAAACAGCATCCATCGGCTGGTAACCGTTAACACTGCCATAAGTGAAACGCATGGTGCTGTTGGCGTCGGGATAGAACAGTTCATCCGGCTGCATCTGCAGCAGTCCTCTCAGGAAAAGGCGCTCTGTCCGCTGCAGGCGGGTACTGTTTTCGCCCATCTCTTCCCTGATATCCCTGTACGTGTCGTATACCGATGTGGCGGCCTCATACACGGGATCAATGTCGAGCTCATCTTCAGTGGGATTTTCCAAAAAGGACATCAGGCGATCCTGATCAACAAAAATGCTTTGTTCATACACATCATCGGCATAGGCTTCGAAATCGTTATCATAATCCGCGGCTATGGTTTCGAAAATACCGGGCAGATCTGCCTCCGGGACATAATCATGATACGTTTCAAACATGGCTGCCCAGAGTTGTTTATCCACACCCTGGTTATAGTTCCCAAAGAGACGCTCTACGATGCCTTCAAGGCGTTCGGTTTCTCCGGTGATCTCCTCAGGGTCACCTTCTTCCTGGAGCAGGGTATGCAGGGTACCAAAGGCATTGGCCAGACGCAATGCTTCAGAACCGGTAGCCATTGACTCGACAAACACGTAGTTGTGTGAATGAAAGTCACGCAGGCCTTCATACACTTCCTGAAAATCATTGATGACCTCACCGTACGTATCCTGGCGTTCCGGTTCTGCGGTGGCCCACTCATGGAAAGATTGCTCAAGCTCCCGTTTGGAGTCTGCCACATTCAACCGCTGCAGCGACTCGCTCATGCCAATGAAGTTTTTCCAGTAGTTTGAAATACCTGAATGTTTGGAGGCATACTGGATCCTGATCTCATCACTTCGGGCCATGGCCGCTTCAATGATATCGAGCTTCTGCCTGCGGATATCGATACGAACGGGGTACATGTTCTCCAGCCTGTAATCGATGCCATAGGATGTCAGGTAGCGCTCGGTATTACCGGAATAGCCCAGCACCATGGCAAAGTCATTCTCATCTACCCCTTTAGCGGAAACCGGAAGATGGTGGCGGGGCTGCAGCGGGATATTTTCTTCATCATACTCAGCTGGTGAGCCGTCGGGTGCAGTATATACCCGGAAAAGGGAAAAATCCCCGGTATGACGCGGCCATTCCCAGTTATCAGCATCCCCGCCATATGCGCCGATGGAGGTAGGGGGTGCACCGACCAGCCGCACGTCATTAAATGTTTCGTAAGTAAACAGATAAAAGTCATTGCCGGCAAACATTGAACGTACATTAGCCGTGTAATGGTTGTCTTCGGTGGCCGCATCCCCCAGTTCATTGCTTTTGGCCCGGATAGCTTCCTCCCGTTCCTCTTCCGTCATCTCATCGGTAAGTTCAGCATTCATTGCTTCGGTTACATCCTCGACATTGACAAGGAAGCGGACAAACAACCCTTCATTGGGCAGCTCATCCTCTTTCGTCTCTGCCCAGAATCCTTCTGAAAGCAGATCGTTGTCCACTGAGCTATGCGATTGGATGCGACCTTTGCCGCAATGATGATTGGTAAGCACAAGCCCCTGGTCAGAGATTATTTCGCCCGTACAAAAGCCACCAAAACTGACTACGGCATCTTTTATGCTCGGGTCGGTAAAGCTAAATATCTCTTCAGGTGTCAGATTGAGACCCATCCGTTGCATTTCTTCATAGAGGGCTTCATCAATCTCAAACGGAAGCCACATGCCTTCGTCGGCCTTCAGTGTAAACGTTACGGTGAATAGCATCACCAACAGACTACTCAAACATTTCTTTATCATGATTAAAATTTTTAAATAATAAAATATAGTGAAGAACTTTTATATTTTAAATAAACGCATCTCCTTTCTGAAGTCTGATATCATTGACAAACTTCCTGATTTGTTGTTCCTGAGACTTCTTACATATCAACAAGGCATTATCGGCTTCTGATACGATGTAGTCATCCAGTCCCTGGATCACCACCAGCTTATCATCCGGAATATTGATAATGCAGTCCCGGCTGTCATAAAGCATGGCACGTTCCCCGATCACGGCATTGTTGTCTTCATCCTTGTCGCGGGCATCAAACAGGGATCCCCAGGTACCAAGGTCCGACCATCCAAAGTCAGACACAAACACATATACATTATCGGCTTTTTCCATGATGGCATAGTCGATGGAAATACTCTTACAGGAGGTATACGCTACATCCATATAAGCCTGCTCCTCCGAAGTATTGTATTTTCCAAGGGCTTCGCGAAACACGTAAGAGATCTCAGGTTGATATTGATCAAAGGCATTGATGATGGATTCGACCGACCAGATGAAGATACCGCTGTTCCAGAGGAAATCCCCGCTGTCCAGGAATGATTGCGCCAGCTCCTCATCCGGTTTTTCGGTAAATGTCTTCACTTTTTTCAGACGTTCATCATCCGGGTAATAGGAATCATCTTTAAACTGAATATAGCCATACCCGGTATCGGGCCTGTTCGGCTTTATGCCAAGGGTAAAAAGGCGTGTATCATGGGCAGCGGCCTGCAGAGCCGAGCGGATGATATCGGTAAAAATATCTTCTTTCAGGATGATGTGGTCGGAAGGGGCGACGACCATATTGGCCTGCGGATTCAGATCATGAATCTTGTAGGCGGCATAGGCAATACACGGAGCGGTATTTTTCCGGGCCGGTTCACAAATAAGCCGGTCATGGCCAAGCTCCGGGAGCTGTTCACGTACCAGAGAACGGTATCTTTTGTTGGTAACAATAAAAATATTTTCCTTGTCACAAGCATCCAGGAAACGTTCATAGGTCTGCTGAAGCAGGGTTTTGCCTGTTCCGAGGATATCGATAAACTGTTTGGGACGTGACTCACGACTAAGGGGCCAGAAGCGTTCACCAACGCCACCAGCCATAATAACTACATAATTGTTGCTGTCCATATCTGTTTTTTTCGGATTGATGAATGAAGTGCTATAAAGCATTTGATTCCTGATTATCAGCCGGCATAACCCTGGCCATGCAATGTATCAGGTAGGGTCGTTTGTTCTCAAAAGAGAGGCATCTATAACGTGTTCTTCTTTTTTCACTTTTTTGAAAGAGATGTCCGTTGCGGGTTTTAAAAAGGCCATTGGGGGCAACCTCCTCTAACAGAATCCAATGGCTGTCGCTCTGGTGCCTGTCAAAGACCCTGATAGTCCTTGTCAGCTCCAGGTTGGCAATGCCGGAAGCCCTTACACGGAAAGAATAGGCATATACCATATCATGAATGGAAGAATGAAAGCAACCCGACCGAAGGAATTGCCTGATAAGCTCGCCATACCTGGTTTTCCACTCCTTTCCATGCGGTCTGCATTTACGGCCATGCTGTTCAAAAACCATCATATGGGCTGCTTCATGCAGGAATACCAGCAGACATTCGTATATATTTAAACTGCCATTGACAGATATCCGGTGCGCGGCTCCGTTTATGCCAGGCTTAAAATCTCCCAGCTTGGTTGTACGTTCGCGGGTAATCTTCAGACGTACAGGGTATGCATGCAAAAGACGGTTGATATGTTCTACCGCTTCCACAGGGAAATGTTTAGCCAATATGTCATTGACGGATTGCCGCATGCGAATGAAAAGTTTGTGGAAGTCCCTGATAAGAAGTCGTATGTATAGGCGTATTGATTGATGTCGGAAGGAAAACAGACTGATCAACCATGTCGATAGTTGTCAGGCCGGAGGGTTGTGAGTGATAAGCCGGACAATCGCATCCGCTATTACGAAAGACAAAACAGCCATTCAATAAAAGCAGCATCAGGCAACCGCTCAGGATTAGTCCCACAGGCTTACATCCCCGGAAGGAATTGTTCATAATACGGTCTTTTTGGATCGGGCATCAAAAATAATAAAAATATCGGGCTCAGAATCATATATACGATGATTTGTCCGGATTCTCAAAAATTGGAAAGAAACAAAACAAATGGACAAAACAGGCCAGAATTTGAACGGAACTTGTAAATTTGCAGTATGTCAGTCATCTGAATCCGGTAAACACTAAACGCTTGTAAGGGCCGAAACCCTGAACAAATCGCCATGATCTTGATTGTTAAACTGATACGAGAAGGCGCGCTCTTTGCTATCAATTCTGTGGTAGCCAACAAGATGCGTACCATTTTGACCCTCCTGGGTATCACCATTGGTATCTTCTCCATCATCGCTGTCTTTTCTGTTGTTGACTCCCTGGAAAAACAGATCCGTAGCAGCATAACAGCGCTTGGCGACAACGTGGTATACATACAAAAATGGCCGTGGGAGTTCACCACAGATTATAGGTGGTGGGATTATGCCGGCAGGCCGGTACCGGAAAGAAATGAACTGGATGAGCTACGCAGACGGACATCCACGGTTGACACCTATGCGTTTGTAGCTTCCGCCAGCCGGCGTGTAGATTATCAAAGCGCACATGTCGACAACGTTACTGCCATAGGTGTATCTGATGGCTATGATCAGGTGCGCAATTTCAGTCTGGACGACGGACGCTACTTTTCACAACTTGAGCTGACATCAGGAAGGAATGTAGCGGTGCTGGGTAAAGAACTGGCAAATAACCTGTTTCCGGGCAGAGACCCCGTAGGCAGGACCGTAAGGGTTTTTGACCATAAAACAACGGTTATTGGCGTTTTCGAGGAGGAAGGTCTGGGCGGCTTCGGCGAAAGCCATGACGACGCCATCGTGTTGCCCATACCATACTTGAACCGCTTCGTAAATGTAAACAGCGAACGCCATAGCCCGTACATCATGGCAAAAGCACGTCCGGGTATATCTAACGCGGAGATGATCGATGAGCTTACAGGTGTCATGCGTTCAATACGCCGCCTGCCACCAATGGCCGATAACAATTTTGCCCTGAATGAGACAAGCCTTTTATCAGAGGGCTTTGACAGCCTCTTTGCCATTGTGAGTATGGCAGGCTGGATCATCGGTGGTTTTTCGATATTGGTAGGCGGCTTCGGTATTGCCAACATCATGTTTGTTTCCGTAAAAGAACGCACAAGCATTATTGGCATCCAAAAAGCCCTCGGCGCAAAGAACTATTTCATCCTATGGCAGTTTTTGTTTGAGGCCATTCTTTTGAGCATCATGGGTGGCAGTGTAGGTCTCCTGCTGGTATTTACCGGGACAGCCATTGTTTCCAACATATTTGATATTGATTTTATGCTGAGCCTTTCCAACATTTTGCTGGGGTTAAACGTTTCAGCTATAATAGGACTTATTTCCGGGTTCGTCCCTGCCTGGAGTGCTTCAAGACTTGACCCCGTGGAGGCGATCCGAAGTACGGGTTAGTGATGTTTGGGCCGGAAATAAAAAAAGCCGGGTTCGGTAGCAAGAGGGGAAATTATACCATGCAATTATTAAGAAATAGGATTTACGATTTAAATTATAATATATAGATATGCAAGATAAGAAAACAATGTTAATCATCCTGGATGGATGGGGAAAAGGAAATGAAGATCAATCAGATATTATTAACCAGGCAAATGTGCCTTTTACAAAATCATTGTATGATTCGGCACCACATACCCTGTTAAAGACTTCAGGAGAAGATGTCGGGTTACCTGACGGCCAGATGGGCAATTCAGAGGTAGGACACCTGAATATGGGCGCCGGCCGGATCGTTTACCAGGACCTGGTAAAGATAAGCCAGGCGGTGAAAGATGGCAGCTTTAAAGAGAATGAAGTGTTGAAGGAGGCTTTCAGCTACGCCAAAGAAAAGGGGAAGAAAGTACACCTGTTCGGACTGGTTTCCGAGGGCGGAGTTCACTCTTCCATGGACCATTTGTTTGGCCTCTGCGACATGGCCCGCTCAGAAGAGTTCGAAGAGCTGTATGTCCATGCCTTTACCGATGGTCGGGATACAGACCCTTATAGTGGTAAGGGATACATCCGCCAGTTGGAGAATCACATGAAAGATAGCGCAGGTGCCATAGCCACCGTATGCGGCAGGTATTACGCCATGGACCGCGACAAGCGGTGGGAAAGAATCAAAATCGCCTATGACATGCTTCTTGACGGAAAGGGCGAACAACACAAAACGGCTGAAGAAGCCATTCAGGCATCTTATAATGAAGAGGTGACCGATGAATTTATCAAGCCCAAAGTGATTACCGGTGAACAGGGAGAACCGCTGGCGACCTTAGAGGAAGGCGACGTGGTGATATGTTTTAACTTCCGCACCGACCGTTTACGTGAAATCACGACAGTTCTTACCCAGAAAGACATGCCCGAACACGGCATGAAGACCCTGCCGTTGCATTATGTAACCATGACCGAGTATGACAAGACATTTGAAGGTGTGAAAGTAGCCTTTGAAAAAGAGGACCTGAAGAATACCATCGGAGAGGTGCTGGCAAAAGCAGGTAAGAGTCAGTTGCGTATTGCGGAAACGGAGAAGTACCCTCATGTAACCTTTTTCTTCAGCGGCGGACGTGAAAAGGTATTTGACAAGGAAGAGCGGGTTATGATCTCCTCACCCAAGGTGGCCACCTATGACCTGCAGCCCGGGATGAGTGCTCCTGAAGTGAAAGATGCGGTTATTAAAGAAATAGAAAAGGGGCAGCACGATTTTATCTGTCTGAACTTCGCCAATGCTGATATGGTGGGACATACCGGCGTTTATGAGGCCATTCGTGAGGCACTGGAAACGGTAGACAGCTGCTTGCAGGAAGTGGTGGAAGCCGGCCTGACCAACAATTACAGCATGCTAATCACTGCTGACCATGGGAATGCGGATTTCGGAATCAATGATGACGGCTCTCCCAACACCGCCCACACGACCAATCCGGTACCATGCTGGCTTCTTGATAATGACTACAAGGAGATAAAGCCGGGTCGGCTTGCAGACCTTGCTCCTACCTTACTGCATATCATGAAAGTGGATATCCCGGAGGACATGGAAGGAAACGTACTGGTATAAAGACAGGTCAAGC
>CAYMDX010000120.1:0-7220 GCA_964389125.1 uncultured Bacteroidales bacterium
CTCATAATCCTGATTTTTGTTTACAAAAAGTGTAAACCTATTTCAGGACGAGACACTGACCGACCCGTCCTGATTTTTCACTTTTCACTTTTCACTTTTCACCTTTTACTTTCACATCAAAATTAGTGATAATTACCGGAGTATATATAGGTAATTTTTCTAAGAAATAATATATTTGTTGGTTTGATCTTGTAAATAAATAATGGAAAAATGAGTGTTTTTAAGGAGTCTGAACTCATCATCAATCCGGATGGAAGTATTTATCACCTGAAGCTTCGGCCGGAGCAGATTGCCGGCACGGTGATCGTAGTGGGAGACCAACAACGTGTTTCTGCTGTTTCCCGTTATTTCGACAGTGTAGAGCATGAGGTGAAAAACAGGGAGTTCGTCACCCACACGGGCGTTTATCGTAATCAGCGCATTACTGTCATGTCTACCGGGATTGGTACGGATAATATCGATATTGTGATGAATGAACTGGATGCACTGGTTAATATCGATCTGGACAAACGAACGCCCAAAGAGCAGCATACATCGTTGAAGATTATTCGTCTTGGTACCTCCGGTGCCCTTCAGCATGATACGCCTGTTGATACGTTTGTGGCATCACGTTTTGGCCTGGGCTTTGACGGCTTGCTGCATTTTTATAAGTACGATCCCGCGATGTTGGAGAATGAAATGGCAGAGGCTTTTGTGAAACATACCGGCTGGAGTGACAAGTTACCCTGGCCCTATATTGTGGCTTCTTCTGAAACGCTTCTTAATAAGGTTGCCTCTGATCTGAAGCAGGGGGTTACAGCAACGGCCAATGGCTTTTTTGGACCACAGGGCAGGGAGCTCAGAATTCCGCTGGCCTTCCCCGGATTAAATGATTCCATCGCTACTTTTCAGTATGAGGGTCATCGCATCACCAATTTTGAAATGGAAACGTCTGCTTTGTATGCCCTCGGTAACATACTTGGCCATCAAACCCTTACCGTATGCAACATTATTGCCAACAGGGCCAGGAAAGAGTATAGCAAAGATTACCATACCACGATGGATAAGATGATACATTATGTACTGGATAAGATCACTTCTTAATGGTATGCATTCATGAAAGATACAACCGAGAGGGAAATACAGGCGCTGGTAAGCATGATCGATGAACCCGATGCTGACGTTTTCAGTGAGATATCTGAAAAAATTGTTCATTGCGGGGAATCTGCCATTCCTTTCCTGGATGCAAGGCTGGATGACCTTTATGATCAGGATGTTCGTTCACGGGTCGAATCCCTGATTAGGCGCATCCGTTATAATACCATGGTTGAGGAGCTTACCGCTTATTACAATAATAATAATATTAAAGAGCTGCTCCAGGTGTGGTTGATTCTTTCAAGGCATTATTATCCCGACATGGATGAAGCCTTTATCGAAAATCAGATCAGTTCGATTACACGGGATATCTGGCTGGAGCTGAATGAGAACCTGACCGTCCTGGAAAAGATCAGGGTTTTTAACCAAATATTTTACGATGTGTATGGGTTTAAGGGGAATATGCAAGATTATCATGACCCGGAAAACTCATTCATCAACCGTGTTTTGTTTACAAGGAAGGGGAATCCTTTAAGCCTTGGGTTATTATATATGTTGATAGCCAACCGGTTGGACCTTCCGGTTCTGGGCATCAATTTACCCGAGCATTTTGTGCTGGCTTACCTGGGTGAAAGTGTTGACCCTGAAAACATGCGTATCACCCGTGATGTCCCGCTGTTTTACATCAATGCCTTCAGTAACGGGGCGGTATTCTCTGTCCAGGAGATCAATGAATTTCTTGACAAGCTTGACATGGAACCGTTGCCTGCCTTTTTTGAGCCATGTAACCCGAAAGACATTATATTGCGGATGCTGAATAACCTTGTCGCGGCTTTTGACACCTCCGGCAACTCAGGCCGTAAGGCCGAGCTGGAAGCATTAAGGGAGCATCTTGAGCAGTTATAGCCGGTAAAGCTACCTTTCTTCCAGGGCTTTTTTGAGCTTGTCAAGCGGCAGTTTTTCCGCTTTCCCTTCCTTTTCTATGGCTGTAAAGATCGCATCCTGACTAAGAACACCTGTTTCCCCGGCGAAGTACAGGATGGCATAGAGAGCGGCATTACGCGCTCCAACACCACGAAAGTCGTGTTTGATAACCCTGGCACCGGTTTCTGGTACTTCCAGCCCGGAATCAATAAACAGGGTGCCTTCCGGCATGCTTTCAATGCGTTGACGATTGTGGTTCAGGCCATCCTTTGAGGTGATGATGACCATGTCGGGAGTGCTGATGCCATGAAAATGGATCTCTTCGGGTGAAAGGTTAATCTCAGCCGTGGAAAAGCCCACGCCCACCGTGACAGGGTAACTGCCTTTCTGTGACACATGCATGCCGGAGCCCATGGCCGCTTTAGCCAGCATATTGGCCGCAAGCTGAACCCCTTCTCCGGCAGAACCACTAATCACCAGAGAATGCAATTGTTTCAGGTTGTGCTCAGCGGTTTTTTCGATTCTGTTTACCTGATCAAGGAGGTTGGTAACCTTGGTTCCCTGCTGATGGGTAAATGCCTCCTGGTCATTAGTCCACTCGCCCAGATCCTTGCCGGCACTCCTGGTGATTTCGGCCAGTTTTCTTTTGGGATTGAGTTTTACCCCATAGCTGGGGCATATTTCCATGACTTCCACCAGGGAAAACCCTTTTTGGTCAAAGGCTTTGGCCAGCGATGTGCTTATATCGCCAACACCCATGATTCTGGAAACATAACGGGCACCCGCGGTATGGGTTAACTTACAAATATCATATCCCGGGAAGGGATTCCCTTCAAAAGATGTTGTGGTGCGAAAGCCTTCCGGGGTCAGGCCGCTGGTTTGACCGCCTGTCATGCCGTACAGCATGTTATTATGCACTACTACCGTTACGTCCAGGTTCAGCCTGGCGGCTTCCATGATATGCTGCAGTCCGATGGTTGCACCACCATCACCGATGAAGACAACCACCTTTTTACTGTCGCCTTCCCCAAGACCAAAGGAGATGCCGGAGCCTAATGCCGCAGAGCGGCCATGCAGTCCGTGGACAGTATGGGTATTCAGGCATTTGTCGATGATGCCATGGCAGCCGATATCGGTTACCATGATCACATCGGTGGGATTATAGCCCAGGGACTCCAGGGCTTTGGTGGTATGTTTGGCGATCAGGTCGTGGCCGCATCCCTTACAATAGGGAAGTGATTCGGTTTTAAGCATTGATTCTGTCATGACAAAACCTCCTTGATAATTTCTTCCGGGGTTATCATGTGCCCCAGTTTTTCAATATAACGAATGTTGTCTGGTGTATTTTCCCCGTAAAGCAGCCGCCCTAGCTGATGGTTGATGTTTTCTTCAGCAATCACTACCCGCTTATACTGTTCTATAATCTTGATGTACGCTTCTGGTATCGGCAGCAACGTTTTAGGGGTTAGCATGGAAACCTTATGCCCCTGGCGGCGCATGTTATTAACGGCTGTCCTGGCGGCAGATGCTGTGATGCCGTAGGCTATGATCAAGCTATTGGCGCCTGCTTCTTCATCGAGGTCATAAAAAAGATGATCGGCAATGCTTTGTTTTACCTTGGTTTCAAGGCGAAGCGTATTGTCCAGCGCTTCCCTGTTGGAGTGTTGCAATATACCGTCCTGGTCATGGGTGGAAGCGGTCATACGCACCTGGTGCTCTGTTTGCGTTACCGGAAGAAAGTCAGGAACCAGTCCGGAAGGCTTATACGGTTTGTAATCGCAGCAGGTTTTGTTGTAATAGGTGCGTTCTGTTGTTTGAATGGGTGACAAAGTGCTGATATCAAAGCTTTTTTGGGTCATCACCTCCTCTTTGGAAGTCAGCAGCACCACGGGTGTGCGGAGCTTGACGGCCATCTCCGTGGCCTTTGCAGGGATATTCCAACAGTCTTCAAAGCCACTGGTGCCCAGGACAGGAATGGGATGGCCACCCGAAATCATGCCGTTAAGCAGTGTCAGGTCTCCCTGCGCACCGCAGGTAGCGGTCCCGGTAGCCGGCCCCAGACGTTGAACAAGTACGATAACCATCGGAAGCTCCATCATATAAGCCATGTTGATGGATTCAACCATCAGGGCAAAGCCGGGAAATGAAGTCGCAGTCACCGGGATCTTACCGGTGGCGGCTAACCCGGCCATCCATTGTACGGTGGTAATTTCATCCGGGGCTGACAACATGAGGTCCATGCGTTGGCTTCCGTACAAATACAAATTGTTAGCCGGGGTAATCGGGTAACCAATGAAGGCATCGGCTCCCGAGCGTGCCAGTGACTCGATGATCAATCGTGATGCATCGATAAGCACCTTTTCCTGGTTATTTGTTTCGTGCATATACAACTCCTTTGTTAATTAATTCTTCGATATCCTGTTCAGATAAGCCCAGCACTTCTTTCAGAACCGGCCGGGTATGTTCGGCATAGTGGGGTGGGGGTGAGAGTGTTTTGCAGGTCATATGATCTTCTGTGCTAAACGACACCGCCCTTACGCCTTTGATTTTTCTACCATCGTCGTAATTGCCTTGCAACACCATTTCTTCAGATTCCGGCGCCTCAAATACCTCTTTCATGTTGAATACCCCACCGGCCGGAATACGTTTTTCAGCCAACAGGTTTAGGATCTCTTCCCTGGTATAGGTGCCTATCAGTCCCTGGAGAATGCTATTGATCTCCTGCTTGTTTTTAACCCTGTCCTGGTTTTTAGCATACCGTGGATCGTTTCCAAGTTCCGGGCGCCCGAGGACAGTGACCAGCTCCCGAAATTGTTTGTCTGTGCCGGCTGCCAGAACGATCCCTTTATTGTCGCTGGTATCATAAATGGTACCATACGGCACAATATTAGGGTGGTCCGAACCGATACGTTCAGGTATGCGCCCGCCTACCAGCCAGTTGGTGGCCTGGTTTGCCAGCGATGCAACACCTGCCTTGAAAAGGGATGCTTCAATATATTGCCCGCTGCCTGTTCGCTCCCGGTGCAGGAGCGCCAGAAGGATGGCTTCTTTCAGTTGATGGGCCGCCAGGATGTCCATCAACGCTACCGGCATTTTGGTGGGGGGACCGTCAGGTTCGCCGTTCATATAGGTGAATCCACTTTCAGCCTGGATGATGGCATCAAAACCGGCCCGTTTGTTATGCAGGCCATATCCGGTAATATGGGCATAAACAAGTTTCTCATTGTATGCCTTTAGGGTAGGGTAGTCAACCTTTAACTTTTCTGCGTCTCCCGGTTTGTAACTGACCAGGACAATGTCGCAGTGTGCTGCGAGCCGGTGTATGATGTCAAGCCCTTCCTGCTCACGCAGGTTTACGGCGAAAGAAGTCTTTCCCCAATTGACGGAGGAAAAATACCCTGAGATATCGCTATCGGCATTTTCGGTAGGCAACTTCCATTTCCGGGTAACATCCCCTTCGGTGGTTACATTTTCGATTTTATACACGGTGGCACCCAGCTCGGCGAAAAACATACCAACGCTGGGACCTGCCAAAACACTGGCCAGCTCCAGAACCTTCATGCCCATGAGAGGCATGTTTTTGCTTATTTCCTGGTTTTCTGTCATACTTGTTATGATTAAAGCTGTAGGGTAAACGCTGTGACGGATCCTTATCAGCTGTTTTTTAGCGATTCTTCTTCATCTGTCGGCAGCTTCCTGGGTGCTTTTTTCCCTGTTATATTACCAAGAATAATGAAGAACAGGGCAGCACCGATGGCCATGTAGGTGTTTTCGATTACGGGCAGGCCGATATTCTTGGCAATGATATTGGCGATAACGGCTAAGGTTCCTCCGATAAAGGCCATCCGTACACCTTCAACCTTTATCCAGCCCCGCTTATAGATTCCCATGACGATCACGATGGCACCAATGGCTCTGATGCCGTATGAAATATAGGCTGTATCAAGGATGGCACCTGTTCCGTAGTAGGCCAACGGTATGGTTATGAGGTTTACGATAATTACCAGCTGCCTTGCTGTTCGAATAATACTTTTATCTACTGCTGTTTTATTGATTAGTCCGTGATAGATGTCCTTGGTGGCAATGGTTACAACGGCAAAGTTGACCGGACCTACGGTGGATAGGATAGCTGCAAGGATACCTGCCAGGGCGATACCGCCCAGCACCGGATGGATAAACTCGGCCGTGGTCATCAATGTGGGTAGCACGAGTTTTGGGTCAATGGCCCCGGCTTCCCCGATGGCAGGGTCAAATAGTGGTCCGGTGGCTGTGATGTCGTAAAACTGTCCTGTTTTTACCATTAAACCAAGCAATGCCACAAGAATACCGAAAGGCGCTATGATGAGTGAGGATAAAACGGCGGCTTTCCTGGCCGTGGAAGCCGTCCGCGCAGCAAATATCGGCTGAATACTGGCCTGTCCGGCCATGCCGCCAAGCACACCGCCAAGGATCAGGCTCCAGGCGTACTCCAGACCGCCACTAAAAGGATTATAGAGGTTTTCCGGCGATCCTTGCTCCACAAGAGAACTGTGTAAAGAAGCGAAGCCATTGACTTCATTCAGCCCTATGGCGGTTGCCATCCCCATACCAAAAAACATCACGACAACGTGAATAATGCCGGTGATGGCCAAAGCATGCATGCCCCCGATGTAGGTGTAGCCGGTAATAATGATGGCCGCTATTAGGATGGATTGAATACGGCTGAAATCAAATATGGCAGCAATCACGCTGGAGGCTGTCTGTAACTGTACGAAAGCCAGAACAATATAGGCCAACATGAAGGCTATGGCTGAAACCGCCTTTGCCCGGCTGCCAAAGAGGTTTTCCAGCATCTCACTTACGGTGTGAACATTGTTATCACGGTAATGACGTGCGACAGTAAATCCGATGATGATCATGCCCAGGGCCGTCGAGATATTATACAAAACGGGTTGCATGGTGCCGGTCTCAAAAGCTTTTTCACTAACACCAATGGTACTCATCCCTCCGAGCCACTCCGAAGCGACAACAACGGCACAGGCGATGACGCCAAGGTTGCGTCCTGCAATCAAATAATCCGCCGAAGACCGACTGGCTACCTTTTTCGTTAGCAATGAGATAAGGGTAATAAATACAAAATAGGCGATGATGATTAACAGGTAGATATTCATTGCAACGGATTTATATTTGGCGGCAAAATTAATCAAAACCTTCAGATAAGAAAATTTTATCTGGGATGGTGG
>CAYMDX010000121.1:0-7122 GCA_964389125.1 uncultured Bacteroidales bacterium
CTTCAGCAGTGCGGAAAAATATCATTTGATTTTCGAGAAGGCTCCCCTGGGTATTTTGCATTTTGACAAAAAAGGTGTCATTACAGCCTGTAATTCGGTTTTTGTAGAAATTATCGGATCAAGCAAGAAAGCTTTGCTGGGCCTCAACATGCTAAAACTCCCTAATAAACAATTAGTACAGGCAGTCCATGAGGTTCTGAAAGGACATACATCTTCTTATGAAGGAGACTACGAATCAGTAACCGCAACCAAAAAGTCTTCCGTTAAGGTATTGTTTACACCTGTTTTTAATGAGAATAATAAGGTTGACGGTGGTATTGGTATCATCGAGGATATCTCTGAACGCACAAAAGCGGAGCAAAAGCTTCGTGAAAACGAAGAAAAATACCGCTATATTACCAACAATATCTCGGATGTTGTTTTTACCCTTGACAAAGATTTAAATATCACCTATGTCAGCCCGTCTATAGAGCAATTGACAGGTATCTCACCGGAAGATTATCTTAAGAAAAGCCTGGAGGAAAAACACCCGCCGGGTTCTATCAAAAAAATCCGGGATGCCATGGAAGAGGCAATGCAACGCAACGATACAAGCCATACGGATCGCGATAAGTCAGAAATCATTGAACTGGAACATTATACAGCGAGCGGCGACATCATACACATATCGACCAATGTCTCAATCATTCGCGATGAAAGCCTAAATATTTCCGGATTTATCGGGATATCCAGGGACATTACCAAACAAAAGGTGATTGAAGAAAAGCTGGCATACCAGTTACGTTTCCAGGAGATGGTATCCCGGATTTCATCCACCTTTGTGAGATCAGACCACACAAACATCGATGAAAATATCAATGGAATGCTCAGGGATGTGGGGTTGTTTTTCAATGTCGACCGCACTTATTTTTTCACCATTTCAGAAGACCACCAAATAATCAGCAATACCCATGAATGGTGCGCGGAGGGAATATTTTCGGGTATGGACCTCACACAAAATATAGAACTTGAGCGCCTACCCTGGTTGAAAGACAAGGTCCTGCACAACGAAACGCTTCAAATACCGGATATTGACCAATTGCCCGTGGAAGCTGAAGCTGAAAAGGAAGAATTTAAGAAGCAGCACATACAGTCACTGCTTACGGTTCCTATTTTCAGCCGTAAAAAGATGCATGGTTTCTTTGGTTTTGATAGGGTCAGAAGTAAAACATCCTGGGACCAAGGAGAAATCAACTTTTTACAGGTCATTGCCAATATTCTGGCGGATGCACTTTTTAAAGTAGAGGCTGAAAATGCACTGATCAAAGCCAAACAGAAGGCAGAGGAAAATGATCGCTTAAAATCCGCCTTCCTGGCCAATGTCAGTCATGAAATCCGTACGCCCATGAACGGGATACTTGGGTTTCTTGAACTACTAAAAAATCCGGATCTTGAGAGTGAGGAAAAACAGAATTACATTGACATTGTAAATCAGAGTGGCAAAAGGCTCATGGATACGATCAATGACATCATTGAGATTGCCAGGATTGAAACCGGACAGTTGGAGACGCTTCAGGAAGAGGTAAATATTACCGAGCTCATGGGGTATCATTATTATTATTTTAAGCCCATGATGGATCAAAAAGGGCTGGATTTCAACATGGTTATCCCGCCATCCGACGATGATCTGATGATTTATACCGACCGGCAAAAAATTGATAGCATTGTGAATAATTTATTAAGCAATGCGATTAAATTTACCCCGGAAGGCAGCGTTGAATTCGGCTATCAGCTGCATGACAACATGCTGGAATTTTATGTATCAGATACAGGTATTGGCATCCCTCATCATATTACCGATGCTATTTTTGACCGTTTCGTTCAGGCTGACCTGAAGCTGTCAAGGCCACACGAGGGATCCGGGCTTGGACTGTCTATCGTCAAAGCGTATGTGGAAGAATTGGGTGGTACGGTCAGGGTGCACTCCAAGCCGGACCGTGGAAGCACCTTTTATGCATCGATCCCTTTCGTTCCAAACAAAGAAAAACCAGCAGAAAAACCGGATACTACCATGCACACAGAAGAAAACGCAGAAAGTACAAAGGAGCGCACACCTGTTGTGTTAATTGCAGAAGATGAAGACATTAGTTATGCATACCTGGAAACCCTGCTTGAGAATGAACCACTGACGCTTCAACGTACCAGGACAGGAGAAGAAACGATAGAGGTACTCAGGAACAATCCGGAAATCATGATGGTGTTAATGGATCTGAAAATGCCTGGAATGGATGGACTGGAAGCTACCAGAGAAATCCGGAAGTTTAATAAAGATATCCCCGTTATTGCACAAACGGCGCATGCACTGACCGGAGACAGGGAAAAAGCCATTGAGGCAGGTTGTAATGACTACATATCCAAACCAATCAACCGGAAACATTTTCTTCAGATCATTCATCAGTATCCGGAAAACCCTACGGATCAATCATAAAGTCCGACGCCCAGGCATAACCGAACCAACTCCATCCGGATTACAGCAGCCAGTCATCCTGTATACATCTCACGCTCATGCCGCTTCCCTTCTCCTCATAGTTCTCAGCAATGGATGTATGCTCAGCAAACAGGGTATAACTGTTTGCAAAACTGTTGTCTTCATAACTCAGGGGTAACGTCCACCAGCAACCCATATACCCCATACCGGCAAAACGCCCGTCGGGCATGCGAAAACCGCCGGGTCTGGCATAAATCGTGGTAGCACAATCCAATGTGTTATTGGGAGCCATCCAGTGCTGCAGGCCCTTTTCCTTTAACCTGCCACCGGCATGGTGCTTACCGCCAAGCTTTTGGATACATCTGGCCCATTCGGCCACCGAAGGAATATGATAACCTTCGGGTGCCAGCCCTCTTGGGTCATTGACCGCATACCAGTTATACAGTTTTCCAAATAGCCTGCCGTTTTCGCTATCATTATGATAATAGCAAAAAGCAGGTTTCCTGAGTCGGGCAGCTTCCATCCACGCTTTAGCCGATGCTGCTTCAGGAATAGGATCTCCGTTTCTGAAATGAGTTACATCCAGATTTGTTTGGGTCCAGGTCTGATCTTCAGGAATACCCGGAATGGAATCGGTTTGTTTCTTTACGGGTTCAACCGTAACAAGGCGTGTTGCATTTTTCATAATGTAATGAGTTTAGGTTTTGACCTTTGTTCATTACATCAAGAGAAACGTAGTGGGGAAAGTAGTGCACTTTATTTTGGCAGAAAGCCCCCATCGTTTTACCACCGTGGCCGCGAGGCTCGGTTGGTCCCGTAAAAATTCGTACGGGTCTTGATGTGTGATACAAATATACAAAAATATTTCCGAATAATACAAATTCCTGCAAAAAAATGGCAGGGTGCAGACCGGAAAAACCCTTCAGATTGCGAATAGACTGTTTTTCTGCTTTCTGTTACTTACAGTACAAACCGTGAGCGTACCAACCAGGTGCCGTTCAATAAATCAGCAAGCAGATAAAGAAAAATGGGAAAGTTTATCAGGAAGAACCGCTGATGGTTGTATTTCTGATGGCCAATTGAAAGTCTGCCAGAAGCTCATTAAAGGTTTCTTTGACTGTTGTAATTTTAGTGGCGAGATAAGCGTTTGAACCGGCAAAAGCATAACCACTTGTCATGTTACCTTTATAAGCATTGTACAGCGCATTCATGATGCAATAGGGACTTTTCGACACATCGCAAGTTTTGATACAATGGAAGGGGCATTTTATGGGGCGTTTCATCCCCTGTTTCACCTTATCAATAAAACTATTACCCACTGCCCGCCCGGGCATACCTACAGGGCTCTGGATAATTTCGATATCCGTGCGGCCGGCATCAATATACGCCTGCTTGAAATTCATGGATGCATCGCACTCTTCAGTCGTTACGAACCGTGTCCCGATTTGTACGGCATTCGCCCCCTTTTGCAAAATATTGTAAATGTCCTGGCCGGAATATATACCGCCAGCGGCAATAACCGGGATCTTTTGCCCGTATTGTTCTTCAAATTGCCTGGTCTCATTCAAAACAGCAGGCACAAGTTCTTCAAGGGAATAATGGCTATCGTCGATCTGGTCATGTTTAAACCCAAGGTGTCCGCCTGCCTTTGGACCTTCTACCACAATGGCATCCGGCAGGTAATCATGGGCTGCTTTCCATTTGCTGCAAATCAACCGCGCTGCCCTTCCGGATGATACGATGGGAACCAGCTTTGTTTTACTCTCCCTGGTTTGGAATGACGGCAAGTCAAAAGGCAACCCTGCACCTGAAAAGATAATATCCGTTTTTTCAGCAATGGCGGTTTTGACCAGGTCAGCAAAATTCGACATGGCTACCATAATATTAACCCCTATGACGCCCTTAGTTTTTTCTTTTGCCTCCCGGATTTCCTGCTTTAAGCCTTCTATGTTGGCTTCCAGATAACTAAGGGACGAATTCTTGTGAACAAAACCCAGTCCGGCAGCCGATATAACTCCGACACCACCCTGATTGGCAACCGCAGCAGCAAGGCCGGACAATGATATGCCCACTCCCATGCCACCCTGTATAATTGGTACAGGAATATGTAAATTCCCTAATTGGATTTCCCGCATGATCATTTTCCTCTTTGCCTTGTGAGGCCTTGTGAATATATTATCACAAATGTAATCAAAAAATATTGATAGTCAGTACGTTTTAGAAATAACTTTGTTAAATTAAGTAAAAATCATAAACGAACCAGTATGAAGGATTCTCATGGGTCTGAATCTATTTTTTGGGATAGCTTTCCGGCAAATAACACCTTCTCAAACCATACTTCTGAGCAGAAATCATTTAAAACCCTCATACTGGAAAAACAAGGTTTGAATAGAACTGTAAAAAGCGGAAAACCGTAAAAATCTCATATTTTTGTAAACATGAAAACGTTTTCCACCATTCTGGCCATACTGTTATTAATCGCGGCTCCACTGGGAGGTGCCTATCTGGCCGGTTATAGTATCGATGCATACCTTGTTTTCCCACCAAGGAATATTGGCCTTCAACCGGCACATGCCCCTTTTTCGCTACCGGTTTTTATGGTGATGATGGTCGCTATCCTGGTGGTGATAATGCCTTTTTTTGTGAAGGTGTTTATTACAAACAAGCGAAAACCATCAGTTAAAAACTCATCGTACCCATTTCCATCCTGGGGATGGGTCGGCTTCGGCATCGCCATTATCGGTTGGGTCCTGGCCTGGACAAGGCTTCCCTGGTTTGAGGCATGGCAAACCCACACCTTCACACCGCTCTGGGTTGGGTATGTAATCGTAATAAATGCCCTTACTTACATGCGGAGCGGACGCTCCCTGCTCACCCACCGGCCCGGCTTCATCCTTATCCTGTTCTTATGCAGCGCCGTTTTCTGGTGGTACTTTGAATACCTGAATCTGTTCGTTGAAAATTGGTACTATGTTAATGTCGAACACCTTGGTCCCCAGGCCTTTTTCTGGTATGCCACCATCCCTTTCGCCACTGTATTACCCGCGGTGATGAGCACAAAAGAGCTGCTCTCGACGTTTCCCGGCTTCAGCGCCGGTCTGGATAATTTTGTCCGATTACCTGTACCTTACCACCGGCTGATGGCAGGTCCACTGATGCTATTGGCCGCCCTGGCATTGGCGCTGTCGGCCCTGTTAACAGATTACCTCTATTATATGCTGTGGCTGGCTCCACTGATCATCATTGTGGCAGGACAAGTCCTGGCGGGAAAGCCGACACTGTTTGCGGGCATTTCCCGGGGACAGTGGAAACAACTCTATCTTTGGGGAATGGCAGCCCTTTTGTGCGGTTTCTTCTGGGAGATGTGGAATTTCTACAGTTATACCAGGTGGGAATACGCCATCCCATTCGTGGAGGGTGTCCATATCTTTGAGATGCCGTTGCCGGGCTATGCCGGTTACCTGCCCTTTGGACTTCAATGCGGTGTCGTTTGCGGACTCATCGACGATATCGTTTCAGGGAATAAGAGAAACAAAGTTCTCTGATACCACAATCAATAAACAATACAACAAGAAAAAGCTTCCGGCAGATCAACTTACCGCAGGATCTCATATTTTTTCATCTTGCCGTCAAGTGCTTTGCGAATGGCATCCAACTGTGCTGTTTCCTGAAGGTTAAAGGTGATGGTTACCTCCACAAAGCCGACCGGAACAGTGGTAATGGATCGTTCATGAGAAATTTCATTGATGTTGGCACGCAGGTTTTCCAGGATACTGATAATAGAACGTAACTCCCCAGCCACATCCGGGATGAGCACAGCGATTCGTGCCCGCAGACCTTCATCCATCATGCCTTTTTCCAGGATCTGCTCCAGGATACCCATGTTGATATTCCCGCCACTGATAACAGCCACCACGTTACGGCCAGCCAAATTCATCTTGTTATGCAAAACAGCTGCCATGGCTGCCACACCTGCTGGCTCAGCAAGTATCTTCGCGCGTTGCAGCAGCATGTACACAGTGTTCGCTATTTCCGCATCATTGACAACCAGGATATCATCGAGATACGCCTGTACCGCTTTGAAAGTAAGGTTTCCGGGGGTTTTAACGGCAATACCGTCAGCAATGGTCTGCATATTGGTAAGCTTTTGGGGACTACCTGAGTGGATGGAATGCTTCATGGACTGTGCCCCGGCTGCCTCTACCCCGATGATCCGAATATCAGGATTCATCTCCTTCAGCGCAATAGCGATCCCGGCAATCATGCCGCCCCCACCGATAGGGACAAGGACATCCTGGATAGAGTCCATCGCCTGAAACAGTTCCAGCCCAACTGTTCCCTGACCGGCAATAATGTGCGGATCATCGAAAGGATGCACAAAGGTGGCTCCCGAAGCCTCCTTATAC
Organism: uncultured Bacteroidales bacterium; assembly: GCA_964389125.1. Classification (GTDB taxonomy): domain Bacteria; phylum Bacteroidota; class Bacteroidia; order Bacteroidales; family UBA7960; genus PUPG01. The sequence goes on from CAYMDX010000121.1 coordinate 6,874, forward strand.
TGCACGGCAGCCTCAAAGGCATCATCAAATGTATCCCCTTCCAGTACCACATCTGCACCATAGCTGCGTGTGGCAATAACTTTCAGGGGGGGCGTGAATACCGGCATAAACACTTTGGCACGAACACCCATGGTGCTGGCGGCAAATGCCACGCCCTGGGCATGGTTCCCGGCAGAAGCACAAACAACCCCTTGTTGTAAGTCATCCTTTGACAAACAACTGAGCTTGTTATATGCTCCCCGCACTTTG
>CAYMDX010000122.1:0-7104 GCA_964389125.1 uncultured Bacteroidales bacterium
GTTCACTGTTCACCGTTTAGAGGTACAGGAAGGTTGGATGCTTTTTATCTGTTCCGTTGCATCGAAAGCCTGCAGAGGAGGCATAATTTATAGATGTCAAACAGGATAGTATTCGGTTTTTTTCCTGTCAGGTTTTGTAGAAGAAAGTTCTCCAGAGGATTGGAAATGCTAGCGGCAAGCTTGTGCATCCCCAATCTTCGGAGCCTGAGGTAGATTTTTAATATCCTGACCATTTGAGCATAACGCGGGTCATGATGCACCAGGTTCCAGGTAATCAGAAGGTTTCGCAGTCCTTCCCTGGTTTTTGCCAGAAACTGCTCTGCCGGCTCCAGCCCTTCGTGGACCAATGGATTATCAATATGTATAACCGGAATATCCCGCTTCATCAGTTCGTAACCAAAAAGGGTATCTTCATGCCCGTAACCTGAAAGCGCTTCATCAAAACATATTTTTTCAAACACCTGGCGATCAATCACAAAGTTGCCTGTTATGAAGTTATGATGAGGGTTTGCCTGTCGCTGTCTGGTTGTGGCTACCTCCCGCTTTGATCCCACATGCCAGTGAAGCAGGTACTGAGGGTCAGCGGGCTTATCGCCATAGATCCGGCCGCCACAAATCACCGCCCCTTCGTGCAGCAGTTTGCTGTATTGTGCGAGGTAGTCCTGCCGGATAACGGTCAGGTCACAATCCAGGATGAGGAGGTAGCGAAACGAGGCACGTTTTTGGAGCAGGTTTCGAATCTTGCTTCTGCCTGCATTTTCCTGGAGTTCTTCGTATTTTACCAAAGGTAGTTCCTGCAGTTCACGGTTTATCATACGGGTATCTTCCGGTGAGCCATCGTCAAGGAGCAGAATTTCTGCCTGGATCATCAATGCTGTTGCCTGTTTATGCAACTCGTGGACAAGTGGCCTTACATCATGCTTGTAGATAGGGATGCAAACACTGAGCATATGCTGGGGGTGAAGGTTTGGGCAAATATACACAAAATGTCCGGCGTCCCATTATTTCTGCGTAAGCAAAAATGGTAATCCTATAGGATGCCTGAGATCATTTTTTCCAGAACGAAGGAGAAAATAGCAGCAGCACGGTAAACAGTTCAAGGCGCCCCAGCAGCATAAAGAAGCTTAATACCCACTTTCCCCCTGCCGGGATGAAGGCGTAGTTTTCAACCGGGCCAATATGGCCAATAGCCGGGCCGATATTACCGATAGTGGCAATAGATGCCCCGATGGCAGTGGTAAAATCGAGTCCGAAACCACTCATGATGGCCGCACCGGCAAAGAACAGAAGCATAAATAGTAAGAAAAATGCCAGGAAGTTGGTGATGATTTCCTGCGGTATCGCCCTTCCTTCAACCCTGACCGGTATGACCGCCATGGGGTGAAGCAGTCGCTTTAGTTCAAGTCGGGTGTTTTTAATCAGTACGAGGATACGAATCATCTTTACTCCGCCACTGGTAGACCCGATGCAACCACCTGTAAACATCAGGAGGAAGATCAAAAACCATAAAAACCCATCCCATTGCAAAAAGTCAACTGTCACAAAGCCGGTTGTTGTGGTGATGGCTACCGTCTGAAAGAGGGCTTCACGAAAAGCTTCTTCCACTGCTGTTCCATGTAAAAGAAACAGTCCTGATGCGATAACCAGGGTGAATGCTCCAATAACGGACAGATAAAATCGCAGTTCTTCGTTACCCAGTGCTTTGCGAAACTGACCCTTCAGAATATAGTAGTGCAGGGCAAAACTGATGCCCCCCAGAATCATAAAAAAGATGATCACATATTGGATGTATGGGCTGTATCCGGCAATACTGTCGTTCTGCGTGGAGAAGCCACCTGTGGCCATGGTGCTGAATGCATGGTTGAGGCTATGGAACAGGTTCATCCCTCCAGCCATAAGCAATATGGTTTGTACAAATGTAAGGGATACATAGATGCCCCACAGCCTTTTAGCCGTTTGTTTTATCCTTGGGTGCAGCCTGTGTGGGGTTGTCCCGGGCGATTCAGCTACAAAGAGCTGCATCCCCCCAACACCAAGGATTGGCAATACGGCAAGGGTAAGCACAATAATCCCCATGCCCCCGAGCCAGTGCGTTGTACTGCGCCAGAAAAGCAGGCTCTTGTCAATGGCTTCAATATCTTCGAGGATGGTTGCACCTGTGGTGGTGAATCCTGACATCGTTTCAAAAAAAGCATTGGTATAAGAGGGAATGGCACCCGAGATAAACAGAGGCAGGGCGCCAAAGGCAGAGATAAATACCCAGGTCAGGGTTACGATCAGGTACCCTTCTTTTTTGCCAATGTTACGCTGGTCTGTCCGGCAGGTAGTAAGATAAAAAAGCAGTCCGGGGATAAAACTTAGTAGGCTGCTGATCAGTAGCGAGTTCAAAGCCTCTGTTTCCCCATAATAGATCGACCATGATACAGACAGCATCATGAAAGCCGCCATGATCATCAATAGCATGCCAAGCAGCCTGATGATGATTTTGAAGTTTATTTGACGCCGGGCCTGCACTATTTCCCTGATTTGCTTTTAAACATTTTGTCGACACCATCAAATGCCTCGGGCAGGGCAAAAACCACTACTTTGTCACCCGGTTCTACCTGCATATCGCCGCGGGCAATATAACCTTCGTTATTTCGTATCACCCCTCCGATAATGGCCTGTTTTGGAAAATTCAAACGTTTTATGGGTTTCTTGATAATCGGGGAATCTTCTTTGGCTATAAATTCAAACACCTCCGCATCCACGCTGGTAAGGCATTTGGTAGATATCACATCGGCAGTCATGGTGAAGCGCAGGATATAACTTGCCGTAGCCAGTTTTTTATTGATGATGGTGTCTATGCCGATGCTCTGTGCAATCTCAATAAAATCAATATTTTCCACCAGGGCAATGGTCTTTTTTACACCATAACGTTTCGCCAGCAGGCATGTGAGGATATTGGTTTCGGTGTTATCTGTCACTGCCACAAACGCATCCATGGATCCAACACTCTCACTCTCCAGAAAACTCATGTCGCGGGCATCGCCATGGATAACCAGGGTCGAATTCAACATGTCGGTGAGCTTATTCGCCCGGTCGTACCCCATATCAAATAGCTTGATATTGATTTTTTTTTCCAGGGCAGATGCTGCCTGGGTACCGACGTCGCCCCCGCCAACAATCATCACATTGTTGATGTCAAAGTGCTTTTTGCCGCTGAGTTTCAATAAATGACTAATGCCTGAAGGTTTTGTAACCACATAGGCCATGTCATCTTCCTGAAACCGGTCATCTCCCCGGGGTATGATGGTTTGCGCCCGCCGGTGAATCGACACAGCCCTGAAATTCATTTGATTGTAATCCCTGGCAATCTCCTTTAGGCTTTTGTTGTTGACCGGTGCACCCTTCTCCAACTTGACAAGCATCAATGAGAGCTTGTGATCGGTGAAGTCAAAAATTTCAGCAGCGGCCGTGTTTGTCAGCAGGTTGACGATTTCTTTGGCAGCAATCCGCTCCGGGGATACCAGGTAGTCGATACCCAGGTCATGGTAATGTCGCTTAAACTCTTCCGTCAGACATTCAGGTTCATTTACCTTGGCAATGCATTTTTTTGCCCCCAGCCGTTTGCCCAGCAAGGCAGTCAGAATGTTTAACCTTCCATCGAAATGGGCGCTGATCAGCAAATCTGTGCGCCTTGCGTTGGCATTCTTGAGCAGCTGTATAGAGGTCGAATCACCTACCATCGTCATCAGGTCGGATTGTGATTCAATCTGCTTCAGAAAGCTTTTACTCGGAGCCACAAGTGTCACATCGTGGTTCTCGCCCGAAAGCAATTTGGCCAAATGCAATGCTATGTTACTGTCGCCCGCAATGAGAATGTTCATACGCTGCCGGAATCAAAGGTGCAACTAAATACAAACTGCAAATATACGACCTTTTACAGATTGATATCATAGTTATCGATCAGTTTTACCGAAAGGTGACATGTTTTGCAACCGCTCACTTTTTGGTGTTTTGTTTCCTTTGATTAATAAGCGTTTCCAGAGATTCTATGGCCATATCCTGCTTTACATTTTTCTCGATGAGCGCTCCCCATGCATATATGTTGATCTTCCCGTTTGCATTGCCCAATAATCCGTAATCGGCATCCGCCATTTCTCCTAAACCATTGACCGTGCAGCCCATAATTGCGATTTTGATATCGGGAAAGTCAGGAAACTTTTGTTTAACAGTTTCTGCAAGATCCTGTATGTCTATACTTGTGCGTGAACATCCCGGACAGGATATAAAGGTTGTTCTTGTCCGGCTGATGCCGGTTGCCTGCAATAGTGTCCGTATAATTTGTATGGCACGTTCTGAATCCACCCCATTGGTTGTATCACACCAAAAGCCATGCAATCGTTTATCTGCCAGATGACTTCCGTAGCAAGTGGTCATCCGGATGATCCATTCGTCATCAGGATCCGCCATAGCTACTAATTTGGCCACCTTCATGATTTCCGGTTTGCTATCACCGATGTGATCATTCAACGCTTTAATGACGGTGGAAAAAGAGGTTTCTGGTACGTCAATCACAATCATTGGATGGCTTACGGTAAGCAAATGCTGTATAAAGCCTTCGTCCGGCCGTTGATTCAGTAGCAGCGGTTCGTAAGGATGCCATTCATCAGGTTGGAAGTTGCCTTCTTTTGTAATGATAAAAGGATGCTTTTGTTTTTCCTGACTGATTTTGCCGGATTGCTGGAAAGGCAAGCCATTCTTTCCCTGTTTGCGTGATTCTGCTTTGGGGGCTGCGTATGTCCGGGTATTGGATATAATGGATTTGGCGACATGAATTTCATTTTCCGGTGGTTCTGTCAGGCTGACACGTATGGTATCACCAATGCCTTCCTGAAGGAGCATTGAGATCCCCAGGGCGGAGACAATACGTCCGCTGTCACCCTGGCCGGCTTCCGTGACACCGGTATGTAGCGGGTAGCACCTGTTCTCCTGTTGCATACGTGTACATAAGGTGCGATATGCTTCTATTGTTTGAAGCGGATCACTGGTCTTTAAAGAGACTACCGTGTTGAAAAAACCAAGGTCTTCAAACATATAAAGGTATTCCATGACGGTTTCCACCAGGGCTTCGGGGGTCCGGCCGTATTTTTTCAGGATGCCGGGACGCAGCGAACCCGTGTTGGCCCCGATACGAATGGCGGTGCCATGTTCCCGGCAGGTATCAATGAAATTGCGCAGGTCATTATATCGCTTCCCAACGGATTCCGGCTGTTCGTTTTTATCGCTTGTCCCACCAAAATTACCCGGGTTGATCCGTACTTTGTCGGCAATCCTGGCGACTTCTGTGGCCAGGCGGGGGCTGTAGTGGATATCGGCGATAAGAGGTTTTTGGTATCCTGCCCGGGTTAGTTGTTGCCTGATGTCCTGAAAAGCCTGAACTGCCTGCTCATCGGGTACACCTATCCGCATAAAATCTGCTCCGGCTGTAAAAGCCCGGATGCATTGTTCAACGGTAGTCTTTACGTCATTGGCCGGAGCCTTAGTCATTGACTGCAAGCGGACAGGATGGTTGCAGCCCACCGGAATCCCTCCGATAAGCACTTCTCTGGAAGGAAAAGTTCTTGTTGCCATGGGCTATCCGAGTATGACTGGTTTGCAAAGGCTATTTCACAAACATACACAAAAGGTGTCTGTTCAAGGGAATATGGTTAAAGGGTCGAAAAAGACAGCTTTAGGTTTTTACTTCAACATGCCTTCCACCCGTTCCAATTTTCCGTCTACCGGGGCCGGGCGTAGGCCCATAATGTCAGCGATCAGCGGATACAGGTCAACCAGCTCAAAAGGGTCATGAACATGGTTTTCTTTGAAAGCCGGGCCGATGGCATAAAAGATCGTGTGCATATCTTTCTTCGCATTGTCCCAGCCGTGTCCGCCACCGGTGTAGTGTCTTTCCTCCGGTTCGCCCCAGCCAATGTTCCAGGCGGAGTCGGCCAGGACAATCAGATCCAGCGTACGGGGGTTGTCGCCAAACTTTAGCCGTTCAGGCAGTTCGCCTGTTTTCCATACATGCAGGTTTTCTACATCACGCAATATGTCGTAAATGCTGTCTGTCATACCTTCCTTCGTGCGCCACATCATCATCGGGTTATACCCGAAAGACAAATCAAGCCAGTCACGATCGACATATTCTGCCACGTTAACATGCCTGTCAGGGGTTCTTTCCGTCATGCCGTGATCAGAGGTAATGATCAGGTTGACCCTGTCCGCGACTGGCAGCTCCCGGATATTATCCAGGAGAACCCCCACGATGCTGTCCAGCTCCGTGACCAACTCGTCAATTTCAGGGCTTTCCGGTCCGACACTGTGTGCGTGATTGTCGGGTTGGTTAAAATAGAAGGTGATCAGTTGCGGCCTTTCTTCCGGGGGCAGTTGCAGCCAGTGCATAACCGTATCGATTCGCTCACCAAAGGTATCTGAGCTATTGTATTCTTTCCAGTAAGTTGGCTGTATTCCTTTTACCGGCGCTTCAGAGCCCACCCAGAAATAGGAAGCAGAGGTCATGTTTTGTTTTTCCGCAGTCACCCAAATGGGTTCACCACCGTAAAAATCACCATTTTCCACCGCGTCTCTGTCGCGCATGTGGTAGGTCATATCCATATCCGGACAGTAGAAGCTGTTGTTTACCAGTCCGTGATTGTCGGGATGCAGCCCGGTTACCATGGTATAGTGATTGGGAAAGGTATTGCTCGGGAAGGAGGGTTTGACATATTCGGTGCTAACCCCTTTCTGTGCAATGTAGTCCAGGTTGGGCGTGGATGTGCGGTCCGCATAGTCCCAGCGGAAACCGTCCATGGATAACATGATCAGGTATTGATCATGATGTCGGTCATTTTCAGCCGATATAACCGGGTTAGATGCAACAACCAGGAATATAAGCAAACAGGGTAAAAGGATTTTTTTCATAAGATGGTGTTTTAACAGCATGGTTTATTGGAATGAAAATATGTAATTACTTTATTTGCAAGTGATATGTAATGAAACCTCCATGTCGTAGATCCCTTTTATTCGTGAACAAGGATTTTGACACACAGGGGGAATGATTATATAGAAGCTCGAAGC
>CAYMDX010000123.1:0-7071 GCA_964389125.1 uncultured Bacteroidales bacterium
GTTCACCGTTCACTTCTTCCTTCCAGCTTCCAGCTTCCAGCTTCCAGCTATTTTGAATCACATACAATTAGTTATCATCCTGTATATTATGGGCTCGAGCCCATTGGGTGACTATTTTCCAACAATCTGGTTATTCTTCTTCGTACAGGTTGACTTCGCTGATCTGCCAGGTGGCGGCACCTGTGTCGGAGCTTGTGTACCGGAATGCGATGTGGACGCTCTCTCCATCAAACTGCGAGATGTCGATCTGGCCGCTGTACATGAAGTTCCAGTTATCTCCCGGAGGCCGGTTAAAGCCGTCAAAATGTATCCAGTCACCCGATTCTGAGGGGTCGCTTCCTTCTTCATAATCGGATGCGATCAACAGTTGAAGGTCATCGTAGCTGGTAATATAATTAATGGCCTCTCTGATTTCCAGGCTTACCCCGCTGCGGTCTGCGAGATCGATCGCAGGAGACACCATCCAGTTTTCATTTTCATTTGCCTGGTTGTTGGCAAATCCACTCATAACGGCTGAGCCATTATCCCAGTCCTGCCGCTCCCAGCTTTGGTCACCCGACAGGTTATGATCGGTAAATGGGTCTATGCCATCGGCTTCATTGCTGAAAGTGGCCTCCCAGAAGCCCACCGTTGGAACGATGCCATCGCCGTCAATCCAGTATCCGGCGGTGTTCAGCATTCCCGGTTGTCCGAAGTAGAACTCCAGGTCACCCAGCAGTTTTGTTGTTACCCCATGAAGCTCCTGGTTATCCACCAGGTTCAGATCATCACGAATGTCGCCAAACGGTAGCTGAACGATAAGCACGTTGCTCAGGGATGTCTCATCCGGATCGTCGGCAATGATGAGGTTTGTCGGGGTGTCGAAAGGTGGTTCAAACGATGCTGTGAAGGGGTCAACATCGGTCTCCATAACACCAACGATAGTCCCTTCCACCCACATATTATTGCCGGTATTGTTCGCAATCGCATAAGCTACATTGTAAGGATCCTCAAACGTTCCTTCGCCTTCCGGGGCATCGGTTTCACAACGCTCACCCTCCATGTCTGCTTCTTCCATACGGCGGATCAGCAACTGCCAGTCGTTACGGAACCGGGAGACAATACCAATAAGGGTGCCGTTGCCTGTGGGGAGCTCTTCGCCGGCAAAATCGGCATAGCCGCTGGTGCGTACGATGATCTGGTTATTGTCGCAGTCCTGCAGCGTCCTGTTCTCGGAAAACTGGTTTTCAGCATCAGCAAAGGTATTACCCAGTTCTGTTGCCACAAACTGTACCCCTTCGAGCTTCACCAGTTCAGCCTGGTAGCCGCCATCGAGGATCTCTTCGATATCAACCACCTGTGGTGTAACCGGTGTACCTTCACCCAGACGGATGTAGTTGTCACCGTACAGGACAGAATCCAGCTGCAACATGTTTTCAAAGGTGCTGAGTGTGCTGCCTTTCAGCGATATTCTGACAGAGTCGTCTTCACTGACTTCCCCGGCAAAATCCATCTGAAGGTTTATGGCAGCCGTAGCATCCTGGACATAGGCCTCCCGGTAAATGTTGCCGGAGCTTTCATCCATGGTGACGGTAGCGTAGATGGATATATCATCATCAAAATGAATGGGTTGACCGTTGTACATGTCACGTAGCTCGGACAGGGTCATTACATCGTCGGGCATATTGGCCGGCGGTTGATCCGGGTCTTTCTCACAGGCGGTTAACACCAGCAGTAACAACAAGGGAAGAAATAAAAAGGTTCTATGAGGGCGCATTCGATTTGTCATGGGTTGTCGGTATTTTATTCTTCAATGATATCATTCAGGTTTCTGATCATGAGCTGGGGATCGAAGTGTACGGCAGCGATGGCCGTTATGGTAACATTTCCTTCCGGTACCTGGTTATCGGCAAAGCTTGCCCAGCTGTGTGTATACATGGCGATGCTTCCGGTGTCGTCGGTGACGGTCAGCTCGCCGTCAAAGGTTGTTCCTCCGGCAATGGTGGCATTCTCAATGGTTACCAGGGTTGACTGATAGGTGTCGATGTTGTCAATCACCTCCTGTACCGTTGCCTGGTTAGGTTCAGGCAGCTCCTCCATGCCGAGGGAATGGGCATTGCCTATGGGGACATTTTCAATCTGTAACAGCCCCCGGTATTCGCTCACCTGCATATTGGAGACAATCACCCGCAGCGACGTTCCCATCGGGAAATCGTGGAATACACCATCCTGGAAACGGATCACCATCCCTTCGCCGCTTTCATCCATCATGAAAAGGTTTTGTCCCGGATGGTTGCTGTTCTCTTCATCGGAAATTACGACACCTTCAACGCGTGTGTTCGGTGGAATGCCGGTATCGCCATCATGGTAGTTGTCCCGGAGTTCGGCAAAGGTGATGAGGTCATAATCATCGCCCGGCACGGGACAACGTTCCCCGTCGAGCGACATTTCATCTATGTCTCTGATATATAGTTGTATATCATTTTGATGCTGGGAAACAACGGCAATGAGGGTGCCATTGCCTTCCGGAACGGGGTCATCAGCAAAATTCGAATATCCGCTGGTGCGAACGATAATCCTGTTGCCATCGCAATCTTCCAGGGTACGGTTGAGGGCCAGCAGGTTGTCACTATCAGCAAAAGGCAGGCCAACATGGTCATTGATAAACTGAACCTCTTCAAGCCTGATCAGCTGCCCCTGGTTTTCCGGCCCTATCTCTGTGATATTCATGGTGGTGGGCTCAACCAATATGTTGGTGCCCTCTTTTACAATGTTTTTATCTACATTGACATTGTCCAGTTGCAGCATTTGCTGATAGGAGCTCAGTGTGGTTCCTTTCAGGTGTATGCGTACCGAGTCACCCTGATAGACACCACCGGGAGCTTGCAGACGAAGGTTAATCGCAGCCGTTTCGTCCTGGGCAAAGGCGCTGCGGTAAATGTTGCCCGACTTATCATCCATCGTGATATTGGCATACACCGAGTAGTCGTCTTCAAATTCGATAGGTTCCCCTTCATGCATATCTCTGAGCTCCTGGATGGTCATGACCGTACCCACAGGTGTTTCTGCCAGGGGCGGCTCATCAAAGTCGTCATGCTTACATCCCTGAAACCACAGCAGACCCGCAAAGAGGGGCATCAAAAGAAATATATTTTTTAACCGGTTGATCATAGGACTGGATCTTTAAATGGGTTACAAAAAGGTGTTAAAATCTGAATACAAGGTTTGCAAAGTATGTTCTGCCATAAAGATAGAAATACTTGGAGTCAAACTGCTCGGGCTTGTGTGAATCGTAGCGCAACTGTTCAAAGCCACCGATACGAAAATCGGTTACGTCGGTGATATTGCTCACGCTGATATTGAACTGAAGGTAGTAGGGTCTTTGAATGCGCCATGAAAAGCCGAAGTAGGCATCATAAGTGATGTTATCATCCAGTTTTTCCTGGCCTAACAGCTGGTCCCATTGCGGGTCGGTCTCAACCAGATCTTCTACGGCTTCTGCCGTTCTTCTGTCGGGGCTGATATCGATATAGATATCATCGAAATAGTTGGCGCTCACGCCTGCAAACCAGTAGTTGGGGCTATCATAGCGCAGTCCTACAGACCCTGCAGTATGGGTCATCCCGCCGATCTTGTAGTTTTCGAGGTAGACGGTTCTGCCGTCGGCCATAATTTCAAAGTCGTTGTCGCGGGCAATGGTAACTTCCGGCCGGGAATTGTAGATATAATCGCCGGTACCGGCAGCTATTTGTGCTGACAGGGTAGGGCTGATCGACAGGTCGATACCCAGCTCGGCGCCTGTATGTCTTGTATCCTGGCCTGTCATGATGTAGTTGACAAAGGTGCGCAGCTCATCATGATAAAAGCTGCGGGACCAGGTTTGGTCGAGAAATTCGGTATAGAAGACAGTTAAGCGGGATTTGATAACAGGGGTACGTACGATATAGCTAAAGTCGCCGGACATGATGGTTTCGCTCTGCAGGTCTTCGATCACATGATCCCGCACGCGGGAGGAAATATAAGAATCCCGGAAATAGGGTGCCCGGGTTTTGAAGGCAGCATTTGCATCGAGGTAATGACGGCCGGTGATCTTAAAGGTAGCACCTCCTTTGACACCAAAGTTGGTGAACCGTTCTTTGTCACTGTCTCCAAATGAGTTATCCGGGAAGCGGGCGTTTTTCATGTGTCCTGTACGCCAGAAAGAGGTGTGGGACAGCATCCCGCTAACATGGAAGTCCCAGCGGGGCAGTATCCATTCGCTCTGGGCAAAGATGGAATATTCGTTGATATTGCCCGTAAAATCATACCCAAAGACGTCCCCTTCTTCTACAATCCTGTTGGGGTTGTTCAGGTCGGGTTGCGCCATCTGCGGGTCGGCAAAATCCCTTTCCGCAAATTGGTCAATATCGTAGAACCAGTCGCCTCCAAGCAGATCATCCACAGTCTTAAACTGATGGGTCTCAGACAGGGCTACATTAATGCCGCCTGACAGGATGTGGGTCGGATCAATAATATGTTCAATATTGGTATTGAAAACCAGTTGCGTACGGTCGTTCCTCCTTTCTTCCACGATATATTTGGAGCGCATGCCGGTTACGTTATTGCCTTCGATGCCATCGACATCTTCAACGGTAAAAAGATTCTGCCGGTTGGCATTATAAAACCAGTCCCAGTTGACCTGGCGAAATGATTCTTCGTTGGTCCACAGGTCTGTCAGCAGGTTATACATCTCCGGGTCATTGCCGTGATAGCTTGGCAACCACCTGTAATAGTCGGGACGCGGATCGCCGGCCATGTTAAAATCCGGATGTTCGTGTGAGGCATGGCTGTCATACCAGTTCAGGGCTGTCGATCCGCCCCGGCCGAAGCTGTATCCTGCTGTGGTGGATATCTCTGTATTTTCCTGTGGGGTGAAGTAGTGCGAAAACATGACCCATGGGTTGTGGTAATGGTTTACCCGTGAATTGCGTTTTTCACCTTCCTGGTAACCCCAGTTGGGGTTGTAATAGTTGGTGCCTGCAAGGTCGTAGGCTTCCTGAACAGCCACACCAGGTCTGCCTGTGCGTGAGGGAGCACCAAAGGCTATGACACCAAGGCTGTGCCTGTCGTTTAGTTCCTTTTCGGCCGACAAAAAGTATCCCCATGCGTCGTAGAAAGTACCCGGGGCATAAGCTTCGTCAGCCGAACGCCGTGAGCCGCTGATGGTAAAGGCCCAGCCGTTTTCCTGCAGCCCTGTGCTGTGGGTAAACATCATCCGGTGGTTATAGGTGCGGTTGGCACTGGAATAAGTCATCCGGGTGTTCGGACCAAACTCCGAGGCCCGGGTAACAATGTTGGTAGCACCCCCGACGCCGCCAAAGGCCTGCCTGGAAGCTCCCAGGCCATTGACAGGTTCCGTCATGCGGGTTACGTCATTCAACCCGCCCCAGACGGAGTAAAAAGCACGCCCTGTCTCGGGATCATTCACCGGAATTTTATTGATCATGACCATGGTGTTCTCAGAGTCATAACCACGGATCTGATAACGGGCCACACCGAAATTGTACCCTGCGGTGTTTACATAAATATCCCGGGAACCCTGTAACAGGCTGGAAATGTCATGCGACCCGGCTTCTCCCTCCAGATCATCAATGGAGATGCTGATAACCGGAATATCCCGTTCATCATGTTCATCTATATCCAAAGTGTCTGTCGGGATCTCATCATCCCATAACGTAAAGGCTTGCCCGGCAGAGAATGCAGTCATCAAAAGAGGCAGAATCAGAAGAAGTTTTATTTTCATAGACGAGAACATTTTTATCCTGTAAGGAAATCATCAAAAAGTATGAAAAAGTATTAATGTAATGAACTGTTTACCTAAAATGTTTATTTTTGAAATCAAAATTACATATTTATTATGAAAGATATGGCAAGGTTTCATCATTTTGGTATGGCTATGCTGTTGCTGACCGGCTTTGTTTTGATGGCCCCGTTTCAGGCCTATAATCAGTCAGACAACCAGCAACGCGATTTTATCAGTGTGTGTATCGGCTTTTATAATGTCGAAAACCTCTTTGATACGATCAATGATCCGGATAAGCGCGACGATGATTTTACTCCGGAAGGAAGCAACCGATGGACTTCAGAACGTTATTTTGAGAAGCTGGAAAACCTGTCCGAAGTGATTGATAAACTGGGGGAAGAGCTCACCCCTGACGGGCCGGCCGTTCTTGGATTGGCGGAAGTGGAAAACATGACCGTACTGGAGGACCTGGCAGCTCAGGAGCGTATCAAAGACCGGAACTACCAGGCCGTGTACGAAGAGGGACCGGGGTCGCGCGGCATAGATGTAGCTTTCTTCTATAACCCGACCTATTTTGATTATGAAAGCCATAAAGCCTATCCTGCCGTTTTTGAAGAGCGGCCCGATTACAAGACCCGTGATCAGTTGTTGCTTACCGGTGAGCTGCTGGGCGAACGGATGCATTTTATTGTTGCCCACTGGCCCAGCCGCGTAGGAGGGGAGGCAGCCACGCGTCCGCTGCGTATCGCTAAAGCAGATATTGCCCGTAATATCATTGATTCCATCCAGGAGGCTGAGCCCGGAGCCAAAGTGTTTATGATGGGTGACTTCAATGACGACCCCGTGGATGTCAGCATTCAGGAACACCTGCGATCAAATGGTTCCAAAGAGGACCTTCAGGAGGATGAACTGTACAATCCTTATGTCTCTTATTATAAGCAGGGTATTGGTACGAATGCCTATCGGGATTCCTGGAGCCTCTTTGATCAGATTCTGATGACACCGTCGTTGATTGACGATGATTATGATGACTTCACCTATCTGCGGGCGGAGGTGTTTAACAGACCATTCCTGCGTCAGTCCTCCGGGCGTTTCCAGGGATACCCTTACCGCAGTTACGGGGGAGGTGTTTATCTGGGTGGCTATAGCGACCACTTCCCGGTGTATGTTTTTCTGATAAGAGAATATAAAGGTGAATAAGTCATGGCTGCTGCAAGACCTTATAAGTCCCGTGCAAAGGGGAGGCGTAAAAAGATCAAATACCGGAAGGTTGACTTTAAGCTTACCGATGGTCAGAAAAAGGCATTGGA